>CALMCL010000028.1 GCA_937862905.1 uncultured Burkholderiaceae bacterium | reverse complement strand
TTAATAAAAAGAGATGTGCGCTCTTAATCACGCACCCAGCCACGCCGAATCGGCACAGCCAACAGTGTACGATAAAGTTGTTCCAAACGGAACATCACCCCATCACCTATTTTTGGCCACAGCGCTTTAATACAGCATGCCGCACCCAAGGCCACCACCATTGAACCGACGATATCCAATGGAAAATGCACCCCCAAATAAATGCGCGCCCAACCCACAGTCAACGCCAACAATACGAAAAACAGCCCCAAAACCTTCTGCCGCGCCAACACATACACCCATGCCACCGCACTCGCCGTTGTCATGTGATCGCTTGGAAAAGAAGCATCGGGTCCATGTTTCATGAAATTTGTCCCCAAGTCGATCATGAACGGACGTGGATGAAACCACATATGGGCAATCAATAGGTTAATGCCCATCGCCAGCAACACAGTCAAATAAGCCATGACAACGCGCGCCCTTGCGGAACGCTCACCATACAACCACGCATACAACAAAATGACTGGGATGGCATAAGACGCATAATGTGCCAAGAACCGCGCAAGATTTAGCATCCACACTTCTGGATTGGGACGTGCATTGATGATCAAGAACACACCTTGATTGAATTGTTCAATAGCATTCATTCGACACACCTTTGATCAAATATTCGATAAAGGATTAAAAATAACACGTCTGGGTTAAGTGAAAATGAAACCCCAAAAACAGTGACCTTTGCGCGCATGAGGCATCGCACACAACCATAAAAAAAGGCTTTGCATAATGCAAAGCCTTTTTTGGCATCACTTATTGAAACTGAAATGAAAAATTAACGTGTAGACATTTTAGGCACATCACGTTTAGGCGAACCCACGAACAATTGACGAGGGCGACCAATTTTTTGATCGGGATCAGCAATCATCTCATTCCATTGTGCAATCCAACCCACTGTACGAGCCAGAGCAAAAATACCTGTGAACAAATCGGTGGGGATACCCAACGCACGTTGAACAATGCCAGAGTAAAAATCAACGTTTGGATACAACTTGCGGCTGATGAAATAATCATCAGACAATGCAATGCGCTCCAACTCCATTGCCAACTTGAACAACGGATCTTCTTGCAAACCCAACTCTGCCAATACTTCATAGCACGTTTCACGCATCAGTTTTGCACGCGGGTCATAGTTTTTGTACACACGATGACCAAAACCCATCAAACGTACTTCTGAGTTTTTGTCTTTCACTTTCTCGATGAAAGCAGGAACATTGTCAACATGACCAATTTCTTCCAACATTTTCAATGCAGCTTCGTTTGCACCACCGTGCGCAGGTCCCCACAAGCAAGCCACACCAGCCGCAATGGCAGCAAATGGATTTGTACCTGATGAGCCCGCCAAACGAACGGTTGATGTCGAGGCATTTTGCTCATGGTCTGCATGCAAAATGAAAATACGATCAACTGCGCGCTCAAGCACCGGATTGACCACATATTCTTCCGCTGGCACGGCAAACATCATGCGCAGGAAATTACCAGAATATGACAAGTCATTTTTTGGGTACATGAATGGTTGACCGATTGAGTACTTGTACGCCATTGCCACCAAAGTAGGCAATTTGGCGATCAAACGAATTGCTGAAATCTCACGGCTTTTTGCATCGGTGATGTCTGTCGAATCATGATAAAAAGCGCTCATTGCACCCACTGCAGCAGTCAATACCGCCATTGGGTGGGCATCACGACGGAAGCTATTAAAAAACTGCTTCATTTGTTCGTGCACCATGGTGTGGCGAATGATTTTGCGATTCACAAAATCGTCTCTTTGCTCAGCTGTGGGCAACTCACCGTTCAACAGCAAATAAGCGACTTCCAAAAAGTCACACTCTTCTGCCAACTGCTCAATTGGGTAACCACGGTAAAGCAATTCACCTTTATCACCATCAATGTAAGTGATGGTTGAATTACATGCCGCAGTTGACATGAAGCCAGGGTCAAAGGTGAACCGGCCGGTTTGGGCATATAATTTGCGGATGTCAATGACATCAGGGCCGATTGTGCCCTCATAAATAGGCAATTCAACTGAAGGCGAGCCGTCAGAGAACGATAGCGTAGCGGTTTGGGGATTGGTACTCATGGTGCAGCTCTCCTGTAATTTAAAAATTTAAAATGTGCCATTTATGATTACGGCTTAAATGCTTTTTAATAAGGTCAAAACGGTATCTGCCAATACCATTTCTTCCTCAGACATCACATGTTCAGCAGGATCAACTTCAGATAATGTTTTACGACCCATAATCAGCTCATACAAATCATTGTCGGGCAAATCCAACAACAAGTCCAAACCATACACCTGCTCATCGGTCAAATCATGTTCATGCGCATCAAAAAAACGCGTCATAAAAATATCATTTTCTAACAAGCCACGCTTTGCTCGCCAGCGCAATCTTGCGCGGCGCACCTCGTCGGTTACTTTAAAATGGACATCATGAGCCATCTGTTTGACACCTATCTGACAAAAAATACAACAAAAAAGAACGATCGCATGCAATTTTCAAAGCCAAGTAAAACACCCTATTTAAGAAAAATGCTTTGTGACGCATATTAGCGACTTTTTTTGCAGTGCACAAGATGTTTGTTTAATAAAAATAACAAATATCTTATATAAGTCAAAAGTCCTGCCTCAAGCTATCAATTTAAACATCAATCGACGAACATCCTCATGTTTTCGCCCATCCATATAAATTCATCAAATTGAAATAATGTAGTAAAATATCGAATTAAGGATATTTTTCATGCCTTAATTCACAATCAGACCACCCTCGCCCATAAAAAAGGACGCATTATGTTCAACCGCCTCATGCCTAAAGAAGGCAAATTTTTTGATTTATTTAACCAACACGCTGAACTTTTGGTTACCACTTCAAAAGAAATTGTCAATTTATTCAATGACTTGGAAAACACGGACCGTTACATGAGCGTGATCAAAGACAATGAAAAACGCGCCGATCGCATCACTTACGAAACTGTAGATTTATTACACAAAACATTCATCACACCGCTTGATCGTGACGTCATGTTGAAACTCTCAACCACCATGGACGATGTGATCGACTTGATGGAAGACGTTGCTGAAACAGTCTCTTTGTATTACGTCACCAACAGCACAAACGAAGCGAAACAGCTTGCAGCCATCGGCGTGGCATGCTGTGAACGCGTTCAAACCGCAGTTGGCTTACTGGACAACATGAAAAGCGCTGGTGAAATTCTCAAAATTTCGTCTGAAATTGAACGTTTAGAATCCGATGGCGACCGTATTTTACGCAGCGCAATGTCAAAACTATTCCGTGAAGAGGAAGATGTCAAAAGTTTAATCAAGTATAAAGCAGTTTATGAAATGCTGGAATCGATCACAGACAAGTGTGAAGATGTCGCCAACATCATTCAAGGCATTGTTGTCGAAAACGCTTGATCCCACTCACCTCATTATTTAATATTTTATAGGCGTTATCATGGGAACAATGCACATCAGCATGCAGGTGGTGATCATTTTGGTCATCCTTGCGTTAATTTTTGACTTCATGAATGGCTTTCACGATTCAGCCAACTCAATTGCAACGGTCGTGTCAACAGGTGTGATGAAACCGCAACACGCTGTCATTATGGCAGCCACATTCAACTTCATTGCCTTTTATGTGTTACCACACACCGTCGCAGCCTCCATTGGTAAAGGCATCATTGAAGGTTCCATCGTCGACCAGTACGTCATTTTTGGCGCACTGGCGGGTGCCATCGTGTGGAATGTGGTGACCTGGTATTTCGGCATTCCATCATCCTCTTCACACGCTTTGATGGGTGGATTGATTGGTGCAGCGGTTGCCAAAGCAGGTGTTGGCGCACTGTTAAGCGAAAAGATCATTCAAACGGTACTGTTTATTTTTGTTGCACCAGCACTTGGTTTTTTCTTAGGGTCGATTTTAATGGTCGCGGTCTCGTGGATTTTTTACCGCAGCTCACCTGCACGCGTGGATCGCTTGTTCCGCCGCTTGCAATTGGTATCCGCTGCAGCATACAGCCTTGGACATGGTGGCAATGATGCACAAAAAACCATGGGCATCATTTGGTTGTTGTTAATTGCCAGCGGCATCATCGGTAAAAATGATGCTTTACCCGCTTGGGTCGGTTACAGCTGCTTCGCCGCGATTGCATTAGGCACGTTATTTGGCGGTTGGCGCATTGTCAAAACCATGGGCCAAAAGCTGACCAAACTGAAACCAGTCGGCGGTTTTTGTGCTGAAACAGGTGGTGCCATCACCTTATTCACAGCCACTGCTTTGGGTATCCCGGTTTCAACCACACACACCATCACGGGCGCCATCGTCGGCGTCGGCTCGACCCGTCGTTTCTCCTCTGTGAATTGGGGCATTGCCAGTAATATCGTTTGGGCATGGATTTTCACCATTCCAGCCTCTGCATTTATTGCCGCCATCTCGTGGTGGATCAGCACCAAGTTGTTCTGATTTAAAACATCAAACCCAAAAAAAGCCAAACAAATGTTTGGCTTTTTTTGGACTCGTTGTCACCTCGGGCACATTTATTCTGGATGAATCTGAGCGCTGATCCCCCGCCCAAAATC
>CALMCL010000027.1 GCA_937862905.1 uncultured Burkholderiaceae bacterium | reverse complement strand
TTTGGCGTACTTGCAGGCGTGCTGTGCTTTCGAGTGCTGCGTCAAATCGAAAAGCAAGCTTAAATCTGTAAAAATGGTGTGGCTTGAGTGAGATTGCTGGGTGGGGGTCATTGAGCCATTATTTATGGGGACGCGCGTGACAATCACAGCCTCCCCATTTTCCTCCACAAGGCACAACCGATTAAAGCACCTGCCCGTGATCCAGTTGAATGACGCGTTGTGCCATGCGAATGGTGCTTTCCCGGTGTGCCACAAAAATTCGAGTTAAATCCAATCGGCTCACCGCCTCATTGACCTTCATTTCATTGCCACCATCCAAATGACTGGTGGCCTCATCCAGCAACAACACCTCAGGTTGGCGGTACAAAGCGCGTGCCAACAACAAACGCTGCTTTTGCCCCCCCGACAACGACGTGCCCATGTCACCAATCAACGTGTTGTACGCCATCGGCATGCCCACAATGTCATCGTGCAGAGCGGCCAAATGAGCCGCCTCTTCAGCGCGTTCAACACTGGGTGTACGAGAAAAAAAGGTGATGTTTTCTAGAATAGAACCTGCAAATAAACTGTCATCTTGCATGACTGTCGCCACACGCTCACGGTAATTGTCCAGACCCATTTTATTGATGTCCAGCCCACCATAAAGCACTTCCCCTTCTTGCGGCTTGAGCAAGCCAAGTAAAATTTTAACCAATGTGGTCTTGCCACACCCCGATGGCCCCACGATCGCAACAGACTCACCCTCATGAATGGTGAATGAGCAACCTTTCAGAACCCATGCCGATTGATCGTCATAACGAAAGGACACATTGCGCAACTCAATGGTTGGTTTTAGCTTCAAAGAACCACTGACTTTGGCATGGGTGTCTTCACGCTCGGTTAACACAATGTCCGCCAAACGCTCGGTTTGTACCCGCATCATGCGCAGCGCGATGTATTGATCAACCAAATTTGCGGCTCGCGATGAGAATTGAGCTTTATACGACAGCACTGCAAACAGCATACCAACAGACAAAGCCCCATCCATCACCAAACTTGCCCCCAACCACATGATGACAATGGCTTCAATTCCAAAAATCAAACCATTAAACGCTTGGCTGATCATTTGAACTTTCTGAATTTTTAAATCGGCATTGCGTCGATCCACTTCCAAGTTGAACCAGTGCGATTTCCGCTCCGTCAACGCATTGAATAATTTGATGCTTTGAATGCCGCGCAGTGTTTCAATCAAAAAACTTTCAACCTTGGATGAAAACACCATTTGATTTTCAGTTTCCAAACGCAAGTGCGAATAGTGGAACCAACGCAAGACGATGTACAACAGCAATGCCAGCACAGCCACCATGGCCAATCTGGGGCTATAAAACAGCATCATGGCCAAAGTGCCAACGGTCATTAAACCGTCCAGCACCGCTTCAACCAGTTGAGTTGTGATGAGCTTTTCAATGCCATTGACCGAATGAAAACGTGAAATCACGTCCCCCAAATGTCGCCTCTCAAACCAACTCACAGGCAAACGGATCAAATGGCTGAAGACATTACTCGCCCACTGCAAATTAAATGTGGTGCTCATGTAAATCACCGCCCAACTGCGCAGCAATTTGATCAATACTTGAGTCACGGTCAACAATAAAAAGCCAATGCCCAAAATCGTCAACAATTCTCGGTCTTGGGACACCAAAACCTGATCCAGAACCAATTGATTCAGCAAAGGCATGAGCAAAGCAAACAATTCCAGCACAACGGCCAAGCCAAAAATCTTCAATAATGAGCTTTTTAAGCCCTGCACCTGCCCAACCAATTGGCTTAATTTGACACTTTGTTTTTCTGTTTTGTGCTCAAACCGGATGTTGGGCGTTACCACCAAGGCCACGCCTGTGAAATGCCCACTCACCTCATCCATGCTCAAAACCACGTGCCCGCGTGCGGGGTCATGAATTTCAACTTTATTGCCCTTGACCTTTTTTAGGACAACAAAATGGTTCATGTCCCAATGCAAAATGCAAGGCGTTGGCAACTGATCCAGTTCATCCAGTTCCAAACGCATGGCCTGCGCATCCATGTTCATCCGCTCAGACATGCCCATCAAATCATCCAAACTGACACCACGGGTAGAAATGCTGAAACGTGCCCGCAAAGAGGACAAATCCGTGACAAAGCCATGGTAAGACGACACCATGGCCATGCACGCCAAACCACATTCTGCATTTTCAGTTTGCAGCACAACAGGCAAACGCGGCTCGCCAAAAAAACTCAATTGCTCAAAAACACTCATACTTTAGAACCCATTAAACGCCCCGTGATGCTAAATAAAGGCTCAAACAACCATTCATACAAACGGCGCGTATCCATCAACACATCGGCTTCAAGTTGCATGCTCGGCTGCAAAGCCTCTTGTTGACCATACGCCATGATCGTTTGCGATGAAGGTTTGATTTTCACCCGATACATCGGTTCTGTGGCCTTCAATATACCCGCCTCAATCAACTCGTTGTTTGTGAGGGCCACCTTGGAAATCGAGATCACTTCACCTTCATGCTGGCCAAATTTTTGATAAGGAAATGCTTGATAACGCAACAACACACGGTTACCCTCTTTAATAAAGCCAATGGCACGGCTGCTTAAATACACATTTGCCTCCAGCTGGGCATCTTTTGGAACAATGCTTAAAAGCACTGTGTTGGCATTCACCACCTGCCCCACGTCGGCCTGAATCGCTGAGGCCACACCATCGATCGGAGCCAAGACCAGCAATTCGCGCTGGGTCTCATTGTCTGTGATGCTTTGGGTAATCGATGCATTTTGATTGTCCCCTTTGAGCTTGGCATCCTGCAACTCAGTCTTCGCAGCAGACAGCTGTTGTTGAATGCTGGTTTTTTCGCGCATCAAGCGCTTTTGATTGTTCAATTGGTTGAGGTAGTTGTTGCGCTTGTCCTCAAGCACCGCTGAGGAAATAAAACCCTCTTCAACCAAAGCTTGGTTGCGTTTATACACATCATTGGCGATGCGCAGCTGTTCGTTATAAATAGACAATTCGTTGTTGATTTGCGCCAGTTGTTGTTGTAAAGCTGAAATTTTTTGTGCAGATTGCAACGAACTGATTTCATTCATGCTGTTTTGTCGATTGAGCTGCTCTTCCAACGATTGACGCTTCAACTCCGACTGATTCGACGCCAATTGCCCTTCCACCTCAGAGCCCACAGCTCGATCACTTGAAATACGATATAAGACATCACCGCGCTTAACGGCTCGTCCTTCTGTCACCTCGCGTTTGATCACCGTCCCCATCTGAGGTGCCGCCACCCGCACCAGTCCCAAATTGGGCAATAAAACACCAGTCACACGTTCTTTTTTTGTATAAGTGCCAAAAATCAAAAAAGCCAACAAGGCCAATCCAATCAACAACGAAAGCACAGTCAAAACATTCACAGCCACAGGCTGGATGAGCAAAATACTGCTTAAAGGTTTGGACTTCGATCGCTCGACAGCCTCTGGACGGAACAAAGAGTCGTTCATGGTGTTACTCAGTAAAAAATAAAGGCTTGCTGTTTATTTGTAAAATTCATTCATTTTACGCATAAACACACAAGCCGAACTTTCATTATTAGAAAAAAACCATAAAATGACCATAAAACCAGCCATAACAATATTTTTTCTAATCACATAAAAGAGATTTAACCCCGTGAAAAAAATATTCCTAAAATATTAAACACCGTCTATGCAGTATCCACGAAGTGAAACATTCATTTTAAATGCATTATTTCAAAAGCAAATTACGCAGCGCTGCTTGATGGAGCTGGTG
>CALMCL010000026.1 GCA_937862905.1 uncultured Burkholderiaceae bacterium | reverse complement strand
AAGCGCTTAGCTCGAATCTTTTTGAAAATTGCCTTTCGTAGTTTAATTCACCTTTCTTAATGCCGCCAATCCAATCGCGCGCACGCAGGTTCAAACGAAAATCATCGTTCATCGAACGGCCGCGGGTGATCAAAATACCCAAATCCGCGCCTTCGTAACGGTAATCACCAGGTCCCGTGATGCGCTGGAAGAAGGCCTCACGTTCAGAATCGATCGCTTGACGGTTGTAATCAAAACGATGATACGACACAGCACCATCTTCTGACATGCGATAAATGCCCGATGGCGGCGCGTGAGTGACCACATCCACTGTGTTTTCAACGTGTTTAATCACCACTTGACTCCAGCTGTCAATGAATTGTGGCTCAGCCCAACGTGCATTCAAAGCCTTGGTATCGAGCTCATATGGCACGCCAGAGAACTCCATCAAGTGGAATAAAAACAAAGGTGCATCAGCGTATGCGAAAGCGGCGTGGTTGGTCATCGGTGATGCGCCACAAATGCGTGGATTAAGCTCACCCAAATACACTTCATTGGTGTCTTTGTCGATCAAGAAATCGAGGTCAAAGTAACCACGATAGCCTTCTTCGAGCAACTGATCACCAAATTTCATCGCCATTTCACGTGCTTTTGTGCGCACTTCTTCAGAAAAGGCACCCGCAAACACCTCATTGCCACACCAGCCTCCTTTATAAGGCGTCAACTCGGCCGCACCAACCACTTCGGTGAGCAAAGGCCCAACCAATGTGCCTGAACGAGTGGCGACCGCCTCCAGTGTTGCCCCGCGGCAATTGATGCGTTTCATGACTTTGACTTCAGGATCCTTGATGATGTCCTCTGCATGCTTGTCAAAATCATCTTTGTTGCTGATGAAAAAAGTCGTGTGTCCCGAATCACCAAAAGCGGTTTGTACCACCATGTGTTCGCTCAAGCCGTACTCTTCCGATATTTTCATCAAATGCTCATAGCTGTCGACTTTAACCAAGGCATTGGGCACAGATGGCACGCCTGCTTTGTTGCCAATGCGCACTGTCTCCATTTTATTGTCGCAACGCGTGCGCAACTGCGCTGAAGGGAACCACAAATCCATGTTCAGCTCTTTGCACAGCTCCTCCGTTTTTTCATCAAACATCAGGAACACCGCAGCGGGGTCACCACCATTGCGCTCGATGTAGTCAATCACGGCCTTGTGTTGGAGCAGGTAATTGTTGATGTCTTCAATCGATTCAAACTCTTCATGCGGAAGCTTCGGTGGCACGAACACATTGGGATGGCGGCCATCAAAACAGTCGATGTAGTTGATGTAGCGAAACTTACGTACCCAGCGGTCAATGCCCATCAGGTTGAAATTGGTTGCGCTGATGAAGTAAATCGGTTTTTCGTTGCGGTGAAAAAACAAGTTCAAATCAGATACGTTGCGAATGGTTTGCATGCTTTGCATTTTATGTCTCCTTGTGTGTGTTTTTTTAAATTGTTTTGATGACCCTACGTTGACTAACACCCCTTTGGCGAGACAAGGGGTCAACTCATTGCTCATTGTGTCAAAAGCACAAGAAAAGCAAGCCTCTGCTTTCCCTGTATGACCTACATTGCTTTTATTCGCCAGGCTGAATCACCGTTTGCAATGCTTGCTCGGTGAACACCCTGAAGCCCAACTCGGGACGATAACCATGAATTTCCTTGACATCAAGAGCCTCCATGAACGATACGATTTCTTGGCTGATGACTTGCCCGGGCACCAAGATTGGGAAGCCCGGTGGATAAGGAATCACAAACATGGCCGAAACCACGTCACGGCCTTTTTTGATCTCTGCATGCAATTCAGCAAAGTGGAAATACTCGCAATTTTCCTCATCGTACGACAGGAAAAACGGACGGCGAATATTGCCATCGGGTGTCACAATCAGTTTGCCATCAACTTTTGCAACTTTGCTGTCTTTGACTTTTTGACCCTTTTTCTCCGCCTTTTCTTGCAACAGCGCCGTTTGTTTGGTGCTGTGCTGGAATGCTGGATGAAAACGTGAAAAATCAGGCAACGGCGGCAAGTCTTCAGTCAGCGATTTCACACGCTTGTCGTGAATGCGTTTTTCAACATGACTCATGTCTTCAACACGCTCGTCAATCTCTTGAGCAATTTTCACCAAGACTTCAATCAAATAGGCAACCGATGAACGGGTGGTACCGATGTTGGTCATGAACAACACCGAATTGCGGCTGGTTTTATTGATTTGGATGCCATATTTGTTCATTAAATACGCATTTTTAAACGTGTCGCCATCAATGCCCGTGGCACCAATCACCAATGTCAAACGCGATGGGTCCAGTGCGAACTCGTCATGTATCCAGGCACTCTCCATGTCCGCCCAACCTTTTTCAGCACAGAAGTAGGCCTCCACGCCTGAGCTGCGGTACTCCTCAGGAATCATGTCCGCCACTTTAAGGAAGGAAAAATATTTTCTCAACAATGGGTGCGACGCCACGCGCTCACGCAAGGTCATGGCCAAATCAATTTGGCGCTGCACCAGTTCGTAACCTTCCAACTCGACTTGACGACGACCAACATCCAACGAAGCCAAAATCTGGTAGTTCGGTGAAGTCGAGGTGTGGGTCATGTACGCTTCATGGAAAGCCTCCTCGGTTTTATCCTTGAAATCCTGATCCCACACATGAATCATTGACCCTTGACGCAATGAAGTTAAGGTTTTATGCGTTGAATGCGTCGCATAGACACGCACCCGCGCCAATTCTGGATTGGGCATCAAACGGGTATTGAGCACTTTTTCTTCATCGTTCCAGTCGGCTTCGGTGAATTTTTCAGTGAAAGCCGCGTATTGCTTGATGTATGCGGGGTCTTTGAACTTGGCTTTGAGCATGGCCGCTGTCGCCATTGCCGTGCGATGACGGTACGTTGGGTGGAAACGGGCAAATGCAAACCATGCTTCATCCCATAAAAACACGAGGTCAGGTTTGATCGCCAAGCATTCTTCCATCACCCGTTCAACGTTGTACACCACGCCATCAAAAGTGCAGTTGGTCAACAACACCATGCGCACGCGATCGAGCGTGCCGGCTTTCTTGTAGTGCAACAAGGTGCGTTTGAGTTCTTTGATCGGCACCGCGCCGTACATTGAATATTCATTGAGCGGATATGAATCGAGGTAAGCCACATGAGCACCCGCCAACACCATGCCGTAATGGTGCGATTTGTGGCAATTGCGATCGACAATGACGATGTCGTCGGGTTTGACAATCGCCTGCACAACGATTTTGTTGGCCGTGGATGTGCCGTTGGTGGCGAAAAAAGTTTTCTTTGCACCGAACGCACGCGCAGCATACTCTTGCGCGAGTTTAAGCGGGCCCACTGGTTCAAGCAACGAGTCTAAACCGCCGCTGGTCGCTGAGGTTTCTGCCATGAACACATTCATGCCATAAAACTGCGCCATGTCTTGAATCCAGCTCGAATTCATGATGGATTTGGCACGAGAAATCGGCAAGGCGTGGAACACACCCGTCGGCTGACGCGAGTATTCTTTTAAGGCATTGAAAAAAGGCGTACGGAAACGTTCACCCACACCTCGGTGAATCGAGGTGTACAGCTCAGTGTCATCCTCATCGCGGAAGAACACACGTTTAAACACGTCACCCACTTTTGCACCCACTTCAGCCGCAGACACGTCTGTGACCAAATACAAATCCATTTCTGGACGCAAATTATGAATGTGTTTGCCCAACAAAATGCCACGCTCTGACTCAGGCAGGCGCTCGGCGTGTTCTGCATCCAAGCCACCCAGCATATTGCGCACAAAATCAAGTTGGTACTCTGACTTGAATGGGAACTGATGGCGAATGATGGTTGCTTGTAAATTGAAGTTGAACAACGTTGCAATCATCGCATCTTCAAATGTCGGTGCAACCACCACATCATAGATGAATGGGTCATCTTTACGGCGCGATCGAATGATGCGCTCACGCAAGGCGTTGTGCTCATCTGCCGTCAAATCACCGACCACCAAAACCTCGAAATAAGGTTGATTGATTTGCGCTTCACGCTCAGCTTCTTCTTCTTTGACAATGTCAATGTCTTCAGCAGCTTCATCTACATTAAATGGACGGTGGCGATAGGTTTTATCTGACAACATGCGGTTGATGCGGCGCACCGCTTTGTGGGCACGAATGTAATCGCCTTCTTCAAACCAACGAATGATGTCATTGAATAGATGGCGTCCAGGGAAGGCCCAATAACCCTCAATCGGTGCCAACAACATCAATGCGGCCTCCACAGACGCCCGTTGTTTTTCAAAAGCCGCATGCTCAGGCTTCATGTCCATCAAACGCCCCATGCCATCCGTCAGCACAATCCAACCATCGTCGCGCATCTCCCAAACGCTGCGATAGCGATTGAGAGACAGCGAGGGTGTTTTTACTTTGCTCATCTCAGTTCCTTTGTGTGAATATGTTATTATTTTTGATATAAAAAACGCACGTTAAAATTTAACGCACGTCCAGAACCACCAATCACCCCATGGGACCACTGATTTCCATGGTTATATTCAGAGGGTCACCCCCCTCATCCTCACTCACCCCATCATTTAAATTGCGACCTGGTTTTTTCAAAGGCCCCAACGTGTATAAATAATCGTCCACAGAGGCGACACGGTTATACACATTGAACTCCACTGGGCGATCACGGAAAGATTTGAGCACCTGCCCCAATCCCCGCAAGCCTGTTTCACGCTCGCGCCGCACTTTACCCAGATCAACCTGTACCGCCATGATTTCAGGCATGGTCGATGCTTGATGCACCACATAGCCCGAACAATCAACCACACATGATTGACCGACACCACCATCGCCCACACCGTTGACATCAAAAAAGTACACTTGATTTTGAGCGGCCGCCGCACGGCACATCGCCAACTCAACCTCACGGTCAATGGTGTCCGTCATCGTTGGGTGAATGATCACCTCAGCCCCCATCGCCGCCAAAGTACGGGTCGTTTCTGGAAACCACATGTCATAACAAATGGACAAACCAATCCGGCCCACATTTGGAATGTCAAACACCACAAAACGATCACCTGGCGTGATGCCTTGCTCATAGGGGAAAAATGGAAACATCTTGCGATAACGCTCAACCACCACGCCATCAGGTGAAATCACAGATGCGGTGTTGTAAATATGACCATCCAATTGTTCAAACATGGATCCTGGAATCAACCACATCCGATATTTTGCTGCAATCGCCTGTAAACGTTGTTCTGCCTCACCAGGCATCGGTTGCGCATGCGCAGGATGCGAACCAAAAACACATAACTCTGAAAACACCATCACACTCACCCACGGAAAGCGCTTCCGCACATGAGCCACGTAACGCTCCATCATGTCAATGTTATCTGCTGTTGCTGATACAGGCATTTGAATGCCTGCAATACCTAAAATTGTCATGCCTGTCCTTAAAAATACAACAATATTCAACACAATCCACTTGAGACAATTAAATATCGTCACTTTCCACATAAATTTTCAAAAGGCAATAAACTTTCACTGTTAATCGCCAAACCAGCCAGAAAATAATATCGCAAAATCGTCGATTGACGCTAAAAGCTCGCAATAAAAAACCCCGCAAACCCAGATGACACAAGGCTTACGCACCAATTGAAGGCACAGTTTAACCGCGTGCCTTGCGCGATGTCAATGCATTTAATGGCGCAAAATGCGTTTAAATGGGGATGGATTAAAGGTGCAGCGCAACATTTAAAACCAACGAAAGACTTAAGGGACAGATATTTTGCCAATCAAGGCCTCCACCCATCCTAAATTCAGCCCCCTATATCATCTCACCGATTTATTTGGTATTCTTCGGTTTGACCATTTTAAGACAAACACCATGACCCAAGATTCACGCCCTCCTAAAGCACGCCCTCCATTCAAGAGAAAACCTTACAAACCTCAAAGCGCCCCCCAACACATCAAAACCACGTCCGATGGCCATGAGGAGCGCATGCACTTAGAGGATGTCCGTGTTTATAATTTAGCTGGCACCACTTTGGCCTATCAATTGGCCATGGCTGCCCACATCGTGATGGCGGTCAAACAAGGCTACTCCATGCAACATGCATTGGCAGCCATCGACATGGCTGAAGGTGCACGCGCCAACGTACAACGCCTGTGCTTTGATGCCATGCGCCATTGGGGCACAACGCAATTCTGGATCGATCGCGCAGTCAGCAACCCACCAGGGCCGTGGTTGCAAGCCTTGATGGCAGTCAGCTTGACCCAATTGGCCTTTGAGCATGAAAGTGAATTTGTACTGGTTGATCAGGCCGTCGAAGCCGCTACCAACATGAAACCACATGCCAAAGGCTTGGTGAATGCGATTTTGCGTCGATTCTTACGCGAACGCGAGCAATGGCAAGCCGATGCACTGACCGATGAAGTCGCCACATGGAACTATCCACGCTGGTGGATCAATGCGGTCAAACACCATTACCCCGATGACTGGCAACGCATCCTAACTGTTGGCAACTCACACCCGCCCATGACCTTGCGCGTCAATGCATCGCGCGGCACGGCGGCTGAATACATTGATTACATCAAAGAAGATGAACTTGTGGCACACGTCATGCCTGCGCTCAGTGCAGACGCCGTCATCCTTGACAAGCCGTGTAATGTCATGGACTTGCCTGCTTTTGCCGATGGTGGCGTGTCTGTGCAGGATGCAGGGGCACAATTGGCCGCTGATTTACTCGACGTGAGCAATGGCATGCGCGTGCTGGATGCATGCGCTGCGCCCGGAGGCAAGACCTGCCACATCCTTGAGCGTTATGACGTGCAGTTGACGGCGATTGAAAAGGATGGACAGCGCGCGGCTCGCATTGAAGACAATTTACAACGCCTTGGTTTGCAAGCCAACATCATCGTTACCGATGCCAACAATGCCCATCAATGGTGGGATCGTGTGACGTTCGATCGCGTTCTGCTCGATGCCCCTTGCTCGGCCAGCGGCATTGTTCGTCGCCATCCAGACATCCGCTGGTTGCGTGAAGCCAACGATTTAGATGGTTTAGCGAGACAACAAGCCCAACTGTTGCGTACAATGTGGAAAACCGTCGCCGTCGGTGGGCGCTTGCTGTATTGCACCTGTTCGATTTTCCCAGAAGAGGGCGAACAGGTCATTGAAGCTTTTTTATCGCACACGCCCAACGCCCAACGAATTCAGCCGCCCCAAATGGCACCATTGACACATGGCACAGGTCAACTGCTTCCGACCGCCACAGAAACGCTCAATCACGATGGCTTTTATTATGCGGTTTTGACCAAAACATCGGATTGACATCCATTTACATTCACCCATGATGAATCAACCACGGATCCTTGCATGTTAATTGTCCACACACCCCTCAAATCAACATTCGCACGGCGTTGGCAACGCATCTGTGCAGCCTTGGTTTTGGTGTGTGCCACACTCATCCTGTCCAGACCCGCACAAGCCGCCATCACCCCCCAGTACGCCACGCTCAGCCGCATGAGTGATGGCGGTTATTCAGTGAATGCAGATTTCCGTTTTTCAATGCCACAACAGCTGCAAGACGCCATCAATCATGGCACACCGATCACTTTCACCGTTGATTTTGAGTTGTCTCGCCCGCGCTGGTATTGGGCGAATGAGGACGTCGTTTCGGCTCGCCGCGACTACCGCATCTCATACAACAGCTTGACCCAACAGTACCGAGTGGCCGCAGATGCAGATCAATACCGATTCAACACACTGAGTGAGTGCATTCTGTTCGCCTCACGCCCAAATCAATGGCGCGTGCTGGGCAGTAACCAATACACATCCGGAGAGCAATACGATGCCGCCATTCGCATGTCGCTCAACACATCCAAATTACCACGCACCTATCAGCTGAACTCCTTGACGCAACAGGGCTGGGGGTTGAATTCGGGCTGGTATCGCTTTAACTTCACCCCCCGTTAAAAGCCATGCATTGATCCAGCATGACTTGATCTGGGTTTGTGCGCCCACAAGCCACGGGCTTTTAAACCAAGGGATTTGCTTAAACAACGTACTTGATTGAATGTTGTGATTCAAACAAACCTGTCTCTTGCCTGAATGGCTCATCATGCATTATGAATAAACACCTCAAACGTTTCCTGATTGGCACCATGGTGTTGGGCACGGCCTTGCTGGTTGGACTCGCATTGGCCACACGGAGCAATTCAGATTTCCAAAGCCAATATGCGCTCTTGTTGGGGCTGAATGTCGGCACCATTGTCGTCATGTTGACGTTACTTGGTATTTTAGCCACATGGCTGTGGCGGCGTTTTCGCAACAACGTGTTTGGCACCCGCTTACTGACCCGTTTTGCCCTATCCTTTGCCTTACTTGGCATCATTCCCAGCATCTTGCTGTATCTGATTTCAACCATGTTCGTGTCGCGCACCATCGACACATGGTTCAACCTTAAATTGAATGCCGCTTTAGAAGCGGGGTTGAATTTTGGCCGTGAAGGCTTGGCACGTGCGAGCGATCAAACACGTGACAATTTGGCTCGCCTCAGCATTGAGGTCAAAGGGCAAAACCTCGATCATGAGTCCGTTGCCCGTGCCAATGAATGGCTAAAAGCCTATCGATTACAAGCCGTTGGCGCAGTCGATAAAAATGGCGCGGTGCTGTGGCAACATAATGCAGAAACCGCCAGCGACACCCCCATTGCCGACATCCCCGCGCCCCGATTCACGCCCGACACGCTGCTCAAAGCACGTGAAGGCTGGACACAGGTGGAGGATGAATCTGACGCCCAAGACAGTGAAGCAAGCAGTGACAATGCGGTCAACAATGCCCCACCCCAACCCCCCATCATTCACGCCTTGAAAGAAATCCCCAATGCCACAGGGCAGGCACGCTTCTTGTATGCACAACGCACCATGCCGGCCAATTTTGCCCAAAAGGTCAACGACATTCAAAACGGCTTGCGTGACTATCAAGCCACCGAATCATCGCGCAACAGCTTGCGCAATTTGTACCGTGTCACCCTGTCCATCACACTTTTTTTAACCATGCTGGCCGCGTTGGCCGCTGCCTTTTTGATTGCCAATCGGATGATCCAGCCAATTTTATGGCTGGCTCAAGCCACACGCATGGTGGCCACTGGGCATTATGCCCTCGTACCACAACGCGTCAAAGGCTCGGATGAACTGATGCAACTGGTGGATTCATTTGGCGACATGGCGCAACAACTCAATGTCACACAAGCTTCACTGCATCACAATCAAAAAGAACTCGAAGCAGCCAAAGCCTACTCCGAGGCCGTGCTTGACAACCTGTCCTCAGGGGTGTTGGTGTTTGACAATGACTTCGTGCTGGAATCATTCAATCGCAGCGCATCACGCATGTTTCAAACCGATCTCAGCCCTTGGGTCGGTCAACACATGGCACACATTGATGCCCTCTCATCGCTGTTTGAACCGATTCAGGCGGCCATCACCACCCAAGCCAACCACAATCCAACGACAAACAACTGGCGTGTGCAGCAAAGCATCACCTTCGACAGTGCCCAACACACCGACGACCTGACCGTTTCAGTACAAGGTTCACGCTTCATTGCAGAAGATGGAGAACACAGCATCGTTTTGGTCTGCGATGACATTTCACCCATCATTTCCGCTCAACGCACATTGGCATGGGGCGAAGTGGCGCGTCGATTGGCTCATGAAATCAAAAACCCCCTCACCCCCATTCAACTGTCAGCAGAGCGTTTGAACATGAAGCTGCATGACAAACTTGACGCCACCGATCAAAACCTGCTGGAGCGCAGCACACGCACCATCGTCAATCAAGTGACCGCCCTACAAAACATGGCCGATGAGTTCCGCGATTATGCTCGCGCGCCTGAGATTGCTTTTGCGCCCATGAGCTTGAATGAATTGCTGCAAGAAATTTTGGTCTTGTACGAAAGCGGCGAAGGCATGAAATACCACGTCAGCGCACATTATGCCGAGCATTTGCCCTTGATTTTGGCCGATGCCCAACAGCTGCGCCAAGTGCTGCACAACCTGATTAAAAACGCAATTGAAGCCCATCCAGAAAGCACGTTTCCACGGGTTGAAATTGAAACACGCCGCGTTGACCTGCAAAATGACAGTTTACTCACGACTCACGCCGTCAACTTAACCATTCGTGATCACGGCACAGGATTCAGCCCGAAAATCCTTTCGCGCATGTTCGAACCCTACAACACCACCAAAAGCACTGGCACGGGACTTGGCTTACCTGTGGTTAAAAAAATCATCGATGCCCATCATGGAAAAATCAGCGTCAAGAACCACACAAAAAATGATGGACAAATCGAGATTTTAGGTGCACAAATTGATATACTGTTTCTAAATGTGGTGCAAAATGACAACACGGGTTTGCGTACCAGCCACACCCCACAGTTGATTTAACAACAACAGTAAACTCATTGCAAGCTTCCAGCACCACCCACCCACAAACCGTGAAAGATGGACTGTTAAATGGCAAATATTCTGGTTGTCGACGACGAAATGGGCATCCGCGAACTGCTCTCTGAAATTTTGTATGATGAGGGGCATGTCGTCATGCTCGCCGAAAATGCCACTCAGGCTCGAGCGGCACGCAATAAAAGCCGCCCAGATCTGGTGCTGCTGGACATTTGGATGCCTGACACCGATGGCGTTACCCTTCTTAAAGAATGGGCGCTCAATGGTCAACTGACCATGCCTGTCGTCATGATGAGCGGCCATGCCAGCATCGACACAGCCGTTGAAGCCACGCGCATCGGCGCTTTGGATTTCCTTGAAAAACCCATCACTTTACAAAAACTACTGCACACCGTGCAGCAAGGCCTGCTGCGTTCAACCCCACCCGACATCAACAAAGTGGTCAATCAACAGATGGGCACAGGGCAAACTGCCCCCAAAACCCATGCTCCCGCAGACAGCACCCCCACGACAACCCCCATCCCACACAATCCAAGTGAAACGAGTCCAACAACTGAAGCGGGCATGGCCATCAGCCTGCCCCCCAGCTTGAGCCCGAGTGCCCTCGAACTATCCAAACTCAGCTTGGAACTGCCTTTACGTGAGGCTCGCGACTGTTTTGAACGCATTTATTTCGAATACCATCTGCAACAAGAAAATGCCAACATCACCCGTGTTGCAGAAAAAACGGGGCTGGAGCGCACCCACTTGTACCGCAAACTGAAGCAATTGAACATTGCCATCAGCAAAGCCAACAAGAAATAAATGGGCTGGCATGCAGGCTCTGATTGGCATCAGGGGCTTCCAATAAAAAACTGAGCACATGGCTCAGTTTTTTATTGGCGTGACCGCTTTACAAAAGGCATCTCAATGTCTTGGCCACCGCCCCTTGATGCATGGCACAAAAATCAATCGCACGCGCCTGTTGTTGAGAGTATAGCGCCTCATGCGCCAACAGATTCACGGCCGCTTCCAGACCTTGCTGCATGTCCTCACATTGCACCAAAGCCCCTGCAGCCTGTGCATCGGCTGCCGCCTGGGCAAAATTATAAGTGTGCGCGCCGATGACCGTAGGCTTACCGATCGATAAGGGCTCAAGAAAATTTTGCCCGCCAAAAGGCATCCATGCCCCGCCCATCATCACCACATCAGCCAAGGCGTAATACTCAAACATATGCCCCATCGTGTCACCCAAGACCACCTGTGCCGCCTGCATGCATGCTTGACGTGCCGCCTCAGGCAAGGCATCCAACTCACTTTTACGCACCAAACGCTCACCCAAAAAACCCGCATCGGTTAATAGGCGTTCCACATCATCAAACCGCTGTGGATGTCGTGGCACGACCCACCATTGAATGTCGCGCGGAAAAGCAGGGTTCGACAGGGGCAATGATGCCAACCACAAGGCCTCCTCGCCTTCACGTGTCGACGACAGCACCACCACAGAACGCCCCCCCAAAAGCTGCTTAAGCAAAAGGCCTTGATCAACCTGATCGACTGGCGCTTTCATGTCAAACTTTAGATTCCCTGTGACCACGAGCTGCGCCGCAGCGGCACCAGCCTGAACATAACGCGCGGCATCCGCCTCAGTTTGAGCACAAATGCGATAAAACCCACGGTAAGCCGCCCCCATCAAACGCGACAACTTTAACGTCTGTTTCAATGATTTATCTGATAAACGCCCATTCACCAAACTGATGCGTACCCCCCGCCGATTTGCAGCAGCCACCATGTTGGGCCACACCTCAGTCTCCATCACCCACACATCGGTCGGGGCAAAAGTCCGAAAGAATCGAGCCACTGCGGTATACAAATCATACGGCACATACACCTGCGTCATGCGCCCATCGGCAAGCTGTGTCGCAAACAAGGACTGGCCAGCAGCCCGCCCGGTCGGCGTGGTGTGGGTCAAAATCACATGAACATCTGGTTCAGCCGCGTACAACGCTTCAATCAATGGCAACGCAGCACGTGTTTCACCCAAAGACACCGCATGCACCCACACCCGCCGCGACGCGGGCGCAATCCGTTTTTTGAAGTAAAAAGCAAAACGCTCACCCCAGTGGCGAGCGTATTCTGGCTGTTTGCGCGCACGCCACAGCAAATAGATTTGCCCAAGGGGCTGTAAACAAAACAGCAGTGCACTGTACGCCCATAAAATCAAAGCATCCATCCGCCAGCCTACCCTTCAAAGCGCATGTGATGCAACACCGCCTGCGCACTGCTCATCGGCGACAAAGCGATGTCAGGCAACTCACCCTGCCAGCGGTGACGGTGCTCCGCATCAAACGCCTGCGCCCACATCAACTGCTCAATCACTGCATCTGCCGTCGGTGGTGTGCCCACTCCACCCAAGCCAACACAATAATTCACCCCCATCAATGCGGCCAGCTGTGGGTCAAAATCTGCATAAATGCCAACCGTTGGGCGCGCCAAGGCTGCTGCCAAATGGGTAAAACCGCTGTCCAAACCCACCACAGCACGGCTGACAGCCAAGCACTGCGCCACCTGTGCAATCGTTAAAAAAGGAGGCACAATCGGCAGCAGATCGGTTGCCACACCCGCATTCACCGCAGCATCATACAGCTGTTCACTGCGCACACGCTCCGCATCACTGCCCCAAAGCAGTAAACTGCGTTGTCCTTGAGCGGCCAAATGCACCATCAGTTGAACCCAATGCGACACCTCCCATAATTTCTCATCGCGGCTGGCGCCATGAATCAAAGAAACCCATGGCGGTTCAATGGGTCGAACATTTGACACACCCGTTTTAGTCAGAAAAGACCAATCACTCGGGACGGCCAACCCTTGCAAACCAAAATCAACCACAGCCTCCAGCGCATAACCCAAAGCCGCCGCACTCAGTTGGCGATTGCGCGAGACCGACGTGTCCTGCCGTGACACAGCAAAACGGTGCTGATAAGCACGCGCCGCCAAAGGCTCACGCACGCTGGCGGCATCGTAACCACAGTAGCCCAATTGTGGGTGCAACGCACCACAATCAATCGGTGCCACCGCTGAGAGTCTGGCCATGCGAGTCATTGCGGCGCTCTTGACCAAGCCTTGCAAATCAATGACCACATCATAGGTTTCGGCACGTAATTTGTGCCAAAAATCATTCATCACTTGCCGTGTTTCTGTGCGCCACAACGATTTTCGCCATTTGCGCCACGCCACAGGAATGACGTTATGAACAGCAGGGTGCAAACGTGCAATCGCATCAAAAGGCCGCTCTGCGAGCCAATCAATTTGCGCGTTTGGGTAGGCGCGAGCGATGTCGCTGACCGCTGGCAAGGCGTGCACCAAGTCCCCCATTGAGCTGGTTTTGACCAATAAAATTTTCAAATCAATGCCCTCGTGTGCATCCACGCACCATTCGTTTGCGATTCATGTTGATTGTCATGCGAACAACCTCATGCATCCGCACCACACCACCTCCCGAATCAACGTGCTTGCTCTTTCACCAATTCTGGATTGAGTGTTTTGTCATTGTACATTTTGAACTGGCGGTAAATTTTGTAGTATGCATGACCTGCTTGCATGTCAGCCAGCAACCCATTCAAACACGCCCCCAAGTCGGCGCGTTGTTCCAGCAATGTATTGAGCTTTTCAGCGCATTTTTCAATGTGTGCCGCGTCCACGTCTGTGCGCACTGTTTGTGCCCGCATGGCTTTGATTTTTAAGCTCATGATCGACATGCGGTCAATCATTGCACCGGCTGTTTCGCTGTTCAAACGCGCGCCACTGTTTTGAAACGCACTCACGGGCTTCATGCGCACAAGGATTTCCTCATCGACACGCTCGGTCGCATCATTGCGCGCCTGATTGAAACCGTCAATGTGGCGTTTATTTTGTGCAATTTCATCGCCACTGACCGTTGTCCGACGCGCCAAATCTTCCTCCGCCCACAGCGATGCATTGTTGAAATGATTGGCCTCAATCCACGCCCACACCCCTTCAGAAAACTGACGGGGGCTGCTTGTAAAATCGTCACGTGCCAATGCAGCATCATGAAAAGCCATCACGTTGACGGCTTGTATGTCTTCAAAAAAGGGGGTTGTGCTCATGTTTTCACCTATTGATGGGTTCAAATAATGGAGTCCATTATGCCACAAGGCGAAGAGGAAACATACCCGAAACACATCCGGCCGCATGCTTCAACCATGCCCAAACATCGGTAAGCCCACCTTCCATCCATGCTGATGGTGCACAATAAATGCACACGGTGGGCTTGATTGCAACGGCCATGCACATCTTTGCTCGCATAAAAAAACCACGCCAAATGGCGTGGTAAAAAAGAGAAGGACTTTCATCACTTCCCTACAGCAGTAACGGGTGACACCATAGACATGCCAGCCATACTAAACCCAAATGTCGGATAGTTTGTGGATGTTCTGCCACTCGACTCACACATCCACATTTATTTTTCAGGCACATCCACCAATAGCCCAACAATGCGCCACACCAAAGGCCGCAGCACAAACATCAAACCAAATGCAATGGGCCAAGCAATGCTGTACGCATGCATCCACTGTGACATGTAATGCTCATTCACACCTTGATTAATGGCTGTGATCAAGCCTGACATCAACAAAGCCATGAAACATGACATGAACAACGTTTGCAATAAGGGGGTGTGTCTGGGGTGTATTTTTTTCATAAATGAGCCTCACTTTTTTGTAAAGAATATATGCACAACCACTTCACATGCACAGTCACTTCATGTGCGGCAATCAACCAAGCAGCACGGACACAGCTTAAACACCATTGATCCATTCACCCACATCTCTCAACGCCTCAATCTTTTGGCAAGTCAAACAAAAGCACTTGCGCCTGTTCAGCCAACTCCACCTCAACCTTGGGCTCATCCCAAATTTTAAGTGCATCACCTGCTTGCAATGCCACGCCATTCACAGTGGCAGAGCCCAGCGCGACATGCACATAGGCCGCACGTTTGTCACCCAACTCATAACTGCGCTCACGTGCACCATCCATTTCTCGGGCATTTAATAAAGCCGCATCTTGATACAAGCGCATCGCACCCGTCGCACCGCGCCACTCGCCCTGAGGGGCCGCAATCACGCGCCAGCCATCGGCCTGAGGCAAATCACTCAAAGGGTATTGTTCGTATTCAGGTGCAATCCCATGCACATTGGGTTCAATCCAAATTTGCAGCAAATGGGCCTCACTCGCATCCGATGAGTTGAATTCGGAATGGCGCACACCGCTGCCCGCACTCATTTTTTGCACCTCACCCGCAGGGATTTTTTCCTGATTGCCCATGCTGTCGCGGTGAGACAATTCACCATCAAGGATGTACGTGATGATTTCCATGTTGTCATGGCCATGTGTGCCAAACCCCATCGATGGTGCGATGCGGTCCTCATTGATCACACGCAAAGGCCCAAAACCCATGTTATTCGGATCGTAATAACTTGAAAAGGAAAAACTGTGTTTGGCTTTCAGCCAACCGTGATCTGCACCACCCCGTTGGTGCGACAAATGGGTTTGTAACATGATGAACTCCTTGCGGCTCTTGCCGCATCAAACAATGAGCAACAAATCAAAATGCTTCGACTGACTGCTTTTAAAAATGTACGATTAAACTTTCGCACTGCGTTTTGTTACTTTTGCACTGCATTTTGTGTGCGTGGATATTTACTGTCCCAAGCCAATTTGCTTCATAAAGGCCTGATTGTCCCAAAACAAATACTCTTCATCCATCACCCCATCTTTTGTCCAATGACCAAGGGTTGACATTTCCAACTTGAAGGCTTTACCCGTTGGTGGAATCGTTTGCCCCCCACCAATCGGCATGGGCTTGGTGAAAGTACCCTCCATCACACCGATCACGCCCGTCCACTCGCCCGAACCAAACCGAACAGGATGCGTTTTAATGTTGGTGTCTGGCGCAAAAACAAACATGGGTTTCAACTCATCAATGTGTGCCGCCAAGCCTTTGCTTGTGTGACCATCAGGGTAATGCACCAAAATATCCTTCACATGGCTTTCAGTCAAGCGATCCCATTTTTGGTTGGTGTACACATCAAAATCCAATGTATCAAATTTTTTCAAAAGGGCATCCGTCGTTTTTTCAGCCGCCTGATATTTTGCCAACTCACTCATCAAAGCAGGAACAGGTGAATGAACAGCTTTACTCACTGGTGCTGCATGCGCCACAGCCGAGACAACAGCCCCCAACACCGCAGCGGTGATGGCAATGGCTTTAATTGTTAATTTCATGAGAGACTCCAAGGTTCTATTAAAATACAACACACATTCAAGGTGCACACATCCGCGTGTGAATGTCGCCAGTGTACGCCCAACCCGCACTCACATAAATCCACAAAACACCAAATGACTTTATCAATTTTGAAATAATACTGAACAGCAGAACAGTTGAAGTTGAACCCAACCCCATTCGCATCTCAAAACATCCACGACCCACAGAGCGAAACATGCTTTTCAATAAATTGCTAAAATGGCCACTCATTTTCTCAATTTTGAAACAGCCCTTCGGAACACGCCATGAACCACTCAAGCAACCAAGCCTCACTCGACAGCCTGCAATTGTTCATCGCCGTCGCCGATGCAGGCGGCTTCAGCCGCGCCGCCGATCGGCTTGACCTGCCCGTCGCCACCCTGTCCCGTAAAATTGCCCTGCTCGAAAAAGAACTGAACGTGCCGCTATTCAAGCGCAACACGCGCAACGTCAGCCTCACCCCTGCTGGTGAAGCGTTTTATGCTCAACTCCTGCCTGCGCTCGACGCAGTGCAATCGGCAGTGAACGACCTGTCGGACGCTGCCAACAGCATTCAAGGCGTGATTCGCATCACCACACCCGCCGACTTCGCACGCCTGAGCCTTGCTCAACCACTGACTCAATTTTTGCAACTCAACCCACATATTAAAATTGAGCTGCACCTCAACTCCAGCCGCATGGATTTAATTAAAGAGCAAATTGATGTCGCCATTCGCATCGGAGAACTGGCAGACTCAAACCTGTATGCATCCCATTTATTTGACATGTCGAGCAAGTTGTACGCCACCCCAGGTTATCTCGCCAGCTTACCCGCCATCACCCACCCCGATGACCTCAAAAACTGTAATTTGGTTCAACTGAAAACCAACACACAGCGCACACACCTGACCCTCATCAATGGCAATCAAATCATTGAACAGCCGATCCAAGGCAACCTCCAAGCGAACGACATGGGTGTGGTCATTGGTCTGTGCGCAGCAGGTGCAGGCGTGGCCATGATGCCAGAGGTTTTGGTGCAATGCGAGATCAGCAGGGGCACGTTCACTCAAGTTTTACCTGACTGGCACAGCCCCACGGTACCCATCCACGCCCTCACCACAGCACGCAATCCACCCGCACGGGTCAAACATTTGATTGAGTTTCTAAAAGTGGAGCTCTCAAAGCTGAAAAAAGAGTGTGATCAGACTGTCATAAAAAAACGATGAACGGCAAACACACGAGATCCAAGGTAAAATCAACAACGAGTCTCCCCCCCTTTTTTTGAGCGAAAGCCCCCCATGCATTTATCCTTACTATTCATTACCATGGCCACATTGACCATTCTCAGCCCAGGTCCTGGGGTTTTGCGCTCCCTGACCAATGCCTTGAATTACGGCCTTCGCCCCGCGTTGGTTGGCATTTTGGGGACAGCCAGCGGCACATTCTGCATCGCCACCTTATCGGCCACCAGTTTGGGGGCTTTGCTTGCCGCATCCAACAGCGCATTCACCGTCATCAAATACATCGGTGCAGCTTATCTGGTGTACCTCGGCATTAAATTGTGGCGCGCACCTGCCATGGAGTTGGACAACAATGAAAAAGCACCACGCTCGCCCAAAAGCCTGTTCATCGAAAGCTTTTTCATGCAGTTCTCCAACCCCAAAGCCATTGTGTTCTTTTTATCCATTTTCCCGCAATTCATCGACCCAGCCAGCGACTATGCCCCACAGTTCATGGTATTGGTCTGTACTTTTTGTGCACTGCTGTTTTGCATACACGCCGCTTACGCGTTCTTCGCCCAAAACGCCAAACGCTGGTTCAGCCACGGTCAAGGCGGGCGCTGGATGAATCGCATCGGCGGCACCACGTTCATTGGCTTTGGTTTGATGTTGGCACAATCAAAAAAGACAACGTAAAAGCAACGTGATGGCACGCGCGTAAACGCGATGAGGTGGCTGACTCCCCCACCCAAATTCATGACCAAAGTTTAAACTTTGGTCATGAGCAGATACAGAATACCCCTTCCTTAGCATGGCTAATCAGAAGCCAACGGCTTACGGCCGGCCTTATTATTAATAGAGCAGAAAAAGCACTTTTCAATCTTGAGTCTGAAATAAAAAAAGCCCATCAGACCATCAAACAGCAACAAAATCTCAACACTCAACAACACTTTATTCAACTATTGGTTCAAATTGGTCCCATTTAGGGTGAAAAAAGAATGAGCTAGTGCACCTAAGTTTTTAATGTCCTTCTCATTAAAAGCCTTGCCAAACGATGAGCAATTAATACGAAGAGCGTTCTGATGTTTTTGTTTTAACGAAAAGATAGATCCAGGTGCAAAAGAAATGCCATATTTCACAAGCGCAGCATCAAATAGACGATTGGTGTCGATCATTCCAGGGAGCGTAACCCACAATAAATATCCTCCTTGGAAAAATGAAGCACTAGTTCCCGATGGAAAATATTTTAAAATTAAAGTTCTTACTGCATTGGAGTTTTCATTATAGATAGAACGCAAAGTGCTAAGAATGTTATTAAATTTCCGTGGATAGATTTGAGAAATTATTTGTTGAGTAAGTTCAGCAGGTAATACCCCCTAAAAGGGCGGCATCTAAAAGTAGAATCAACACAAGTCCTGC
>CALMCL010000025.1 GCA_937862905.1 uncultured Burkholderiaceae bacterium | reverse complement strand
TTTTATAAAAGTACTATTTCAACTCTAACTGAATCAAAAGGGGTAAATTATGTGGAAAGAATTTAAAGAGTTCGCACTCAAAGGCAACGTGCTTGATTTGGCAATTGGTGTGATCATCGGCGCGGCAATGGGTAAAATCATTGACTCGGTGGTGAAGGACTTGATCATGCCCCTCATCAGCGCATTGTTTGGCGGCAAAGTCGATTTCAGCAATATGTTTGTGTTGCTGGGCGATGCACCTGCAGGCGTGCCACGCACTTATGAAGCATTGACCAAAGCAGGCGTACCGGTATTTGCTTATGGCAATTTTATTACGGTATTCATCAACTTTTTGCTGTTGGCCTTTGCGGTGTTCATGATCATCAAAACCGTGAACAAACTCACTCGAAAAGAAGCAGAAGCACCCGCAGAAACCCCTGAAGATGTTGTGTTGTTGCGTGAAATTCGCGACAGCTTGAAAAAATAATTTTTTATTTTTATTCAAAAAAGGATGAGCATGGCTCATCCTTTTTTACGGGTGCTTTATCTTTATTTTAAAGCACCGTGTCATCCGCATTCAAACCCAATCAGTTGTTTTTAGTGCTTGAAAAAGCAGACAAAATCAACAAGCCACCGGCAACGGCCACATTCTTAAAGAACATGATTTGCTGCATTTGGGCCATTTCTGCAGGTGCCGCCCAAAAGTTATGGAAAACCACGGCGGCCACCAAGGTGAATGCAGCCAGAATCAAAGCGACCAACTGCGTGCGATAACCAAACAACAACGCCAAGCCCGCGCCCACTTCGACGACAATCGCGCCAATCGCAGCCAAGGTAGGCAAAGGCAGTCCCACAGAAGTGATGTAACCCACCGTGCCCGCAAATCCAAAAATCTTTGAGATACCCGCTGGAACAAAAAGTAAAGCAATCAAAGCACGACCTAAAGTCACCAATTTAGAGCTGTTCATCATCTGTTTTCCTTTATATAAAAATAATGCCATGCAAGTGAAAATTTATTCATCCAACACTCAAGCATGGTGAAATTTTAACGTTTAACCACATATTGATAAACGGGGCAAATACCAAATGACTTTCTCATAAATGAAACAATGCGGTGAGTTCATTCGCAAAAAAACCGCACGCAGTGACGCGTGCGGTTGAGTTGACGAACAAACATCAGACCCGAGCCTTCGCCCAACGCGCCACCATGACAATCATGATCAGTCCAGCGGCAAAAAAGGCCACATGCGTCAAGGATGGCTGGGCTTCGTAGCCCATCAAAGCATGGAAAAAAGTGCCCGCAGCACTGTCGGCCTCAATCAAACGAGAGGAATCCCACAGGGGGTCAGCGCCGCTTGGCAACACCTGTGCCTGCACGAGCTTATTGCCAATCTGCCCCATCATGCCCGCGGCCAAAACCACCACAAACACATTGGTGATCGAGAACATGCGCCCAACAGGCACACGCGCCAAACCAAAATACATCACCAAGCCAATCACAGCTCCCAAGCCCAGACCCGCAACGCCGCCACTGACAACATCGCGAGTGGTCATGGGCTCAACCGAACCGCCTGATGTGCTGTCGCCCTGAGCAGACTCGCTCCACACCGCATTTGAAGTTGAATGTTCAGAGGCTGCACCCGATGAGGAAGCTGTTTGGGTTAAATCAACGGTTTGAGGCAGAGCTGAAAGCGGCTCGGCTTGAACAGACGGTGTTTTTTTAGTCAAATCCACTTCCTGCGGCAAAGTCATCGCCGCGCTGGGCGCAGATTTGGTCAAATCAACCTCTTGCACCAAAATCCCTTGAGGCACACTGGGCTGAATCACATGCGCTTGTGCCGTTTGAACCACTGCAGGAGGCGCGTCATTGCTGGCCAAAGCCCCCGTGACAAACAACACGGTTTCGGCACCCTCACGCAAAACAATCATGGCGATGGCAATTGAAATCGCCCACATCGAGCTTTTACCTGACTTGGCATTGGCTCCCAATGTTTTCGCCTGACCTGCCAACTCTTTTCCATGGCGGCTTGACCACATCACATGCCATGTCAACATCACAAAAGCGAGCCCCAAGACGATCACATTCAACCACTCTTGTCCCGTGCCATTGGCGGCATCATTGATGCGCTCTGTCAGAGCCGCAATGGCAAAAGCACCCGCCAAACCAGCTAAAACACCAAGCACAATCGCCCATGACCGCCCCATCAGCCCGCGCGTTGCCGCAGCCATGATGCCAATGAACAATGCGGCTTCCAGCGTTTCTCGAAAAACAATTAAACCTGTGGTAAACATGACACCCTCTTCTTTGCTGTCTTTAATTCACTTAAAATCAATGCGCCTCAATGCGCCTCAAAGCCCGTCACACACAAAAATTTGAGCATGATTTACTGAGCCAACACCGTACCTTGTGCAGTGGCTTGATTAAACTCACCAATGAAACTGTATGAACCCGGTTTCAAAGGCTTCACAAACACCGTTGCACGACCACCACCCGCAATGACCTTCTCAAACCCCAAGGATGCACTTTCTGGTTCTTCAGGTGTGGCATCCATGTTGGTGAAAACCAGCTTAATTTTTTGTCCTGCGGGCACTTTAATCACGCTCGGGTAAAAACGGTGATCTTTGATGGCAATGTTTGCCGTTAAATCTTCGGCATGCGCAACGCCACACAACATCAAAGCCGCCGCCAACACACCACCACGGGTTAATTTTTTCATCATGATTTTTCCTATCTGTATTGTTTATGTATTATTTACTCTTGTCGCTGAACACAACGACTTGCTTATGAATGCATCACATCCACCATCGGCCATTGTTATGACCACTTTCGCACATGCCTTTGATGCAGATAAAAGGAGGCGCATCCCCCTGCACACAACGACAGCCCATACAGCAGCGCCATATCAGAAAATGCCATGTTAAAACTCCACTCACGCGCAGAGCCCAAAAAACAAGCCCACACCCACGACACAGAACTGATGACACCCAAAGCATTTAAACCCAGTACCACTGGGGCATCCAGCTCAGCCAACACGATGCCTTCTTTAAAACGATCACTGCACCTGTGAATGAAAAAACCATTCACCGTTAAAATCAACACTGCACTGACTTTGAACCACAATTTTTGATTATCAAGGTAGTCAGGGGTTGTCAAACAGCCCATGACAACGACAGCACCTCCTGTCAACCACAACAGAATCAAACTGTATTTCACTTTATTTTTTATCGCATGCAACTCACTCAAGAACTCTCGCCCAATGGGTAAACCATAAACGGACAGTACCCGTCGGTCAAAGCTCAGCACCGAGACCAATGCGTATGCGGCTGGTAAAAAATGCACAAACCTCATTATTGATTTAACATGCGAAAAAGGCATACACCCTCCAATTAAATCAATAATTATATCCAAAGTTAATGCGCATTAAAGCGCTAATTTGTCGGCGTGGTCATTAACCCCACTTTAGACAAACCTGCATTTTGTACAGCAGCCATCACTTGCGCGACCTTTTCATACGGCGTCGCTTTGTCCGCCCGCACATGCAATTGCACCTGACTGTCGGCCTCCGCCGCCGCTTGCGCAACGCCACTCAAGGCCACGGCATCAACCACACGCCCGTCCCACGTCACTTGCCCATTGGCATCAATCACCAAAGTGATGTGCTTAATGTTCATGTCTTGCGGCTTGGTTGTGGCTTGTGGCAAATTTAATTTGACCGCATGTTGCACAATCGGCATGGCCACAATAAAAATAATCAACAGCACCAACATCACATCGACCAATGGGGTCATGTTGATTTCCGACATCACCTCATCGTCGTCACTTCTTGCATTAAAAGCCATGACAACCCCTTAGTGTGTTTTGGCTGGCATCACGCCGCCATTGCTGGCCACCACCTGACTGACGCGTGAACCTGTGATGAAGTAAGCATGCAAATCATGTGCAAAATTATTCAGCTTCGCCATCACCCCTTTTTGGCTGCGCAACAACGTGTTGTAACCGAGCACCGCAGGAATCGCCACCGCCAAACCAAATGCCGTCATGATCAAAGCCTCGCCCACAGGGCCTGCCACTTGATCCAAGCCCACTTGCCCCGATGAACCGATGTTCAACAGCGCATGGTAAATGCCCCACACGGTGCCAAATAAACCCACAAACGGTGCGGTCGAACCGATTGACGCCAACACAGACAAGCCGCTGTGTAAACGTGCAGCACTGTTATCCAAGGAACGGCGCAAACAACTGGACAGCCACTCATTGACACTGAGCGCGCCATGCAAGTCATCGCGGCTGGTGGCATGGTGCTCAACCGCATTCAAACCATCTTGTGCCAGATCACGGAAAGGATTGGCGGCATTGACATCACCCAAAGCAGCCACACCTTGCGCCAAATTTTTACTGTGCCAAAACTGACTGCTGGCGATGTTCGCCTGACGGCTCACCGCCCACAAGCGCCAGCTTTTAAAACCGATCACCGTCCATGAAGCAACCGACATGAGGAGCAAAATCAAAGTCACAAAGCGCATGACCACATCGCCTTGTTGCCAAAAATGGGTGATACCAAAAGCTGAATTCACAAAAAACTCCGTATAAAAGATAAATTAAAAAACACTCAAGTGCAGGAACCGCAACCAATCACAGCGAACCACAATCAATCACCATCAACGGCACTTCCTTGCAATGGATCAGGCATCCAACTTCACACCAACTTGATGATCGATGCGTTTTAGAACCAACACCATCAATCATTCGGCACAAAACGAATCGACTGCACCAAAGTACTGGCCACGGCATCACCTGATGCCGTTCGTGCGGGCTTAAATTTCCAACGACTCAGCACCGTATCGCGCGCCGAGGCATCCAAAGCAGGTTGACCACTGCTGCGCACCACTGAGACCGAGCTCGCTCGACCCTCTGCGTTGACTTGAATCGACAAACCCACCGTACCGCCCACGCCCGCCTCCTCCAAAGCCTTGGGGTACGGCGGCTTGGGGTTAAACGCCACGCCAGCACCTTTGGCATTGTTGCTTGGTTTTGCAGCCTCAGCCACAGGTGCGGGTGCCACACTTTTGACCGCAGGGCTAGCCGCAGCGGCCTCTTGCACTGTCGGCGTCGGCTCAGGCCTCACCCGATCAAGCACAGGCGTGGGCTTGATGGCGGCAACAGGCTTGGCGGTTTCAGTCATCTCGGCTTCACGCATGATTTTTTGCTGTGGTAAAGCAGCGGTTGGCGCCGGTGTGGGAACCCGCTCCTGTAGTTTCACCGGCTGTGGAACTGGCATTGGTGCGGGGCTGTCCGCGCTGATTTGCTCCAGAATCACTTCCGTTTCCGCCATTGGCAAAGCTTCCGGCGGTGCAGCCACGACCATCCACAAAGCCGCCCACAGCAATGCAATATGGACCGCAATGACGGCCAGCACCACCCCAGCTTTATGCCGCCAAGTCGTCGGCCAAGCAAAACTTGAACCACGTGAACGCAAAGCAGGTACGAGGTAAGCGGCATCTTGACTTAAACTAAACTGTTTCATGTGTGTGTATTTTCTTTCTAAAAGTCGCCCACAGCGGGCCATTGATGCAGACACGTGTGGATCATCGACGCACTCAGGTGTCTGCCCACATGCGCAATAGGTTGTGATAACAGCCCGTCAAGCGCACCAAGGCCGCTCCATCTTCAGCTTCGCCGGCATGGCGCATCATGTCACGCAAATTCACCATCGACACATCCATGTCAAACAACAGCCGCCGCTGCTCTTCACCGCGCACCATGCTTTCCAACCAAGTGAACATGCACATGCGCGAACCACGGGTGACGGCCTCAACCCGATGCACGCTGGACGATGGGTATAAAATCATGTCGCCTGCGGGAAGCTTGATCTCTCGCGTTGAAAAACCATCGTCCACCACCAATTCACCACCCTCATACTCATGTGGATCGGTCAGAAACAAGGTCATGGACAAATCGGTGCGCACCCAATCGGGATGCGCCTTGCCGCGAACGGCGTTGTCAATGTGATTGCCAAAAGAATTGGCCGCACCATCGTACCGATTGAACAACGGGGGGTAAATTTTCTTGGGTAAGGCTGCGCTAAAAAACAAAGCGTTGCGCTTCAGTGCCGCCAAGACAATCGCCCGAGCCTCAATGGCTTCTGGCAAATCCTCTGGCAATTGGCGGTTATTTTTCACTTGACCCGATTGTGTGCCCGCGGTGATGGCACCCGAAGCCCATTGAGCGTGCTCAACCAAAGCACGGCACGACTTGAGCTCTTCAGCACTCAAAACATTGGGGACATGTAACATCATATTGCACTCTCAGCATTCAAAAAAACACCCACCTGCGGTTGCTACAAACAACAACCGCAGGCTTGTGCATCAGCGTGTCATTTAAAACTTCGCCACCAAACTCACTTCAGCCGTGCGACTCGTACCTGGCAAAACGTGACCGGTATACACGCCCTCATAATATTTGCGATTGAACAGGTTTTTCACATTCAATTTCACCGTCAGCCATTTGTTCACGCTGTATTCCGCCATGGCATCCACGCGGGTATAACCTTTGACCACCGTTGTGTTGGTGTCATTGGCAAAACGTTTGCCCACGAATTCAACACCACCGCCTACGGTAAAGCCGCGTGGCAATTTATAAGTCGTCCAAATGCTGCTGGTGTAACGCGGTGTGTTGCGTGGCGTCATGCCCAAAGTACCCGCTGCTGTGCCTGCGGCCTCATCAATTTTGGCGCGCATGAACGCATGGTTAAAAA
>CALMCL010000024.1 GCA_937862905.1 uncultured Burkholderiaceae bacterium | reverse complement strand
GGCTTTTTCCCCATCATGATGTTTGGCTTGCCCGCAGCCTGCTTGGCGATGTACCGCAATGCCCGTCCAGAAAACAAAAAAATGGTCGGTGGTGTGCTGTTGTCCATGGGGCTGACCTCTTTTTTAACCGGTGTGACTGAGCCCGTTGAGTTCGCCTTTATGTTTTTGGCACCCGTATTGTATGGCATTCATGCAGTGCTGACGGGCTTGTCTTTGGTCATCATGAACCTTTTACATGTTCGACTGGGCTTTAGCTTTTCAGCGGGTTTATTTGACTATTTATTGTCCATGGGCAAAGGTGAAAATGCATGGATGTTGCTGCCCATTGGTTTTGCCTACTTCGCGGTGTACTACGTCTTGTTCAATTTTGCCATTAAAAAATTCAACCTCATGATTTTAGGACGTGAACTCGTTGAAGCCCCAACAACAGCAGAAACAAGCGCACCCATTCCAGCCCCTGTTGCTGTACCAGCACAGCCGATTCCAAGCTCAACACCCAGCACCATTCACTCGGCACAAACCGAACAAACAGCGGTCAGCGAGGCGAAAACGACAAAAGAGCAACAAAGAATCATCGACTATGTGGCCGCTTTGGGTGGGAAATCCAATCTGACCTCAGTTGATGCCTGCACCACCCGCTTGCGCCTGATTGTTGCTGACAAAGATAAAGTCAACGATCAAGAGTTGAAACGTTTGGGTGCCCGAGGTGTATTGCGCCCAGGGACACATGCAGTTCAAGTCATCATCGGCCCAGAAGCAGACAGTTTGGCCACAGAAATTCGAGAATACAATTTACTCACTCAATAAAGTTGCACTTAAGCAAAGTGGCATTGTTTGAACACGGTGCCCTTTGATTTGTGCGCCAATTCGAAACAAATTCGAAATGAATTGAAAATGAATTGGATGTTGTTTCCGCATCATGCTAAACACGCAAAGTTAATCGCAAGGACAAACCTGCTGTGCCATCGATCCTTCACAGGTTTCACCATAAAAAAAGACCAACATCCGTTGGTCTTTTTTTATGCAGTCAGATTGACAGCCACAGCTATCGCTCCAGCCACTCAATGGTCATGGGTTCAAACTGGCGTGCAAACCTTGCAAATCATACACTTTGATTTCATGCAAATGTTTCATGCCTTCAACCGCAGCCTCTGCACCCGCCACCGTGGTTTGATACGTGATGCGTTGTGCCAACGCCGTAGTGCGAATGGAACGAGAATCGGCAATCGCATCTTTCGTTTCATCCACAGTCGTGAACACCAAAGCCACTTCACCGTTTTTCATCGCATCCACGATGTGTGGGCGACCTTCTTTGACTTTATTCACACGCTTCACAGGGAAACCAGCGGCTTGCAAGTCTTCGGCAGTACCACCTGTGGCGCAAATGGTGTAACCGAGTTGAACCAATTGTGCCGCCACTTTACGCATGGCCGGTTTGTCGCTGTTTTTCACGCTGATGAACACTTGGCCACTTGCAGGTAAACGTGTTGAAGCAGCCAATTGGCTCTTGTACAAAGCTTCGCCGAACGTCGTGCCCACACCCA
>CALMCL010000023.1 GCA_937862905.1 uncultured Burkholderiaceae bacterium | reverse complement strand
GGCCTTTTTCAATCTACGAAAATTGCTATTCGTACTTTAATTAACGATATTTTGTTCTGAAAATGATTAAGGCGGTACTTTTAGAACAGACTTGGGTTGTTTGCTTCAAAATCGCTGGGATATTCTGCACTTTAGTTATGCAAAAGACATGTTGTTATATATAATGACTGGGTTGCATAGAAAAAGTGTAAATTAATTGGAGAAAATGAATGAGAAAAATATTTATGCCCTTGGTTTGTGTCTTGGCATTAACGGGTTGTGCTTCAACGGGTAATTCGGTGCTTAAAAACGAAACAGAGCAGACGGTTGGTGCTAAGATTATTCAAGGTAAAACGACCAAAGCTGAGGTTCGCCAAATGTTTGGCGCGCCGCTGAGTGTTAATTTTACTGACGCAGGGAATGAAGTTTATAAATATTCATTTAGTAAAACACAAGCGGATGCGGCAAATTTTATTCCGTTTGTTGGTATTCTCGTTGCGGGTGCTCATGGGACTGAAAAGACACTGACGATTTTGTTTGACGATAAAGGCATCGTTAAACGTTATTCTATGGATGAATCAGCCGTGACTACAAAAACGGGGTTAATTCAATAACAGTTGCTTGTGATTGTAGACGATGTAGAGAACAGAAAAAAAGCCATCAGATGATGGCTTTTTTAGTTTTTGTTGACTAGGTGAGTGTAAATTGCAACGGTTTTTTTTTAAAACTTGACCTCACTCCATTTAATCGGTAAGGTTGAGGTTTGTGATTTTTGACATTGGGCGCTATCCGCATCCTTTGCTCTAAAAATTAATTCTTGTTTGTGAATCGGTGACACAATTACTGCATTCACATCCAATCAATCTCAAAAATCCTTGGCCATTTGGATGACGTGATGGGTTTGTTGTGGGGGTGTTTTTGATGTGCATTGTCACAGGGTGCATCAAGGCAACAAACAGCAAAATAGCGTGCATCTGCGGACAAGGCTGGAATTTGACCTTGAAAGGACTATTCTTATGTCAAATGAACTGACAGGCTCAGAAATACTTGTTCAGAGCTTACAAGCTGAAGGTGTTAAACACATTTTCGGTTATCCCGGTGGTTCCGTACTTTACATCTACGATGCGATTTATCAACAGAACGCGATTGAGCACATCCTTGTGCGTCATGAGCAAGCGGCTGTCCATGCGGCGGATGCGTATGCGCGCACCAGTCACGAGGTGGGTGTGGCATTGGTCACCAGTGGCCCAGGATTGACCAATGCGGTCACGGGCATTGCGACCGCGTATTATGACTCAATCCCGATGGTGATTATTTCTGGTCAAGTGCCCACAGGCATGATTGGTCAGGATGCATTTCAGGAATCAGATGCGGTTGGCATCACGCGCCCGTGTGTGAAACACAACTTCCTCGTCAAAGACGTGCGCCAACTGGCGACAACGATTAAAAAAGCATTTCATATCGCTCGGACAGGTCGTCCTGGTCCCGTGTTGATTGACATCCCAAAAGATGTCTCCAATATGAAATGCAAGTTTGAATACCCCGAAACAGTTGAAATGCGTTCGTACAATCCAGTGACCAAAGGTCATTCGGGTCAGATCCGTAAAGCATTACAATACTTGATTAACGCAGAGCGACCCGTTATTTACACGGGTGGTGGTGTGATTTTGGCCAATGCGGCACCTGAACTTAATGCATTCGTGGATGCTTTGGGTTATCCATGCGTGAACACTTTGATGGGGTTGGGTGGTTGCCGTGCGGACAATCCAAATTACCTTGGCATGCCGGGCATGCATGGCATGTATGAAGCCAATATGGCGATGCAAAATTCGGACGTGATCATTGCAATTGGTGCGCGTTTTGATGACCGCGTGATTGGCAACCCCAAACATTTTGGCTCGGTGCACCGTAAAATCATTCACATTGACATTGATCCATCGTCGATTTCTAAACGCGTGCGTGCCGATGTGCCCATCGTGGGTGATGTCAAAGAAGTCTTGACCGACATGTTGGCGCAACTGGCTGAAATCAAAGAGCGTGCCGATGCAACTAAAATGGCCAAGTGGTGGGCGCAGATCAACGAGTGGAAATCAATCGATTGCTTGGCTTATGATCGCGAAAGCGAGTTGGTCAAACCTCAATACGTGATTGAAACATTGCACCGCTTGACCCATGGTGACGCATTCATCACCTCGGACGTCGGTCAGCATCAAATGTGGGCGGCACAGTTTTACAAGTTCAATGATCCGCGCAAATGGGTGAATTCAGGCGGCTTGGGCACCATGGGGGTTGGGATTCCATACGCCATGGGTGTGAAAAAATTATACCCAGACGCAGATGTTTGCTGCATCACGGGCGAAGGCTCGGTGCAAATGTGCATCCAAGAATTGTCGACGTGTAAACAGTATGATTTGCCGATCAAAGTTTTGAGTCTGAACAACCGTTACCTCGGTATGGTGCGTCAGTGGCAAGAGCTGGATTACGAAAAACGTTATTCACATTCTTACATGGATGCCTTGCCTGACTTCGTTAAACTCGCGGAAGCTTTTGGGCATGTGGGCATGCGGATTGAGAAAAAATCAGATGTTGAAGGCGCGATTCGCGAAGCTTTGGCTTTGAAAGATCGTTTGGTGTTCATGGATTTCCAAACCGATCAAACCGAAAACGTTTACCCCATGGTGCAGGCAGGCAAAGGTTTATCCGAAATGCTGCTGCGCCCCGCACACCCAACGCTTGAACAAGCCATGAAGATAGGAGAGTAATATGCGACGCATTATTTCAGTATTGCTCGAAAATGAACCCGGCGCATTGTCGCGCGTGGTTGGCTTATTTTCAGCGCGTGGTTACAACATTGAAGCCTTGTCTGTTGCGCCGACCGAAGACGTGTCTTTGTCGCGCATGACCATTGTCACATCAGGTTCAGATGATGTGTTGGAACAAATCACCAAACAATTGAATCGCTTGATTGAGGTGGTGAAAGTCAATGATTTGACCGATGGCGCACACATTGAGCGCGAGTTGATGATGGTTAAAGTGCGCGCAGTGGGCAAAGACCGGGAAGAAATCAAACGTGTGGCGGATATTTTCCGCGGCCAAATTGTTGATGTGACCGAAAAATCGTACACGATCGAGTTAACGGGTGATTCTGCTAAGCTGAGCGCTTTCATTCAGTCGATTGATCGTGCGTTGATTTTGGAAACGGTGCGCACAGGTGCTTCGGGCATTGGGCGTGGTGAACGGATGATGCGTATTTAAAAGTAAACACCTACTGTTTGCTGGGCTTAAATGAGGTGTTTTTCATGGGCAAAGCCCGTAAGGCATCGAGTGAAAGCAGAAAGACCCAAGCAACCACACACCGCTCGTTTTTTTGTTAAGTTGGATTGATTTTTTATAAAAACCCATCATGGGAAAAGGAAGAAAAATGAAAGTTTTTTACGATAAAGATTGTGATTTGTCTTTGATCAAAGGTAAAGCAGTGACCATCATTGGTTACGGCTCACAAGGTCACGCACACGCGTTGAACATGTCTGAAAGCGGCTGCAACATCACCGTGGGTTTGCGCAAAGGTGGTGCATCTTGGAATAAAGTTGTTAACGCTGGTTTGAATGTCAAAGAAGTGGCTGAAGCGGTTAAAGGCGCGGACGTTGTGATGATGTTGTTGCCAGACGAACAAATTGCTGACGTGTACAACACTGAAGTGGCACCGAACATCAAAGAAGGTGCAACATTGGCGTTTGCCCACGGTTTCAACATCATCTACAACCAAGTCGTGCCACGCGCTGATTTGGACGTGATCATGGTGGCGCCAAAAGCACCAGGTCATACTGTACGCGGCACTTACGCACAAGGCGGCGGTGTACCTCATTTGGTCGCGATTTATCAAGACAAATCAGGCTCAGCCCGTGATGTGGCTTTGTCATACGCGTGTGCCAATGGCGGCGGTCGTGCGGGTATCATCGAAACCACTTTCCGTGAAGAGACAGAAACTGACTTGTTCGGCGAGCAAGCTGTATTGTGCGGTGGTGCCGTTGAACTCGTGAAAATGGGTTTTGAAACATTGACAGAAGCGGGTTATGCGCCTGAAATGGCTTACTTCGAATGCTTGCACGAATTGAAGCTCATCGTTGACTTGATCTACGAAGGTGGCATCGGCAACATGAACTACTCGATTTCAAACAACGCTGAATACGGTGAGTACGTCACAGGCCCACGCGTGATCAACGAAGAATCTCGTAAAGCCATGCGTCAATGCTTGAAAGACATCCAAACTGGTGAATACGCGAAGAGCTTCATCCTCGAAAACAAAGCCGGTGCACCCACTTTGGTGTCACGCCGTCACTTGACCGCGCAACATCCGATCGAACAAGTCGGCGAACAATTGCGTTCAATGATGCCTTGGATCAAAGCCAATAAATTGGTGGATCAAACTAAAAACTAATCAAATCCTTGATGATGTTTTAAGTTCGATGTTTTAAGTCGTCAACGAATCGGTTGATTGATGCCTTAAAGGCAGGTACGCTATACAAAGCGTACCTGCTTTTTTATTGCCCATTGTGTTGCACCGTTGATGCCAAAGTACAAAGTAAAACCCTATTTTGCGATGATTTGAATTGAACGATGTGAGTGAAAAATCCGCACAACGTCGATGAGTCTTCGAAAAAATGTAAAACAAAACCTCTGGTGATTGACGCATTACACTGTAAAATTGGCGACACAACCTATGATTAAAGGAAAAAATATGCATCCGATTTTAAAGAACTGCTTACTGGCACTCCCTTTTGCAGGTTTGTTTGTGCAGGCGAGCACAGCGAATGCCCAAACGCTCAACAACATCAATCAAAATGGCACATTGGTTGAACTGTGCGCATCAGCCCAGCAAGACATCATGCAAGATTCAGCCAATGTCAATGTGTCCTATAAAGCGGAAAACCGCGACAAGCGCATTGCTGCAGACGAAGTGAACAAAAAAATGACCGAAGCGATCCGCCTCGTCAAAGCCGGTTATCCAAAAGTTGACATCAGCAACCAAAATTACAACACCTATCAATCGTACACCCCGAAAGGGCAAAGCAAGGACTGGACGGTTGAACAATCTTTTCTGTTGGAAAGCAAAAATCCATCTGAAGTCCCTGCGTTGGTCAGTATGTTGCAGGAGTCTGGTGTGACCATCAATGGCATGAACACCTTCCTCAGCCCCGAAGCGGCCAAGGCCGCTCAGCAAAAATTGTACAGTCAAGCGTTTGAAGATGTGCAAATGCGCTTGCGCTCGATTTCTGAAGCCATGGGTAAACCGAATGCATGGCAGATCACGCACATTGACATGACGGGCAGTCGTGGTTGCGGCGGTGGTGGTGGCATGGAATTCATGCGTGCCAAAACGATGCTTGCTGCCGCACCAGCGGCAATGGATGTTGCAGAGCCGACTGTCGAACCCAGCAAGCAGACCATACAGTTAAGTCTTTGGATTGCTGCGAAAATGAAGTAAAATGATGGCTTGGGCGGTGATGATGCATGTTTGAAATTGAATTTTAAATGGGCTCATCACCGTTTTGACTATTCTTATTACAATTTTTGTGAGCACACTATGTCTGGTAACTCAAACTATCCGCATCCACTTTTGGCCCGTGAGGGCTGGCCATTCATTGGTATTGCGGTGTTTTTAGCATTATTGATTCATTTCTTGGGTGGCTTCGGTTGGGCGCTGCCGTTTTACATCATCGCCGCTTTTGTTGTGCAGTTTTTCCGCGACCCAGCGCGTGACATCCCACAACAAGCTGGAGCGGTGCTCTCGCCCGCCGATGGTCGTGTGATTGTGGTTGAGAAAACCCGTGACATTTACGCCGATCGTGACGCATTGAAAATTTCGGTGTTCATGAATGTGTTCAATGTGCATTCAAACCGTATGCCTGTGGATGGTGAGGTGGTGAAAGCCCATTATTTCCCAGGTCAATTTTTCAATGCCGATTTGGCCAAAGCATCAGAGCAAAACGAACGCAACGCGTTGGTGCTTAAAACCAAAGACAACCAAACCGTTACCAGCGTACAAGTTGCAGGTTTGATTGCCCGCCGTATTTTGTGCTACGTGGGCGTTGGGCATCAAGCCAAACGCGGTGAGCGTTATGGCTTTATCCGTTTTGGTTCGCGTGTGGACGTGTATTTGCCTTTGGACGCCATTCCACGCGTGAGCATTGGCGATACGGTCTCGGCTTCAACCACGGTGTTGGCTCAGTTGGCGCAAACCAATCTCGTTGAGCCTACGGCCGTGGCCTCTATTGAAACCCACTGATTTGAAACCGTGGGTTAAAAAATTACTGCATTGGCCACCAAAGGATCATCAAATAGGGAATCAAATGGATCAACGTGAAAAACCAAACCATTTGCGTGTCGTGAGCGAAGACGATGACGTGCAAGACCCCATCATTCGTGCGCACCGTCACAAAAGCATCTATTTACTGCCCAATGCTTTCACGACGGCGGCGTTGTTTTGTGCATTTTTTGCCATCATCAAGGCCATGAATGGAGAGTTCGGTGATGCCGCAATCGCTATTTTTTGCTCAATGGTGCTCGACGGCATGGACGGCCGTGTGGCGCGTTTGACCAACACCCAAAGTGCATTTGGTGAGCAATACGACAGCTTGGCAGACATGGTCTCGTTTGGTGTTGCGCCCGCCTTGATTGTCTATGAGTGGCAACTTAAAGGACTCGGATTGGGGCGCTTGGGGTTGATCGTGGCCTTTGTTTATTGCGTGTGCGCGGCATTGCGGTTGGCTCGATTCAATGCCAACATTGGCATCGTCGACAAACGTTATTTTCAAGGTTTACCCAGCCCATCAGCCGCTGCTTTGGTCGCCGGTTTTGTGTGGCTGGTGTCTGAAGAGCGGGTGTTCATTGAAGACGCGTATTTGCCATACTGCGCACTGGTGATTACGTTGTTTGCGGGCATTTCGATGATCACAAATTTACCTTATTATAGTGGCAAAGCCATGGACATTCGCCACTCGGTGACTTTTCCAAAGTTGCTCTTGTTTGTTGGCATCATGCTGGCAGTCACCATGAAGCCATCATTGATGTTGTTTGCATTGTTTGTGGCTTATGCTTTGTCTGGGTATGTATTGGGTGCCATGCACAAGTTACATCGGCAGCCATAAAGTAAGCCGCCATTGCTAACAATCTGTCGTACATATTCCTAAAGTATTCCTAAAGATTGCTAATGTTGAAGCACGTAAAAAAGTGAAAGCGCATGCTTTCACTTTTTTATTTTTGTGTTATGCTCACATCGCAGTTCAGGATTGAGCTGCAAGGACTGTCGCATGCGACAATTTGAAGAATTTATTATCAGGAGTTCATTATGGGTATGTTCAGTTTCTTAAAAGAAGCAGGTCAAAAATTGTTTGGCAGCAAACATGAAGAAGAGCAAGCTGCAGATCCAGCCGCCGCGAATCAAAGTGCTTCACAAGCGATTCTTGATTACATCAGCTCAATGGGTTTGGGCGCAAGTAATTTGGCAGTGGCTTTTGATGGTGCAACTTCAACCGTCACCGTATCGGGTGATGCGGCGACACAAGAAGACAAAGAGAAAATTTTGTTGTGCGCGGGCAATGTCAGCGGTGTTTCATGCGTGAATGACAACATGACAGCACCTGCAGCTGAAGAGCCACAATTTCACATGGTTCAATCGGGTGACACATTGTCACACATCTCCAAAGAAGTATACGGCGATGCGAACAAATACAATGTGATTTTTGAAGCCAACAAACCCATGTTGAGCTCACCAGACAAAATCTACCCAGGTCAAAATTTACGTATTCCAAAACTGTAATGCACCTGTTAAAAAAACCAGCTTCGGCTGGTTTTTTTATGGCCCCAAGCCTTGTTAGTCAAGAGTCTTTAGCCTGCTTCAACCAGCAGCCAACCCACATGTCCACATAAACTGTGGATAAATATGTGGGTGGTGCTGTATAAACGATAAAAATCATATGAAAAACAGTGGGTTATCTTGGTTTGTGTAAAAAACAATCAAATAACGTTTTTATGCCATAAACGATTCAAATGGACATAAACGGGCACAAAAAAATCGCTTCATCGTGTTTTCAATAGGTTATGAACGTTGGGCTGTGCATTGTCCACAAAAGCTGTGGATAAGCATGTGGGTTGTGCTGTATACAATATGAAAACGTTAATTAAAGTACGAATAGCAATTTTCGTAGATTGAAAAAGGCCAAGTG
>CALMCL010000022.1 GCA_937862905.1 uncultured Burkholderiaceae bacterium | reverse complement strand
TCAACGAGCAATTGCCCATGGAAGCGGCGGCTGATAAACACGGCATCCCAGTAGCGACAGCGCGGCGTTGGAAGTCCAGCGCGGCGGCGAGTGGTGACAATTGGGACACGCTCAAGGCGGCTTATGTGATGACAGCTGGCGGGATTGAAGAGACATCGCGCCATGTGCTGATGAGCTTCATGGTTCAGCATCGCACTGTCATGGATCAATTGACGAACAATGATGGTATTTCGGCGATTGTTCGAGCGCAAGCAATAATTGGGCTGGCCGATGCCTTTAACAAAATGGTCGCGTCATCGCGTCGTGTTTTGCCTGAAATCAGCCGCATTGCCGTGGCGCTGGATGTGATTGAGCGCTTCGCGGAATGCGTGCAGAAGAACCGCCCTGATTTGCTGGAGGGGTTCTTGAGCCTGTTGGATATTTTTGGGCGAGAAGTAGAGGCAATCTATGGCAAAGGATAGCGAATTTCTCAAAGGCATTGCTGCCCTTGCCGCCGAATACCGTCGCCGCATTGAAGCGGAGTGCGATGGCTTTGACATCGACCCCGCCGCCAGCGCTGCCCGTCGCACGCGCGTCAATGACGCATTGGGCGGGTATGAGTTCTTTCTCAATACTTATTTCCCTCATTATCTGAGCAGCCCGCACAAGTCGGAGCTGCACAAATACCTGTTCGCGCGCCTACCTGCTGTGATTGCGAGCGAGGCCAGCCACAACGAGGCCATCGCTGCACCTCGTGGTGAGGCGAAATCAACAATGGTGACGCAGCTGTTTGTTATGTGGTGCGTCATTACTGGTCGCAAAAAGTATGCCGTTATCGCAATGGATTCGATTGATCAAGCCTATCCGATGCTTGAGGCGATTAAGGCGGAACTGGAATATAACCCACGGCTTAAAACGGATTTTCCTGAGGCAGTGGGTCAAGGGCGTGTTTGGCAGGCGGGTTCAATTCTGACGGCCAATGGCGCAAAGATTCAAGTCGCGGGCAGTGGCAAGAAGCTGCGCGGCTTGCGTCATGGTGCTTTGCGCCCTGATTTGTTTGTATTAGATGACGTTGAGAATGATGAGCAAGTGCGCAACCCAGACCAGCGCGACAAGACTGAGAGCTGGGTGAAAAAAACCGTGATGCCACTGGGTGGCGCGGTAAATAAATTTGATGTGATTTGGATTGGCACGGTGCTGCACCATGATTCAGCGCTCAACCGTACGTTAAACAATCCGATGTGGACGGCTGCACGCTTCAAGGCGCTGATTAAATGGCCTGACAACATGCACTTGTGGGATAAGTGGGAGGAGCTGATGCGCAATGACGGCGCGGTGGTGGCGGGCTTGTTCTACGCCGCCAACGAAGCCGCAATGCTCAGTGGCTCGGTAGTCAGTTGGGCAGCGCGCCCGCTGCTGCGCTTGATGGAAATCCGTGCACGCGACGGGCATGACACGTTTGACAGTGAATACCAAAACAACCCAACGGAGGGTGCAAATGCGATATTTGCCAATGCGATTCATTTTTGGGTGAACCGCTTGGATGAATGGGTGTTTTATGGTGCGTGCGACCCTTCAATGGGTAAACAGGGTCGCGACCCGTCTGCAATTGGCGTGGGTGGATTTAACCGATTCACAGGCGTTCTTGATGTTGTTGAGGGGCGTATTAAAAAACGTTTGCCCGATGCGATTATCGAAGAGATTATTGCATTACATCAAGAATATCGGTGCGTTCTTTGGGCTATCGAGATTGTCCAGTTTCAAGAGTTTTTGAAAATGGAGCTGGTGAAGCGAAGTGCCGCCCGCGGCTTGGCCGTCCCTGTTCGAGGGGTAAGGCCAGTTGCCGACAAGGGTTTGCGCATTGAAAGCCTCCAGCCGCACATGGCCAATGGTTTGATTCGCCTACACCCTACGCAGGTAACTTTAATTGACCAGTTTAGACATTTTCCGAAAGCAGATCATGATGATGGTCCTGACGTCATACACATGCTGTGGGCATTGGTGCAAAGCGGTGCGGGCGTGATGGAGTTTGGCAGCGCACCCGCACGGGGGCGCATGTTAGTAGCCCTTGAGGATGAAGATAGTTTGATCGACGCCCGTTCGTCTTGGTAAGCCGAGCCGCAAAACAAAGTGATGAAAGATAAAACATGATACTCGACCAACACGGTAAACCAATGGCCGCTAAGGATTTGGACGAGGCGCAAACCAGCGACCGCGCCAGTTATGGCAGTTTGCCCAAGGTGTTTGAAACGGTTAAACGTGTCACGCCCGCGACGATTGCCAATATGTTTAAGTCCGCCGAAGATGGCGACTTGGTGGCGCAGCACAACTTTTTCGCCGAAATGGAAGAAAAAGACGCGCACATTTACACGGAATTGAGCAAGCGCAAGCGCGCGGTGCAAGGCTTAGGGTGGCAGGTCATGCCGCCCGAAGATGCCGCAGCGGCTGAGAAAAAAGCGGCCGAAGCGGTGCAAAGCATGCTACTTAATTTGAACGATTTTGAGGACTTGTGTTACGACCTGCTGGATGCGATTGGCCACGGGTTCGCCAATGTGGAGTTGGCGTGGCAGCGCATCGGCGATGCGTGGCACATTAGCCAGTTCAATGCCCGCCCGCACAGCTGGTTTACGTTGGACAAAGACACGCGCTCAGTGTTCTTGCTAAAAGCGCAGGATGGCGAGCCGCAGCCCTTGCGCCCGTTTGGCTGGATGAGCCACGTGCACAAGTCCAAAACAGGCTACGTCGCCCGCGCGGGTTTGTTTCGCGTGTTGGCGTGGCCGTATATGTTCAAGCATTTTGCGGTGGGCGACTGGGCGGAGTTTTTAGAGACTTACGGCTTGCCTGTGCGCGTGGGTAAGTATCCTGTGGGTTCAACCCCTGAAGAAAAGAAAACCCTATTCAACGCGGTCATGGCCTTGGGGCGCAACGCCAGCGCGACCATGCCTGAAACCATGTCAGTGGAGTTCATGACGGCGGCGGGCAATGCGAGCAAGGCGCATGATCCATTCTTGTCCATGGCCGATTGGGCGGATAAAGCCATTTCTAAAGCGGTGTTGGGTGGCACCTTGACCACGCAAGCCGATGGTAAGACCAGCACAAACGCCTTGGGCGTGGTGCACAACGAAGTGCGCGCGGAATTGGTCAAGTCGGATGCCAAGCAATTGCAAGGCACATTGACGCGCGATTTGATTTATCCATGGCTGGTGCTCAATGGCCATAATGTGGAATACCACCGTTGCCCGCGTTTTGTTTTTGATTTGGTGGATACCGCCGATGTGACGGTGTGGGCGGATGCGCTGGGTAAGCTGGTCGATGTGGGCATGGATAAAATTCCTGTCGCTTGGGTGCATAAAGAGCTGGGTGTGCCGATGGCCGCCGAGGGTGAAGCGGTATTGCAGCGGGCAGTGCAAAAAGATGTGCAAAACACGCCAAAGAGTGCGACGCAAAAGGCCGTACACAATGCTTTACTTAAAGCCGCCCAAGGCGAAGCGCACCCATTGGATGCATTGGCTGATGCGCAGTTGCCACTGGTGGACGTATCCGCGCTCATCACGCCTGTACTGGCCGCGGTGCATGACGGGCAAAGCCCCGATGAGGTGGCGCAAGCCTTGTTGACAGCGTTTCCAAAAATGGACACAACGGAGTTGGAAGCCATATTGGCGCGGGTGTTTTTTGTGGCTGACCTGTGGGCGCGGGTGAATCCTGTCGATGGCACGGGGGTCGATGATGGCGGGGCTTGATTTATCCTTTGCCTTTAATTTGCCCCCTGAAAAAGCCCTTGAGTATTTTAGAGGCAAGGGCTATGCCATCACGGGCGATTGGCGTGAAATGGATGCGTTGGCGCACCAAAAAGCCTTCACCGTGGCGCACATGGCCAAGCTGGACATCTTGCAAGACATTCGCAATGAGGTGGACAAGTACATTGCGGGTGGCAGTATGCGCGATGCGCACAAAAACCTTCAAACCATCCTAGAAGCCAAGGGCTGGTGGGGCAAGGGTTGGGTGTTCGATGCCGACGGCGTGGGGATAGGCAAAAAAATCAACGCCCGCCGCATCAACACCATTTTGCGGCAAAATAAGCTGGTGGCGTTCGCGGCCGCGCGACACGATAAGCTCATGGCCTCGGTTGAAACACGGCCGTGGTGGCGGTACAACACGCGCTTGGACAATCGGGTGCGCCCTGGTTTCCGTGGTTTGCATGGTTTGTTGTTTCGGCATGACGATGCTTTTTGGGATGCGTTTTATCCGCCCAATGGCTGGTTTTGTCGCTGCTTTGTCACCAGCCATTCAGAGCGCGACCTTGCGCGGGAAGGTTGGCAAGACGAGCGGCGCGACAGCGCGGCGGACGACAGCTTAAACGAGTGGGAAAAACGCACACCGAAAATCGGCGGGGAGTCACGCGATCGGGTCACGACCTACACCGACCCGCGTCGCTTGGATAAAGACGGCAAGATTGTCAAGGTCACGCCCGATGTGGGTTGGAGCACGAACCCTGCCAAAGATTGGGCGCGCCCGTTCACGCCGCCACCGCTGGATGATTTGCCGCGCACGTTCAAAGGGTTGGGTGATGTGCCGCCGTTGCCCAGACCCACCAAGGTTTCGGCTGCGGATGTGTTGCCCAAAGGTTTGAGTGAGCAAGACTATGCGCGGGCGTTCTTGAGCGAGTTTGGCGCGACTTTGGATGATGGCGTGGTGTTTAAAGATGTGGTGGGTGCGCCCTTGCAGGTCAATAAGCAATTGTTTGTGGTCAAGGGCACGGGTGAGTTAAAGGCGGATAAGCAAGGGCGTGGGCAATACCTGAAGTTGTTGGCGCAGGTGATTAAAAATCCAGATGAAATATGGCTGGGCTGGCAAGACCAAGGTGGGGTGTTTGTGCTCAAGCGGCGTTACATCAAGGTGTATGGGTTTGAAACCGACGGGCGGCTGTTGTTTGGCTTGGGGGTGTTTGAGTATGGGCAAGATGGCTGGACGGGTAATACCGTGTTTCCACCTAAAGACCGCGCCAGCAAAGGAGCCCAGTTCGAATACATCAATAAGCAGCGCGATGGCTTGTTGATTTATCGGGTGGGCAATAAAAAAGCCAGTCGGTGAGTCCGCTGGCTTTGCGCTATGAACATTTTGACGCCGCGACTCACTGGCCTTGTTTTCATATACGCCACAGGTTGCCCTGTATGGGTTTATTGTAAAACAAATTGGGGAATGTTGCAATGATACGCATTGAAGTGGATATTTCAGGCTTGCGCCGCAAAATAAACAGCATTGCGGGGGGGCTGCAAGACCCCGCGCCGCTGATGGAAGATTTGTCCGGGGTGGTGTACAACCAAATCATTAAGAATTTTGAAATGCAGGGGCGGCCGCCATGGAAAAAACTCTCGCCCGTCACCTTGGCCAAAAAGAAGGGCAATCGCAAGTTGCAAGAAGGTGGTGCACGTTCTGAGGATTTGATGGGTTCGTTTGAAGCGCGGGTTGATGGCAAGACGACGGTGGTAAGCAATGCGGTGACGTATGCAAGGATTCATAATGATGGCGGCTGGGCGGGGCGTAACCGCAAGGTGTTTATTCCCGCCCGTCCGTTCATGAAGTTGCCCGTGGATGGCCGTCGTGCCTTGGCCGATGCGGTGGCGGATTACATTGAGATGTTGGCGCGCAAGTAAGGGCTGGGTGGGTTTTGGTGTGAATGGAAAAAAAAGACGCTACGGCGTCTTTTTTTGCGTTGGGGGTGCTGCGGGTTGCGCTTGGGTGTGTCAAAAGGTTTTAACGGGGGTTTAACGGTGCGTGTGAGGTGTTGTGGTGTTGTTTGTTTGTGTGTGGGGCGACCATTGGGTCGCCCTTTGCTTGTTGTACGGGCTGGGCTGCCCATCATTCGCCCCACTGACATATGTCCAGTGGGTTTAGTTTTGGTCGTCGTTCAGAATGTGGGCGTAAATGATGAAAGAGTAAAAGAACGCCGTGTGGCACACAACAACCGAACGCATGGAGAGGGTTTATGAAATGACAGTTAAGTATGCCGCACTGGCCTTTGATTTAAGTTTAGCGGCGGACAAGGCCGTGCGGTTGTTGCCGCTGGGTGGCTTTGCGGCGGTGGATGGGCGGCCTGCGCCTGATTTGCAGTGGACTTTGAGTGAGGGCGCAGCCCTGCGGATTGTCAATTACTGGAATCAAGTGCCTGAGCAAATGGTGATCGATTACGAACACCAAACGCAAAAAGCCGAGTTTAACGGTCAACCTGCACCCGCGGCGGGATGGTCGATCAGCCACGAATTGCGGGACGACGGTATTTACGTTGTCCCTAAGTGGACGGAAACAGCAGCGGGCTATATCGGCCGCAGCGAGTACAAATATATTTCCCCCGTGTTCAGTTACAGCAGCACAACGGGCGAGGTGTTGATGTTGTACATGGCCGGTTTGACCAATACGCCGGGCTTGTCGGGTTTGACTGAGCTCAAGCCCGAAATGTTGAAACGATTTTTAAACAATGAGGATGAGGACGTGGATAAAGAATTATTGAAATTGCTGGGTTTGGGTGAAGCGGCCAAGCCTGAGGAAGTCAAGGCGGCATTGACCGCTTTGCAGGCGAACTTAACGGCGGCTAACAAGGACAAAGATGATGCGTTGGCGCAGGTCGCCACTTCGACCGCTGAAAAAGAAACCGCCGTCACCGAACTGGCCACGCTCAAAGCGGCGCAGGGCGAAGGCTCAAGCGTCACGGTCGTGGCTGCGCTGCAAACACAGCTCGCGACCTTGCAGGCGCAGTTGAACGACAGCGAAGTGGCGACTTTGGTTAAAGACGGCTTGGACGATGGCCGTATTTTGCCCTCCACCAAAGCGTGGGCGGAAGATTTGGGTAAGAAAGATGTGGCCATGCTCAAGTCGTTCTTGGCCACTGCGCCGAAAGTGGCCGCCTTGACGGGGCAGCAAAGTGCAGGCATGACTCATGCGGGTGCGGGCGAAGAAGGTTTAACCGCGGATGAGTTGGCGGTGTGTAAGTCAACGGGGGTTGCGCCCAAGGATTTTGCGGCGTTGAAAAAAGAAGCTCAAGAGTAAACCGTTACAGGTTTGTTTGGGTTTCGCGGTAAAGATTGTAATTTTTTAAGGGGTATGACATGGCATTTAAGGTGATTACGGCGGCGGTTTTGTCAGCGCTGCGACTGGTGTTCAGCAAGGCGTTTAAGGATGGTTTGGGTTCTGCTCCAACCGATTGGCAAAAAGTGGCGATGGAAATGCCGTCCACGAGCGCAACGAATTTATATGGTTGGTTGACCAAGATTCCGAAAATGCGCGAATGGATTGGCGATCGTGTGTTGAACCGTTTGCGCACACAAGGGTATTCGTTGACCAATAAAAAGTTTGAAGATTCGATTGCGGTCGATCGCGTCGACATCGAAGACGACAACGTGGGCATGTACGGCAGTTTGTTTGAAGCCTTGGGTGAGGCGGCTGGTGAGCACGTAGATGAAATGGTGTTTACCGCTTTGAAAAATGGTCACGCCGAAGTTTGCCATGATGGTCAGCCGTACTTTAACGCCAACCATCCGATTTATGTGGGCGAGGAAGAAACTGCCAGTGCATTCCAAAGCAATGTCTTGTTGCCCGCTGCGGATGAAACTGCTGGCCCTGCATGGTATCTGATGGATGCGCGTAAGAAAATCAAGCCGATTATTTATCAGAACCGTGTTCCCGCGACCTTGACTTCAATGACGAGTGAGTCGGACGAAGCGATGTTTATGCGTGACGAATTCCGCTTTGGTGTGCGTGCCCGCCGTGCGGTGGGTTACACCTACCCGCAATTGGCGATTCGTTCGACCGCGCCTTTGACTGAGGCGAATTACGAAAAAGCCAAGGTCATGCTCAAGCGCATGGAGACAGACAACCATCGCAAGTTGAACCTCAAGCCAAGTTTGTTGGTCGTGCCAACGGGCATGGAAGGTGCGGCGAAAAAGCTCATCAAGGCCGAACAGGTGAATGGCACTACCAACGTCAATCAGGACGAGGTCGAAATTTTAGCGACCGTGTTCATCGACGACTAATTGGGTGGTGTGGGGTGTGGGCGTGAGCCCGCCCTCTGTTGGTAACTAAAAGTTTTTAGGGGTATGTGATGAAAGTCAAGATTGTAAAGTCAAGCCAGCCCAACGGCCACTATTGCGCGCAACGACACTTTAGCAATGCGGGTGAAGTGCTGGCGGTGGATGCCTTAAGCGAGGCGCAGTGGCAAGAAGTGTTGAGCGATCCGTGGTTGTCGGTGGCTGATGGTGATGCCGATGCTGATACAGCGGAGGTGTTAACGGGCGAAGTCGATAACGAAGCCGCTGACGAAGCGGTGCAAGAAGCGAGTGTCGAAGTCGTGGTCGGCGAAGTTGCTGCCGATGAAGCGGAAGCGGTAGCTAAGGCGGTCGTGGCCGCTAACGCTAAAACCAGCGCTGCAAAAGCCAAGGCGAAATAATGCAACCGTACGCCACCGCCGCGCAAGCAATTGCCCGTTTAAGCCTATCGGAGGCGGTCATGTTGACCGACCGCGAGTGTACGGGTGATGTTGACCGCGACCGCTTGACCGCTGCGCTGGTCTCGGCCAGCGTGGAAATCGACAGCTATATTGGGACGCGTTACAGCATTCCCGTGATGCTTGACCCCGTGCCGTTGACCTTGGTTGAAGCGTGCATTGACATGGCGGTGTACAAGCTCTCGCGCGGTGCGGTGGTGTTGACCGAGGAGGTCAAAAGCATTTATGACCGCCATGTGCGTTGGCTCAAAGATGTGGCGGCGGGCAAGGCAAGCATTGGTGCGCCGTCGCCTGTTGCGGGTGAAACACCCGTAGAAACGGGCGATGTAGTGTTGTTTAACGCGGGTTCGCAAAGAATCTTTGCGCGTGGGGTGAGTGATGATTCTGACGGTTGAGCGTGCCTTGATTGAGCGTTTGAAGCGCGGCTTGGGGTGCAGCGTGAAAGCGGTTGAACCCTACGGTGGGCAGTTGGATGAAGCAGGGTTGTCGAACGTCGTTAACAGTATGCCCGCGTTATACGTCAGTTTTGTGGGGCACAAAAACCCAAAAAACAAAGACACCGCAGGCAAACGGTTGCACCTGCCCGCCAGCTACACCGTGTTTGTGGTCACGCGCAATGTGGCCAGTGAAGCCGCGGGACGGCACGGCACGGCGCGCGAGGTGGGCGCTTATCAGCTGATTGAGGCGGTGCGGCGTTTGTTGGTTGGCCAGCGGTTTGGCTTGGGCATTGACCGTGTACAAGCGGGTTCGGTGCAGTTGCTCGGCAATATTAAAGTGGGCAGCAATGGTTTAACCGCCTACGGCTGCGAGTTTTTGACAGGGTGGGATGAAGAGGTGTTGGGCGATGGTTTCCCACGCGCCGATGACCCTGTGATGGCTGGGCTGGAAGGTGAGCGCGCAGAAGAACCGCCTGACTTGCTGCGCATAGTGGGGCATTACGATGTGGGCGCAAATGGCTCGGTGGAAGTGGTGGACGTGGTGACGGTACAACAGCCGCCTCCTAATTGAAAGGGAAATGATGGAACAAATTAAAGTCAGGGTCGTTGGCAATGTGTCGGTGCCGCTGGATAACGGCAAAGAAATATTGCCCAGCGACGGTGTGGTGGAAGTGAACGCGACGGTGTATGTCAAGCGTCGAATTTTGGATGGCGATTTGGAGCGCGTGCAGGATGATGCGGCCGCGGGACAAGCCAATACTGTGAAAGGTAAAAAATAATGCAGTTCGATGAAATCCCCAACAGCATTCGCAAGCCCGGTTCGTACATCGAATTTAACCGCAAGCTGGCGGTGCGCAGCTTGCCGCAGAATGCCCAAAACATGATTATTGTGGCCGCCATGGCCACGGATGCGGTGGCGACGCCCTTGTTGCCTTACTTTGTGTTCAGCGACGCAGAAGCAGGGGCGTTTTTTGGCAAAGACACGCCCGCGCACTTGATGACGCGTGCAGCGATTACCGCCAACCCGTATGTGCGTCTGTCCGTCATGGGTTACAAAACCACCTTGCCCGATTATGAGGTGGCGTTGCTGGGTATCTTCGCGGGCGATTATCAAATCATCGTGATTGACAGCAACACGCAAACGCATTTAACCGTGCTGCGTGACCACGTCGATGCGGCGGGACATCCGCTGGAGCAGCGCGGCTGCATTGGCGTGACCGCAAGCACGGGCACGTTGGCCGCCACGTCTACGTTGACCACCGCCCTTAATGGCGGTCGCATGACCTGCGCGTGGGTGAAAAACACCAGCACGGATCACAAGTTGGTTGCAGCCGCGTACGCGGCGGTGATTGCCTCGGAAGAAGATCCTGCGCGCCCGTTGAACCACTTGACGTTGAAAGGTGTTGTGCCCAACGCCGTCACCGACCGCGCAGGTCGCATGGAACAGGAGGTGGCGTTGACCAAGGGCATCACGCCGTTGGAAGTGGGGCCGGGTGACAAGGTGCAGATTGTCCGTGCAGTGACCACCTACACCAAGAATGAAACAGGCGCAGAAGATGTGTCGTTGCTGGACTTGACCAGTATTCGCACCTTGGACTTTGTGCGCCAAGCGATTAAAACCCGTTGGGACTTGCGTTTTCCGCGCGAGAAAAAAACCTTGCGCACCAAAGGCAAGGTGCGCAGCGAGACTTTGGATGTGTTGTACAAGCTCGAAGAGGCGGAAATCGTTGAGAACGTTGAAGCGAATCAAGGGGGCTTGCTGGTTGAGGACAGTTTGTTTGATGTGAACCGTTTGGATGTAACCATCCCGACCGATGTGGTCAATGGATTGCATGTCTTGGCGGGTCGCATCGACATGATTTTGTAAACGGTGGATTGACCCGCCCCGCGCGGGTCGTCGCTTTTGCAATTAATTTAAGGACAGAAAATGGCAGCTGAAGAATATGTGGGCGCGATTGTGTTTGAGGTGAACTCGGAAGAGTACGAAATCACTCAACTCACAGAAGACGTCAAGGGCGATAAGAAAATCGTCAAAACCATGAACCGCAAACGCCGTGCGACGGGGTACGTGAAAATCATCCCTGAAATCACGTTGAAAGTCACGGTGCCGATTCCCGCCAAAGGTGAGCCGGATTGGTTGGCGTTGAAAGACGGCAAAATCACGATTGAACCCGTTGATGGCGGCGACCGCGTGACGTACCAAGATTGCTTTGTGCTGGACATGTCGGCGAAATACGAGGTGGATAAAGAAGCCTCGCGTGATTTAACGGTGGGTGCGTTAAACCGCATCGTTGAGAAGTAAGCGGCGCGGATAAAGAACCTTTGTGACGGCCTAAGGGCTGTTTGATAAGCCACCCATCATGTGGTGGGTGGCTTATTTTTTTGGGATGAGAAAAGATGATTAAGGCAGAAGGTCAGTTTATCCACGGTATGGGTGGTGTCAAGGAGTTTGAAGTGCATTTAATGACGGCCGATGATGCCATTGGCGCGTTGGAAGAAGCCCTTATCAATGAGGGCAGCGAGGTCACATCGTTGCGAGTGCGCCAGTATGAAATGGCGCGCATGTTAACGGTAGGCGGTCGCAGCGTGATGGTCGAGCAGGTCAAGGGGATGTTGGCGATGGATTATGACATCGCCAATACGGCGGCGGTTGACCTTGAAAAAAAGTTGCGCGAACTCGCAAGCCAAACGCCAGCGGGTTCAAAGGCGGCGGCGAGCCCAACGACGCGTTAACGCAGTTGGCACAGTTGCGCCTTACCTTGGCGCGGTTGTTGGACAGGGGTTGGGATGCGCACTGGGTGCTGGCCCAGCCCCTTTATGTTTTGGTGGCGATGTTGGAGGCGCTGGCGGATGCGGGCAGCCGTGCTGCGCCAAGCCCTGCGGCTTCTGCGGCGGAGCCGTCGAGCGCACGCAAGTTTGTGGTCAGCCCCGCCGCCCGTGCAACACGTGCAGCACGTAAGGCGCAGTAAGCCCAAGTCAAACAAGAAGTGAGTGAAAACAATGAGTAATGCAGACGTTCAAATTGTCGTGTCACTGCGCGACGCCTCATCAAGGCAGTTGTTGCAGTCCTTGGGCATGATTGATGCTGAGACGGGCAAAATTAACGCCAGCGCGGGCAAGGCGGGCAGTGCCTTGGAGCAGATGAACCGCAAGGCCATGGGCGGCGGGGCGGCGCTCAAAGGGATGTCGCACGAATTGGATGCGATGACGGGTAAGGCGCGCGTGTTGGGCGACCGTTTGAACGGTGGGTTTAAATCGGCTTTGGGGACGGCCAAGCAGATTGCGGCGACCTTGAGCCAAGGCGTGGCGGGGGCTGCACACGGCGCGGCGGTGGTGGCAGGTGCGGCCACCGCTGGGGCGATGGTCATGCGCCCGCAGGTTGATTTTGACCGTCAAGTGAGCCAAAACGCAAACGTGATGTTTGGCACGCGCGATGCGAGCGGGCAGTTGTATTCGCGGGCTGACGCGGATGCGCAAAAAACGCGTTTAACGCAACAGGTGGACGCCGCCGTGGCGGGCGGTATTGGGTCGCGTGACGATGCTTTGTTGGCGCAGAACACCTTGCTGGCCAGTGGTAAGTTTACGGGTGATGAGGGCTTGCGTCGGCTGGATGCGCTCATGCCCATGCTGATGAAAGCCTCGGCGGGTTCGGGCACAGACCCTGTGGCGATGGCGAACATGGCGGTGGCTTTTGCGAACAAGGGTTATGACGACGCTCAGATTAAAGCCGCCGTGGCCAAGGGCATGGTGTCCGACAGCATGGGTAGCTTTTCTGTTAAAAGCATGGCGAATTGGATGCCCAAGTGGTTGGCGGGTGCGGGTGACGCGCTCAAAGGTGAACATGCAGCCGATGCCTTGTTTGTGCACGCGCAAACCGTGCGTAAGAACTCAGGGACGGATGATGAGGCGGGCGTGAACATGGAAAACGTCATTGGCTTCGCAAGCTCGGACAAGGGCGATAAGACGCTGAAAAAGATCTACGGTGTTGACCGTAAGGCTGAGGTTGAAAAATACATGTATTCAGGTGATGACTTTTTGACTGCCAATGCCCGCATGTTGAATAAGGTGGTGGAGAACGATGCGCATTTTCAAGCGTTGAAGAAAAAAGCCGTGGCCGCACAAACCGATGCTGATAAAAGCCGCGTTTATGAAGAAATGGCGGGCTATACCGCTCAAGGCGTGGTGGGTGATATATACACCGACATTCAGGCACGCAAGGCCATGATGGGCATCATGGCAGACGTGGACTCGGAGGACGTAGCAAAAAGGATGGCGGCTAGCAGGTCGGAAACTGGGCAAACCATCAATGACGTGAGTGCGCAGCGCGTTGAGGGGGATGCCAAAAGCGCGTATGACAAAACGGCGAATGCCAAAGACCGCGGCTTGACCAGTATGGTGCAGCAGTTGGGCGGCGCGATTGGCGATGCGGCGGATTGGTTTTCGGGTTTTGTGGATAAGCATCCTGTGGCGGGTGGCTCGGCGATTTTGGGTTCTACGTTGTTGGGCGGCGGCGTGTTAATGTCCGCTGCGGCAAAGATGTCGGGCGTCTTGGGCGGTTCATCCGCTGGTGCCGCGGGCGGCGTTGGAAACGCACTTGGCTGGATCGCTCAATCAAAAGGCTTGTTAAAAGGCGCAGGCGTTGTGGGCATGGCGGGGGCTGCGGCGTGGAACGCGGGCGGCAGCGTCATGGATTTGGCGGGAGACAAGGCCAGCGCGCGTGAGCGCACCGAGGCGAAGGCGAATCTGACGGGTACGGGCGTGGGTGCTGTGATTGGTGGCGCCATTGGCTCGGTCGTCCCCGTCTTGGGCACGGCTTTAGGTGCTGCGGCGGGGGCGTGGTTGGGCGGCGTGGCAGGCTCTTGGATTGGCGGCAAGATGGCCGATTCAAACCAAGCGGTCGAGGCTGATCGCACCAGTGCCATGCTTGAGCGCATTGGCGGTCAAATTGCACAGGTCAATGCGGCCAGTCAAGCCGCGCCAGCGGGGCAAGAGTTGGTGCAAGCCAATGCCCAGTTGCAGCAAGTCAACGCGCAAGTGGCGGCGTTAACCCAAGCGTCAAATAATGCGCCGCTGGAGGCGCAGTTGCAGCAGGTCAATGGCGGCTTGGCGCAATTGAATGCGAAGAATTACAGCATGACCGCGACCATCCCGGTCTATATTGATGGCGGCATGGTGTCGCAAACGGTGAATAAAATCAACACGACACAATCTTATCGGGGTGCGCGATGAGCTGGCTTGATACATTGTTGCCCGCGAGTTTTCGCGGCGTACAGGCAGAAGTCGAGCGGGTTGACGACTCGGCGGGCAATGATTTGGTTAAACACCGTTACCCGTATCGAAACGGCGCGGATGTCGAAAACTTTGGCCGCACTGAGCATGAAATACCCGTCGAGTTTGTGCTGTGGGGTGAGGATTATGAGTCGCAACTCAAAGCCTTGCTTGATGCGCTTGAGTCGTTGGACACGGGCGAGTTGGTGCACCCGATTTTCGGCAGTATGACCTGTCATGCCCAAACGTGGAAAGTGTCGCACAGTGCAGAAGAGTATGACTATTGCACCGTCTCAGTCACCTTTGTCGAGGCGGGTGCGGACATGCCGTTTTTCAACCGCAGCTTGCCGAATGCTTTGGGCGGGTTGGCGGGCTTGCAGTGTTTGACCTGCTTGGATGCGCTGTTGCTTTCATTTGAAAATTACATGGGGCTGGCCAACGCGTATTTGGATGTGGGCGGGGCTTCGGTGTCGGCCTTGCGTGGGTATTGGGAGCGCTTGGTGACGCCGTTGTTTGAACTTAAAGCAGACGCGTTGCGCGTGGGCGGTGATGTGTTTTCTTTACCTCGCATGGCTTTAAGTGATGTTTTGTCCTTGTTCGGTGCGTTGCAGGCGAGTGATGAGGGCAAGTTCATCATCACTCCACGCGCCGAATCGTCGCGAGTGGTGGATGGTACGGGCGTGGTGGTGAGCCCGCCTGAAAGTGCTTATAAACCGCTGTTCACGCGTGATGCGGTGGTGCAAGAGGTGTTTCAAATCAAGTCGCGCATTGACGACGTGTTGGCGGCGGCGGATTCAAGCGACGTGGTGCGGGCTGCGGGTGGTGCGCCCGTCAATCCGCGTGCACCCACGGTGCTGGGCGTGCGAGATGCGTTCGACACCAGCTTGGCCGTTGTTTCGGTGGTGCAGGCGGCGGCTGCTTTGGCGGAGGTATTTGAGTGGGAGTTGCTTGACCCGACGTTATCGCCCAAGCAGGTGGAGGCGGTGTTAAACAGCGTGCGTCGACCGTTAAACACGGCGGTGCAGGCGGTGCGTTTTGGTTTTGTGGGTGGCGATGGTGCGGGTGCGGCCTTGTCCGTGCATTTACAAACATTGGCGTGGCAGTTGACGGCGGCGGCGCGGGCGGTGGTGCACCGTCGCCCCGCCTTGATTCGCCATGAGGTGGTGGCCGATTGCAATTTGCACTTGCTGGCATTTAAGTTATACGGCGACTTTCGACGCGCGTATGAAATCGCCCGCTTAAACCCAAAAATTAAGAATCCAAACGTGGTGCTGGCGGGGGATGTGCTGTATGTCTACGCAGAGTAAAGTAGAGAAGCCGCAAGTTGTCACCTTGTCGGTGGCGGGTCAAGTGCATGGCGATTGGACGGGCTTGTGGGTGGACAACGACATGAAAACCCCAGCGGATGCCTTTGAGTTCACGTTGGGCTTGAAGCAAAAAAGCAAAATCCCCGCCGATGTGCGCAAGGGGGCGCGGGTTCAGGTGCGCATTGATGACGAGGTGGTGATGCAAGGTCGGCTGGATGCGCGCACGCACAAAATCAGCCGCGTGGGCGGCAACGCCGTGCATGATTTGACCTTGCGGGGGCGGGATGATGCGGCGAGCTTGCTGGATTGTTCTGCGCCGATTAAAACCACGCAAAAGCTCAATTTGATGCAAGTAGTGGAGCAAATCGTTAAGCCGTTGGGCGTGACCAAAATCAAATTCTTGGGCGACAAGCAATACACACACGACAAAATCAGCGTAGAGCCGGGCGAGTCCGCAGCCGACGTGCTGGACAAGGCGTGTGACGCCAACGGCGTGGCGTGGTGGTTCGCGCCCGATGGCACCTTGATTGTTGGTGGCCCGGATTATGACGCCCCACCCGTGGCAACCTTGCGACTCAAGTATGACGACAATTTGACCAACGTTGAGGAGGTCGAAGAGGAAGACAGCATCGAGGGCGTGTACAGTGAAGTCACTGTTTTAGGGCAGTCGCACGGCGGAAAGAAAGGCAAAGGCAGTAACCAAAAAGCCCAAGCCAGCGACCCGAATATTGATTGGTATCGCCCTAAGATCGCGGTCGATCATGATTGCCAAGATGCGGCGACGGCCAGCACGCGGGCGCGTAAATTGCTGTCCGATGGGCGGTTGGGGGGCTACACCTTACGCGTGGTGGTCAAGGGGTATTACACCGAGGGCGGCGTGCTGTGGGTCGCTGGCCAGCGGGTGGAGTGTGACTTTGAGCCGTTGGACACGCATGCTGTGTTTTTCATTATGGCGCGGCGGTTCTTTGTCAACCGTAGCAACGGCGGCAAGTACACCTTGCTCACCATTAAAGAAGACAAAATGTGGGTGCTGGATGCGAAAAAGCCCAAGAGTGAAGCCAAACGGGCGCGTAAGGTGCGTAAGTCGATTGACAAGGATTTGAAATGATGGGGGGTAAGCGTGGAACCTAAGCGGATACGCGGCATGATTGCTGAAGCTGTCAACGGCGTGCGCCAAGCGTTAAAAGGCACGGTCAATGGCAGCAACGTCAACACGGAAAATCAAACATTGACGGTCGAGGGTTTTAGCGGTGAGGCCTTGCCCGATGTTGAGTACTTTCAGCACTATGGTCACGCCAGCCGCCCGCTGGATGGCTTGCAGAACATCACCTTACCACTTGGCGGTAAGACGTCGCATGCCGTTGTGATTGCGGTGCAGGGCGACAAGGTGATGGTGGGTAAATTGCAGCCGGGCGAATCCATCCAGTACGCAGGCGGTGGTTTTATTCACAGCAAAATTGATGGCACGCACCACGTCAAGGGCAAGGTGGTGTTTGATGATGATGTGACCATCAAGGGGGAGCTGAACACCGATAAAAGCATTGTGGCCAAAGGTAATGTCAGCGACCAAGGCGGGGCGCAGTCCATGGCAGACATGCGCAGTAAATATAATGCCCACGGCCACGATGGCGACCCACCGCCCAGCCCGCAAATGTAAAGCCAAGCCAAACAACCCACTGACAGCCGTCCAGTGGGTTTTGTTTTGGCGCACGGGCACAATCGCCTTATGAAAAGTGCAGAACTCAATCCCCTCACGGGCGACTACGCCAGTGCCAACGCCGCTATCAATGATTTGATGAACTCGGTGTATGTGCGCGTGGTCACGCCGCTGGGTGGCTGGTGGGCAGACCCATCGCTGGGCATGCGCCAGTACGTGCGCGAGAAAGACGTGCAGCGGGTGCGCAGCTTAATTGTGCAAGCGTTGCGCGATGCGCTGAAGCCATTGTTGGCCGATGGTCGCGCAAAAAGTGTTGATGTGCGTGCTTTGGAAACGAATGCGCCGTTGGCGGAAACCCGCCGCATGGGTTTTGCGGTTGAGGTGGTCGATGTGTCCGACCGCCGCCGTGTGTTTGAACATTACGTACAGGTGGGCGCATGAGTTATCCGATTCCCAGTTTTGAGGCCATTCGCAACACCTACCTCATGACCTTACAAAACCTTAACCCTGATTTTGACATCAGTGTCGACAGCGACAATTACGTGCGCGCGACCGCCAACGCCAGCGTGGTTGAGGGGCTGTATATGTTCATCAACTGGGTGTTTTTGCAAATATTCCCCGACACCGCGGACGAGGAAAACTTGGTGCGCCATACGGCCGTTAAAAACTTGCGCCTGAAAGAAGCCAAGCGCGCCACGGGCACCGCCAAAGTATACGGCGAAATGGGGGCGGTGTTGCCTGCGGGTGCGCAGATTCGACTGTCAAACGGGGTGATGGTTGAGTTGGTGGGCGCGAGCGCGGTCTTGGATGTCACCCCAAAAATAGTGCCCGTGCGTGCGGTTACGGCGGGGGTGCTGGGCAATGTGGCGGGACTTAACGGCGTGTTAACGGTTTCGGCCAGCGGTTTAACGGGTGAGGTCACGGATGTGACGTTGACGGGAGGGGTTGATGTTGAAAACTATGAGGCGTTGTTGGCGCGCTTGCTTGATGTGCTGCGCAATCCACCCGCGGGCGGCAAGCCGTCGGATTTGAAACGCTGGGCGGAGTCGATTGCGGGCGTGTCCAAGGCTTATGTGTACCAGCGCTTGCGCGGCTTGGGCACAACCGATGTGTTCATCAGTTCGCCCAATGGTTTGCCCACGGCTGCGTTGTTGAATGAAGTGCGGGCGTATTTGGTCAGCATGTCGCCGTCAGGCTACAAAGACATCGCCACCCGCGCACCCGCGCCCGTGGTGGTTGATGTGGCGTTTCGGGTGGCGGGGCGCGATGATTTTCAGACCGTGATTAAGCCGCAGATTGACACCTTGGTGCGGGCGTTTTTTGCCACCTTGGAGCCGGGCGAAAAATTGGTGCGCTCGAAACTCGAATCCCTTGTGACCAGCCTGCCAAACATCAGTGATTGTGTGCTGGACGCGCCGTTGGTCAATGCTTTGGCGGATGTGAGCGGCACAACCTTGGGTTGGGTGCGCTTGGGGGATTTAACCATAGACCCGTTGGTTTGACATGAACACCGTTGATTTGCTCAAAGCCTTGTACCCGCCCGTCAGTTATGACATGAGTGCGCCATTGGTTGACGCGACGGTGCGGTCGGATGCGGCGGTGTTTGATGGTGTTTTGGGCGCGGCCATGGGCTTGTTGGATGAAATGCACCCCAACACAACCAAGTATGGCTTGGTGGATTGGGAGCGGGTGTACGGCCTGCCTGACCCGTGCTTAAAAGGCAAAGCCACCAGCTTTGACGTGCGCCGCTCGTTTTTGTTGGCGCGGTTCAATGACCGTGGCGGCATTCGCAATGAGGATGCCATTGCCCGCGTGCGCGACCTGTTGGGCATTGACGTCACGATTACAGAATTTGAGCAAGCCACTTGTGCGTCCGCGTGTGATGTGGGCTTGTATTTGCCGGATTGGCGGTATGTGTGGCGGGTCAACAGCCCAGAGGTCGCGGCGGTGTGGCGGGCATCTTGCACTGACACCTGCGTCGATCCACTGAGCTATTTTGACAATGCGGCGTTGTTGTGTGTGTTGAAAACACACGCGCCATCAGGCTCTTTGCCTTATGTTTCTTATGGAGTTTTAAATAATGCAACGAATTGACACCCCAAATGCTTTGGTTGGGCAGGATGGGAAAAAAACGTTTCACGGTGGCGACCCCTTGACGGGCGTTCCTGCGACCCATTTAAGTGATGTTTGGTGTAACGCAATACAGGAGGAGCTGGCTAATGTGATCGAGGGTTTTGGCGTGTCTTTAGACGCGTCGCGCCGTGACCAGTTGTTTGATCTTTTGCGCGCAAAATTTGATTTTGTAAAGGCGGATTCGTTGCCCGCCGATACTGATTTTAACGATGTTTTTGGCGGAGTCAACACGTATAACACGTACAAGGTGACCAGTCAAACCATTGCGAACACTCTAATAAACGCTCCTGTTTTGTTGCCTGGCCAACTACAAGTCCACGTGCTCAACGGAAATCACGTCATGCAAAAGTACACTACGATGTACACCGACCTGATCTACGCGCGGCACTGGAATCGAGGCTACATTGAGGAGATGGATCGTGATGCCGCTGACTTAGGTGATCCACGCGGTTGGGCTACGGGCTGGGTGCAGGGCGTGGTTAAGGGTGGTGGCGATCCGATCATTGTGCTGTCGTGGGGCCAGTCCAATGGCGAGGGTGTGCGTGGCGGTGGTCTTAACCCAGCAAGTCCGTTGGTTAAGACGTGGGACGCTGTGGCGGGGGCTTGGGGTGGCAGTGACATAAATGCTGCGCCGTGGACGCGCCCAGTACCTGACGGCAACGGCGGTAATAACAACATTGCGCTTGCGTTTTGCCACCGACTCGCTGAAGAAACGGGACGAAAGGTGTACTTGATACACGACGCAGTCGGCGGTCAATCCATCGACGAATGGGTCGCGAACGGGCGTGATTCAGCGCGATTTGCTGCGGCTCGCGCCAAGGTTGCGGCGGCGTTTGCCTCGCCTGAGCTCCTGGGTTGTACTCGGGTGGATTACACCATGAACGTGCAGGGTGAGGAGGACGCTTTGACCCATACGGGTGATCTATATTTGTCAAAGCTCACGCGGTGGGATGTTCAAATGCGTGCCGAGGACTGGGCGGATGGCGAGACCTTGCACTTGATCGTGGGGGCAAGCTCCCAACACGATAAATATCAAATTGCGGGGGCTCGCCGCAAATTTTGCGCGAATAACCCCATCAATCGCAAGTACGTGAGCACCAAGGGCATGTTGACTGACAATGAGGTGCTTCTTGGGTCGGGTGATCAGACTCATTTTATCGGTCCCGATTTATGGAGAATCGGCTATTACAATGCATACAGCGCGGTAGACGCGCTGAACTTGCCTTACTATCAGTCGCCGTTTTATGGACGAGCGACGGGTGTGTTTGATGGCAATGTCATCTCAGGTGTTGCGATTAGCTCGTTTGATACACTCGTGTCGTCGGGCAGCGCAACAAACACAACTCCGTTTAATGGCCCGGCGGCGCAGCATGCGTTGATGTTTGGTTATCAAGTGGCAGGCGGTAACTTTGGTAGCGTATTCGGCTATCAAAACAGTGCGGTGGGTGCGCTGTATTACGGCTGTTTTGGGCGAGATAACGTCATTTCCACAGGGAAATCGTACAGCTTCTCAGCGGGTTATCGCAGCACGATTGACGCTAACAAAGCCGCCGCGTTTGGCGAGGGGCACATTGTCAGTGATGATTGGCAGCTCGCGGTGGGGCGTTGGTCTAAGTTCCGCACAGTCAACGCTGACCCAGTTGTGTTTCAAGTCGGTGTGGGTACGTCAGCGAGTGTGGCAAAAAATGCAGTGACGTTTTTTCAATCTGGCAAAACTGAGTTGGGCGGGAACGTTTATTTTGCAGCTGATAATGCGTACTCGGTTGGAGAACCCAGCTTCCGTGCGAGTGTGATTTATGCGGGAACAGGCGCAATCAGCACATCCGACGGCACGCTCAAAACCGTGCGCGGTGCGCTGACCGATGCCGAAATCCGCGCGTGGTCTAAAGTCAACTGGTGTGTCTATCAATTCAACGACGCAATCGCAGAAAAAGGCGACACAGCACGTTTGCATGCAGGTGCAATTGCACAAGAAGTGGCGGCGGCGTTTGCGTCTGAGGGGTTAGACGTGCGCAAGTACGCATTGTTTTGTGAAGACGATATTTTTGAGACCGTTGTCGATGAAGTCGCGGTCACGCGTGAGCGTCAACAGACGCGTAAAGTCGTCAAAAGTGAGCAACGCTTAGAGGGTGCTGAGTTGATTAACGAGGAGATCGAGAGCGAAGAACTTGTTTTTGTCAAAACAGCGGTGCAAACGCGCAACGATGCGGGCGATTTGGTTGATGTGCTGGACAACGAGGGCAATGTGATGATTGTCGAATTGCCCGTGATGGAGACCTACGACGACATTGATTATGTGCACCGTCAGGTCTCGGTCGGCAAGCGCATGGGCTTGCGTTACGAGCAGTGCCTGGTTTTTGAGTGCGCGTATTTGCGTTCTAAAGTAGCGATGTTGTAAAAAAAGGACGGCGCATGTTTGATGTGCGATAACACTCAAACATGCCCGCAATGCTGTTCTAGCAGCACCTTGGCTAAGGCCGCCCCACCTGTACAGGCGGCGCGATTTTAGCATAATTGAGGTGTTTTGTAGTGCAAAAAAGATGCAAAAAGTGTAATAAATTGCTTGCGGTGGGCGTTGTGGTGGATGTGTCGATTAAATGCCCACGTTGCAAGTTTGACA
>CALMCL010000021.1 GCA_937862905.1 uncultured Burkholderiaceae bacterium | reverse complement strand
CGCTGCCCGAACTTGCAGAATATCGCAGCATGCTGGATGCGCAGATCATCCGCTGGATCGAGGCCATTTCAGAAAATGATTTGGATGAAACACTCGAGTATACCAACATGAAGGGGACGGTTACACGTAAAAACTTCTTTGCTTTACTCATGCATTTCTTCAATCATCAAACCCATCATCGCGGTCAAGTGAACACTTTATTGTCACAAAATGGTGTAGACTTTGGCGACACCGATTTGGTCTTATTGATTCCCGATGACTGTTAACGTTAAGAAAGAGCCCATGAGCATACTGCCCGCACTCACTTTGAGCAACGAATTTGTTCGTTTAGAACTGTCATCACTTGAGCATGTGGCGGGTTTACAAAAAGCCACCGCCGATGGTGAATTGTGGAAACTGTGGTACACCGCTGTGCCAACGGTTGAAGGTGTGGCTGCTGAAATCACGCGCCGCTTGGGTTTATACGAGCAAGGCAAAATGATTCCCTTGACCATCATCCGCACGGTGAACGGTGCAGATGAAATTGTGGGCATGACCAGTTTCATGAACATCGAACAAACCGCTTTATACCAGCGCGCAGAAATTGGCTCAACATGGTACTCGCCGACAGTGCAACGCACCGTACTGAACACCGCAGTTAAACATTTGATGTTGAAATACGCATTTGAAGATTGGAAAGTCATCGCGGTCGAATTTCGCACCCACCGCTTGAACACACAAAGCCGACGCGCCATCGAACGACTCGGCGCACAACTGGATGGCGTTTTGCGGGCTCATCAAATCATGCCCAACGGCACTTTGCGCGACACCGCCGTCTACTCCATCACCGCCAATGAATGGAACACCATTAAAACGCACCTTGAGTTCAAAATTGAACAGTTGCGTCATGGTTAATCACAATAAAGACCTTGCTGGCGGTGATTTAAGGGAAACAAAATGCGACAGCCCAAGACAGCTTGCCGCATTTCTGTTCAGATGCCCCAAACAGCACCCTTCATTTAACACACTGAAAAACAAATGTTTATTTTCTTCGTGCTTCCTTAAAATAAAATGCCTCACACCAAAAAACATGTGAACACATTGACCGCCCCCTTATTGTCCAATGGGCATGTTCGGCTGGAATTGTCTTCGCTGGATCACACATCGGGATTACAAGCCGCAACCGCCGATGGGGAGCTGTGGAAGTTACACTACACCTACGCCCCCACAGTGGAAGGCGTCACCGCAGAAATTGAACGCCGCTTGGCGCAGTTTGCACAGGGCGAAATGATCCCCTTCACCGTCATCCAAACCCGAAATGGCATCGACACCATCGTCGGTATGACCACTTTTCTCAATTTCGAATGTTCAACCGCCTACAAGCGTGTTGAAATAGGTGCCACATGGTATGCACAATCCGCACAAGGCACAGGGATAAACACGGCCGCCAAATACTTGATGCTGAAGCATGCTTTTGAGGAATGGCAGACCATCGCCGTCGAACTGCGCACCCATCGCTTGAACAGCCAAAGCCGCCGTGCCATTGAGGGGCTCGGCGCGCAACTGGACGCCATATTGCGCGCGCAACGCATCATGCCCAATGGGAACACACGAGACACCGCCGTTTACTCGATCACCGCCACCGAATGGCCAACGGTTAAAACCCACCTTGAGTTTAAGTTGCACCCACACGAGAACCGCATCAGCCCGTCACGAAAACCTTAATATGAAAAAAAACCTGCACCGCTTACGCAATCTGCTTTTGGGCTTTGTGGCTTTTTTTGCCACCTTTGTTGCCCTGTATGCACTCATTGTTGTCACACTCAGCCGCATCCCCCTGAATGCAAACTTTGAGTCACTCCCCACCGATCAAGCAGGCATCGACATTTATGTGCGCACCAACGGTGTGCACACCGACATCGTTTTACCCGCAAAAACGACCATACGCGACTGGTCAAACATGATTCCACCTGCAGACCTGCACAATGCAGACGGGCGCTTGCCATACATTTCATTTGGCTGGGGAGACAAAGGCTTTTACCTCGACACGCCGACATGGGCAGAACTCAAAGCCTCCACCGCCTTCGTTGCCGCCACAGGTCTGGGCAGCACCGCCATGCACATCGAAGCCATAGAACAACCCAACACCAACACCACCATCCGCCACCTGCGCATCAGCGAGGCCGCCTTTCAATCCATCGTGGCGGACATTGACCGCAGCTTCAAACTCGATGCCCACAACCACGCTGAACACATCAACACCACCGCCAACTACAACGATCACGATGCCTTTTACGAAGCCACAGGACGATACTCCATTTTCACAACATGCAATGAATGGACACGCAAAACATTGGCGCATGCAGGAATCAAAACGGCAGTATTCAGCCCACTGCAAGATGGGGTGATGCGGTTTTTGCCTTGACCTT
>CALMCL010000020.1 GCA_937862905.1 uncultured Burkholderiaceae bacterium | reverse complement strand
TAAATAAAACCTCTGGGCATTTGAATCAATGATCCTTCATTCTTTTTAAACAGCAACTTTTGAACACCAATCATGAGCAAGTACAACAAGCACTGGCGTCAAGAGGGAATCAAAAAATGAAATGCCAAAGGTTTTTATAAGTAGAAACTTGGTGATGCACCTGCTCGCCAGTTATAATGTCAAATTACCACTGACATTTTAGATTTAAAGGCATCCATGAGCACAACTGTTCGTACCCGCTTCGCCCCCAGTCCAACAGGCGCACTGCACATTGGCGGCGCACGCACTGCATTATTCAGCTGGGCATTGGCTCAACACTTTGGTGGCACATTTGTCTTGCGCATTGAAGACACCGATGTTGAGCGTTCAACCCCAGAAAACGTTGCAGAAATTTTAAATGCCATGGCATGGCTCAAGCTAACGCACGATGATGGTCCATACTATCAAATGCAACGCATGGATCGCTACAGAGAAGTGATTGCACAAATGCTTGCCAATGGCACGGCCTACCACTGCTACACCTCTCGAGAGGAGCTCGAAGCCATGCGAGAGGCTCAAAAAGCCCGAGGTGAACGCGAAAAATACGATGGCACGTGGCGTCCTGAAACGGGCAAGACTTTGCCAACACCACCTGCGGGTGTGCAGCCGGTTGTTCGTTTCAAAAATCCGCTCACTGGCGTCACCTCATGGGTTGACGTGGTAAAAGGTGAGATTTCATTCAACAATGAAGAACTGGACGACCTCATCATCGCCCGCCCTGATGGCACGCCAACGTACAACTTCTGTGTTGTTGTTGACGACTGGGACATGGGCATCACCCACGTCATTCGCGGCGATGACCATGTCAACAACACCCCCAAACAAATCAACATCTTGAAAGCATTGAATGCGCCATTGCCTTTTTATGGTCACATTCCCATGATTCTTGCACCCGATGGCTCTAAATTATCGAAGCGCAAAAATGCCACAGCGGTGATGGATTATGAGCGCATGGGTTATTTACCCGAAGCCCTGTGCAACTACCTCGCCCGCTTGGGTTGGGGACATGGCGATGAAGAAGTGTTTACACGCGAACAATTTGTTGAGTGGTTCAGTGTAGAGCACCTGTCATCGTCTTCATCACAATGGGATCCGAAGAAGCTCAATTGGATGAACAACCATTACATCAATCAAAAACCGCACGACGAGCTGGTCGCCCTGATTGAACCTCGTTTAACCACACGCTTGGAAACCTACGACCATACGCTGCCCCTGACCACATATCCTCTGGCAGAGATTATTGCATTGTACAAATCGCGTTGCGACACCTTGGTGCAAATCACCGATGAAGCTGAAAGCTACTACTTGCCTTATGTTGCAAACATTGAGCTGATCAATGAACAGGTCAATGAGGCCAATCGTCCTGCACTCAAAGATTTCGCTGAAGGACTCAAAACAGTGGCATGGGACAAGGAAAGCATCAATGCATTGATTAAATCAACATTGGCTCAACATGGTTTAAAAATGCCAGCCATTGGCCTTCCATTGCGCGCCATCGTACTTGGACAGACACAAAGCCCGTCTTTAGACAATATATTGTGGATTTTTGGGCGTGAAGAAATATCACACCGACTGAGCATACTGCAAAGCAATCCAGCATAAAGCCCAAAAAAAGCGTTGATCACTCAACGCTTTTTTTAATAGATCATCAACCTGAAAAGGTCATTGTCGGTGGATGTGCGTCATAACGCAAGGCATTCTCATATTCAGATAACACATCATCAGACGCCAACCGAGCCCGCATGTGCACTTGCAGTGTGTTCAAAAAAAGCCAATGATTGAAATCCTGTACTTCCACCTTCACCTTATCCATTTGCATCCAAACGGGAAAAGGTCCTTGTCGACAACGAACGGTTTCTTCTGTTTGCGCAGTCAACATGTACA
>CALMCL010000019.1 GCA_937862905.1 uncultured Burkholderiaceae bacterium | reverse complement strand
ACAATCACGACCACAGTCATGAGGCGCATAAAGGCCACGACCATGACGAAGGGCATGACGACCATGAGGGTCACGATCACGACCATGGCGATCCTTCGAGCGTTAAAACGTATATCCCAGCCATCAGCAGTTTTTTATTATTGCTGATGGGCGTTGGCTTTGACCATTTATTCAAAGCCAGCTTTTTCACAGGTTGGGTACGCTTCGCTTGGTATGCACTGGCATACATGCCCGTTGGCTGGCCTGTCATCAAAGAGACGCTGGAAGGATTCCAATCCAAACAGTTTTTCACAGAGTTTTCACTGATGACTTTGGCGACACTCGGCGCGTTTGCCATTGGCGAATACCCTGAAGGTGTGGCGGTCATGTTGTTTTATGCAATGGGCGAGCTGTTTCAAAGTGCAGCCGTCAGCCGCGCCAAAGGCAACATCAAGGCCTTGCTTGACGTGCGTCCTGATACAGCGATGGTTCTGCGTGACGGCACTTACCAAACCATGGCACCCGAATCGGTCGAGATTGGCGAAACCATCCAAATCCGCTCGGGCGAAAAGGCCCCACTGGACGGCGAAATCTTGAGCAGTGGCAGCAGCTTCAACACCTCAGCTTTGACGGGCGAAAGCAAACCCAAAAGCATCGCCCAAGGTGAAACCGTATTGGCAGGCATGGTCAACTTGGATAAAGTCATTCAACTCAAAGTGACCAAGAAATTTGCCGATTCATCGCTGGCTCGCATTCTCGACCTTGTCCAAAACGCCAGCACCCGCAAAGCCAAAACCGAATTGATGATTCGCCGTTTTGCCAAAATTTACACGCCGATTGTATTTTTCTTGGCCGTGGCACTGGTGGTTTTGCCGTATTTCATCGTTGACACTTACATTTTCCGCGACTGGCTCTACCGCGCATTGGTTTTTCTCGTCATTTCTTGCCCATGTGCTTTGGTCATTTCCATCCCACTCGGCTACTTCGGCGGTATCGGCGCGGCTTCACGCAACGGAATTTTATTCAAAGGTGGCAACTATCTCGACGTGATGGCCAAAGTCAATACAGTCGTCATGGACAAAACAGGCACTTTGACCGAAGGTGTGTTTAAGGTGCAGGATGTGGTGACCACAGGCATGGATCAAACAGAGTTCATGCGCACGTTGGTGGCCTTAGAGCAAAAATCCACCCACCCAATCGCTAAGGCCGTGGCTCAGTTTGCTATCGGCGACACGCAAACTTACGAAGCAAACGCGGTCGAAGAAATCTCTGGCCACGGTTTAAAAGGCACCGTCAATGGCACAACGGTACTGGCAGGCAACACCAAACTGCTGCGCAAATTCAACGTCTCTTACGATGCCGCAATCGAAGACATCGTTGAAACCACTGTGGTGGTTGCCATCAACGACACATACACGGGTTATGTCACCATTGCAGATCAGATTAAAGCCGATGCACACGCCGCTGTTAAAGCCCTGCGCAACAATGGCGTCCGTCAAACGGTCATGCTCAGTGGCGACAAATCAGCCATCACGCAAAAAATTGCTCAATCCATCGGCATTGACACCGCGTATGGTGATTTATTACCTGAAGAAAAAGTCGCACACGTCGAAAAAATCAAAGTAGACCGCTCCAAAGTCGTGGCATTCGTCGGCGATGGGGTGAACGATGCACCCGTACTGGCATTGAGCGATGTGGGCATTGCGATGGGCGGCATGGGTTCTGATGCAGCAATTGAAACCGCTGATGTGGTGATTCAAACCGATCAGCCGAGTAAAATTGCCACCGCCATCCAAATCAGCAAAGCCACCCAACGCATTGTTTGGCAAAACATCGGCTTGGCGTTCGCCGTCAAAGCCATCGTCCTGCTGCTCGGCGCGGGTGGTTTGGCCACCATGTGGGAAGCGGTGTTTGCCGATGTGGGTGTG
>CALMCL010000018.1 GCA_937862905.1 uncultured Burkholderiaceae bacterium | reverse complement strand
AGTGATATTAGATGCTGTCTAATATTCTGATTCTGTTCTGATTTGGTCCAATAGCGACAAAAAATAACAGGGCTTGCATCGCTGCAAGCCCTGTATTTATTGGTGGACCATGTTGGACTTGAACCAACGACCAAAGGATTATGAGTCCTCTGCTCTAACCAACTGAGCTAATGGTCCGAAAGCGTGAAAGCAGCATTGTACTGAAAACAAGCGGTTGTGGTGAATCGAATCGTTAAAAATGTGTGTGGTCTTGAATTTTTATGGATTCGATTCTGCTGTTTTGACTGTTTCTGCCGTGATCAGCTGTTTTCGAGGAAGCTTTTGAGCTTTTCTGAGCGCGATGGATGACGCAGTTTACGCAAAGCTTTGGCTTCGATTTGGCGAATGCGTTCACGGGTCACATCGAATTGTTTACCCACTTCTTCGAGGGTGTGATCGGTGGTCATTTCAATGCCAAAACGCATGCGCAATACCTTGGCTTCGCGCGGGGTCAATGAGTCCAAAACATCCTTCACGATGTCTTGCATGCCCGTGTGCAATGCCGCTTCCGCTGGGGTCATGGTGTTACCATCTTCGATGAAGTCGCCCAAATGTGAGTCTTCGTCGTCACCAATCGGTGTTTCCATGGAAATTGGCTCTTTGGCGATTTTCATGATTTTACGGATTTTGTGCTCTGGCATTTCCATTTTCTCAGCCAATACCGCGGCGTCGGGTTCGTTGCCTGTTTCTTGCAAAATTTGACGCGATATGCGGTTCATTTTGTTGATGGTTTCGATCATGTGCACGGGAATGCGAATCGTGCGCGCTTGATCGGCAATCGAGCGTGTGATCGCTTGGCGAATCCACCATGTCGCATAGGTCGAAAATTTGTAACCACGGCGATACTCAAATTTATCCACCGCTTTCATCAAGCCGATGTTGCCTTCTTGAATCAAATCAAGGAATTGCAGGCCTCGGTTGGTGTAGCGCTTGGCGATCGAAATCACCAAACGCAAGTTGGCCTCGGTCATTTCTTTTTTTGCATCACGGGTTTTTGATTCGCCGGTGATCATTTGTTTGTGAATCGCTTTGAGGTCGGTCAATGGCAAAACCACTTGCGCTTGCAAATCCACCAATTGATTTTGCAATTCGTGCAAAGCGGGGATGTTGCGGGTCAGCAATGAGTTAAAGGTGTGCTTGCCTTTAAGCAATTCGGTTGACCATTCCAAATTGGTTTCATGACCTGGGAAGTTGGTGATGAAAAATTGAGGTTCCATGCCCATGCGTGTGACGCACAATGCACGGATTTTGCGCTCAATTTTGCGCACCGATTCAACTTGCGAGCGCAGCGTGTCGCACAGGCGATCCACGGTCCGAACGGTGAAGCGGATGCTCATCAGTTCATTGGTGATGGCTTCTTGCGCTTTGTTGTAGGAGGCTGATAAATAGCCCTCTTTGCCAAAAGCAATGCGCATTTTGTCGAAATGTTTTTCGACTGTGTCAAATTTTTCAAGGGCTTGGTTTTTCAATGCTTCCAACTGCTTGCTGGACATGCCTGTGCCGCCGTCGTCGGCATCGTCTGCCTCATCATCGTCTGAGTCATCGACAACTTCAACTTTTTTAGCGTCAAAAGACTCTTCAGCGCCTGCCAAACCATCCACAACGTCGTCGACTGAAATCTCACCTGAGCGGATTTTGCCAACGAGTTCACGAATTTGTTGGATCGTTGATGGGCATGCTGAAATGGCGGCCATCATTTCACGTTGGCCTTCTTCGATGCGTTTGGCGATCACAATTTCTTGTGCTTTGGTCAGCAGTTCAACGGTGCCCATTTCACGCATGTACATGCGCACAGGATCGGTCGTGCGGCCAAATTCCGAGTCAACGGTGGAGAGCGCGGCTTCGGCTTCTTCTTCTGTGTCATCGTCATTGCTGGCGGTGGGCACGTTGTCGGCCATCAGCAGGGTTTCTGCATCGGGGGCTTGTTCGTAGACTTGAATGCCCATGTCTGAAAACGCCGAGACCATGTTGTCCAGTGCGTCACCTTCGACCATGTTGTCGGGCAAGTTGTCATTGATTTCTGCGTGCGTCAAATACCCACGATCTTTACCCAACTTAATCAGTGTTTTCATCTGATTGCGTTTGAATTCAAGCATCGCGGTGGCGGCTTCTGAGCCGCTGTCTTTGCCTTTGCGCTTGGTTTTGTCGGCTTTGGCTGGAGGCGTGTCAAAGTCTGGAATGACCTCTACACCATCCATGTCATCAAGTAAATCATCATCGCCGCCCACAATCACGTCTGCATCATCAAGCAGCTCATCATCAACTTCGGGGTTGGTGATGGTGGTGACTTTGCTGGGTTTTTTTGCGTTTTTTGCGTCTTTGCTTATGCTGGGTTTTTTTGCTGTCATGCTGCGCTCTGTGCCTTTGGTGTTGCGCTTCGGTACAATGTCGACCGGAGGTGCAGGGGGTTTGACGGTGTTTTCTGAATGGCGTTTTGCGGTGGTTTTTTTGACAGCAGTTGCGGCGGCTTTGCTCGTTTTAGCGGTTGCATTCGGTGCGGTGGCTTTAGAGTGCGCTGATGGACGTTTTTTAGCTGTGCTCATGGATCGACCTTCAAATAAAATTTAAGAAAGAAACACCAAGACAAAACATTCAAATTACATTAACTTCTCATTATACCATGAAAAAGGCATAATTTTTTAAGGGATTCGTATCTCATACGTGGGGGAAATTGTTGAAAAAACAAGGCTTAAGGTGTGAAAAAGCGGGTCTGTTTTGAACCTTATTTGGCGGCCAAAGCAGCTGCGGTTAAGGTGATTTATTTGGGTGGGGAGAGCTTGGCTCGTTCATCCAGCACGCGCATGTATTCGGATTTGGCTGCATCATCGACCGACATTTGAGCTGCGAGGGTTTTTAACCTTTGGTCAAATGCTTCTCGTTTGAGTTGTGTTTCAAGGGCGATGTAAGCGGTGAGTGCGTCTTCTGCGGACATTTGAGCGGGTTCGCGCAAGTGTTTTTGCAGAATGTGTTGATACCATTCGTGATGGTCGGAGCTGTCGAGTTGATGCGACAAAGCAGCTGGTGCAAGCTGGGGCTGTGCGTGTAGCAGTTCAATGAGCGCAGTCAATGCGTGGTGTTGTGGCAGGTGAGCCCATGTGTGGCTGTGGGCATGTTGGGCAATGCTGGGGTGGGCGATGATTAAATCCAGTGCGCGCTCGACAGATGTGGGCGGTGCTATCCGTTTGGTCTTTTCTCGTGCCCCTTTGCGTGACCGTTGATGGGTGATGAGCTCACAATATTCGGCCACATCGTTTGGCGTTGAATTCAGTTGTGCGGCCAGTGCTTGGATGATGTGTGTGCGCAATGCGCCGTTGGGTAGCGCTTGCAACATCGGTTTGGCGAGGTGCAGTTGTCGTGCGCGCGCTTCCGCACTGCCGTCAGGGGCGGCTTGATTGAGGCCAAACAGTAAAAATTGTGACAGCGTCATTGCGGTTTGTACTTCCGCCGCAAACGCATCCATGCCTTTTTCTCGCACAAAAGTGTCCGGATCGTGCTCAGGCGGCAAAAATAAAAATTTGATTGTGCGGGTGTCGGTGGCCAGCGGCAGGGCATTGATCATGGCGCGCCATGCGGCTTTTCGACCAGCGCCATCGCCGTCAAAGCTGAACACGATGGTGTCTGTGAATCGAAACAGCTTTTGTACGTGTGCGGTGCTGGTGGCTGTTCCGAGGGTGGCAACGGCATTGGCCAGCCCCGCCTGTGCGAGGGCAACCACATCCATGTAGCCTTCCACGATGAGGGCATGTTGGTGCTGGGCAATGGCGCTGCGCGCTTCAAACAGGCCATACAGTTCTTGCCCTTTTTGGAACAAAGGGGTTTCCGGTGAGTTCAGGTATTTGGGTTCACCTTGATCCAAAACACGGCCACCAAAGCCGATGATCTGACCTTTGGTGCTGCGAATCGGGAACATGATGCGCTCACGAAAAAAGTCGTAGCGGCGATTTTGTCCTTCGCGCTGTTTGCACAGGCCGGCATCGAGCAGGCTGGATGATTCGTTGTAATCATCAAAAATGGAGGACAGCGTGGGTTCAAAAGGGGCGAAGCCGAGCCCAAAACGTTGCGCAATTTCGCCGCTCAGGCCGCGACGCTTGAGGTAAGCAATGGCGTGAGGGTGCTCTCGCAATTGGTGTTTGTAGAATTGTGCGGCTTCGGTGAGGGCTTGCCCCAGATTCTGGGTGCGAACTTTTTGTGCGATTTGTGCTTGGATTTGCTGAGGCGACTGTGGTTTGTCTTGAGGGACGCTCATCCCCGCTTGACGTGCAAGGTCATTGATGGCCTCAACGAAGGTTAAGCCGTTGTGTTCCATCAAAAAGCCAAGTGCTGAGCCATGTGCGCCGCAGCCAAAGCAGTGATAAAACTGTTTGGATGCACTGACGGTAAAAGACGGGCTTTTTTCGTTGTGAAAAGGGCATAAGCCTTGATGGTTGGCACCTGCACGCTTGAGTTGAACGTATTGACCGACCACGTCGACGATGTCGACGCGGTTGAGTAAATCATTGATGAACTCATTCGGAATCATTCGTATGCTCGATAAAGTGCGGGTTGGGCCGTTGTTGTGCGAGTCGGCTTTTTCGATCTTCACATGCGTTGGCTTGGTGGTTTTTTAGGCCTGTGTCAGTTGTTGCTTGATGAGGGCTGATACACGACCCATGTCGGCTTGGCCGGCCAATTGGGCTTTGAGTGTGCCCATGACTTTACCCATGTCTTGCGGACCTGTTGCGCCGGTGTTGGCAATGGCCGCAGTGACGGCCGTGATGATGTCTTCATCGGACATTTGAGCGGGCAAATAGGTGGACAAGATGGCCAGTTCGGCTTGCTCTTTTTCAACCAGATCGGTGCGCGCTGCTTGTTCAAACTGGGTGATGGACTCTCTGCGTTGTTTGCAGGCTTTTTCGATGACGGCCAAGATTGCGGCATCATCCAGCTCCGTTTGACTGTCGACTTCACGCCGTTGAATGTCGGCAGACAATAAGCGCAAGGTTTCTAATTTGGTGGTTTCGCGTGCTTTCATGGCAGCGATGGTGTCGGTTTTGATTTGGGCTTTTAGAGACATGCGGTTCTCCGTAGGGGTGAGTGATTGTAGTGGGGCAGTTTTTGATTTTTTCTGAAAAAGACAAAACCCGCTCGATGATTGAGCGGGTTTTTTAACTGCTTGAATATGATTTTAATTCAATTTTTTCAATTGCTGTCGAATTAATACATTTTCTTTGGTAACATTTGGCTGCGCAGACGTTTGTAATTGCGTTTGCATGCGGCTGCATGTTTACGTTTGCGTTCAGTTGTTGGTTTTTCATAAAACTCACGAGCACGCAAATCAGTCAACAAACCAGTTTTTTCGATGGCGCGCTTGAAGCGACGCATGGCAACTTCAAATGGCTCGTTCTCTTTAACACGAATTAAAGGCATAATGCTTACTCTTAAAAAGTTATGTTTGCGTCCTACGACGAACGTAAACAAAAATAATGGTGCGGCTGGCAGGAATCGAACCCACGACCCCTTGGTTCGTAGCCAAGTACTCTATCCAGCTGAGCTACAGCCGCGTTAGGAGTAGAACTATAGCAAGGATATGATGGGCTGGCAAGTCTTTTTTGCAAAAAACTTTAAAAAAGTGAAAATAGCAGGGCTTGGGCATGGCAATTGTGGCAATCTGTATGCTTTAGCAGTAGAATAGTTGAGCATTTTTAAAAAAAACCGATGTCAATGTTGACTTGGTATTTCGGGCGAGCAACGCACGATTTAATTTAACTATATAAGAATTGGTACGATATGACGATGATTACAGGCAGCTTGGTGGCATTGGTCACCCCTATGCATGACAGTGGTGAAATTGATTTTGCGGCTTATCGTGCTTTAATTGATTGGCATGTGGAGCAAGGCACTGATGCCATTGTGGCTGTGGGCACGAGCGGTGAGTCGCCGACAGTGTCGGTGGATGAGCATTGTGAGCTCATTAAGGTTGCTGTTGAGCAGGCCGCAGGTCGTATTCCAGTCATTGCTGGCGCTGGTGGGAATTCAACCCGTGAAGCTGTTGAGTTGAGTAAATACGCACACTCGGTTGGGGTGGATGCCACTTTGCAAGTGGTGCCTTACTATAACAAACCCACACAAGAGGGTTTGTATCAACATTTCAAAACGATTGCGGAAGGTGTGGATTGTTCGATTGTGTTGTATAACGTGCCTGGTCGTACGGTCGCCGACATGGCGAATGATACCGTTGTGCGCTTGGCGCAGATTCCAAACATCATTGGCATTAAAGATGCGACGGGTGATGTGGGGCGTGGTACAGCGTTGATTCAACAGGTGCCGAGTGATTTTGCTGTGTACAGCGGTGATGACGGCACGGCTGCTGCTTTGATTTTGATGGGTGCAAAGGGCAATGTGTCGGTGACGGCCAATGTGGCGCCAAAAATGATGCATGATTTATGCGTTGCTGCTTTAAATGCCGATGTGGTGACCGTGCGCGACATCACGACCAAATTGTATGAGCTCAATAAACAGTTATTCATTGAGGCGAATCCAATTCCTGTGAAATGGGCTTTGGCTGAAATGGGTAAAATGCCAGCAGGCGTGCGCTTGCCTTTGACGCCATTGACTTCGGACTCACAAAAAATCGTTCGTGCTGCGATGCAAACAGCTGGATTGTTGTAAACTGCTGCATCATTTTTGACTTAATCCGCATGCGGGTTGACAGGCTTGAACTTATAAGCTCACTTTTTGGATTCTTTTTTGAGTCGTTTTTGAAGGATGTGCAATGCAATTGAAGAAAATTTCTTATACCTTGGGTTTGGCTGCAACGCTGGTTTTATCAGCGTGCGGTTCATTGGGCAGCGTGTCGTCTGGTTCTAAAATTGACTACAAAAGCCAAGTGAAAGGTTCTCCTTTGGAAGTGCCGCCAGGTTTGTCTGATTATGATAAAAGTAAACAATACCAGTTGGAAGGCGATGGGGTTCGTTTTTCTAGCATCAATCATGACCCAACAGCGCAAACGCCGACAACCCAGTTGCTGGTGACCGCCAAAGACATGTCCATTGAAAAAGCGGGCGATACACGCTGGTTGGTGATTAAACGTCCAGCCGAGCAGGTGTGGCCTGTGTTGCAAGAGTTTTGGGAAGACAATGGTTTTACAATTCGTTCAAACTCCCCTAAATTGGGTGTGATCGAAACGGATTGGGCTGAAAACCGTGCAGGTTTGCCGCAAACGGGTTTACGTAAAGTCTTGGGTAAGGCTTTGGACACTTTGTACGACACGGGCACGCGTGACATGTTCAAAACACGTGTGGAACGCACCAGTGATGGCGTTGAGGTGTACATCAGCCACCGTGGCATGGAAGAGGTGTACACCTCGTCTTCTAAAGAGAGCACGACATGGCAACCGCGCGCGGCTGACCCTCAACTGGAGGCTGAGTTTTTGCGCCGTTTGATGGTTAAGTTGGGCACAAATGAAAAAGAAGCGCAAACGGTTTTGGCTAACAGTGTGAACAGCAGCAAAGGTGCAACCATCAGTGGCGACACGTTGGTGGTGGCCGATACCATCGAAAATGCATGGCGTCGTGTGGGCTTGTCTTTGGATCGGGCGGGTTTGTCTGTGGTCGATCGCGATTACAGTTCACGCGTATATTTTGTGACGCCAAGCCCTGATGATCGAGGCATTTTCCGCAAATCGTTTGGCAAGCTGAATGAAACGTATCAAGTGAAATTTAAAGCATTGAATGCAAATCAAACCGAAGTGGCTTTCTTTGACAAGAGTGGTGCGCCAGTGAATGACAAAGGTGTCCAAAAGGTATTGAAAACATTGCAAAACAGTTTGAAATAATCGTTATGACGGCACCGATACTGCGCTATGCCAGCTTGGGTAGTGGCAGCGCGGGCAATGCTTTGGTCATCGAGGCGCGTTGTGCAGGACAGACAACGCGCCTTTTATTGGATTGCGGTTTCAGCACAAGAGAAACTGTGAAGCGGCTTGCGCGACTTGATTTGACAGGACAGGACATTGATGCCCTGCTGGTGACGCACGAGCACGATGACCACATTGGTGGTGTGGCACGCTTTGCTCGAAAATTTGGCACGCCGATCCACATGTCGCGTGGAACGCATTTGAGTGTACTGAATCACACCCATTCATGCGATGGCTTGAAGGTCACTTTTTGTGCAGATGCCCAACCTTTTGCATTGGGCGCATTGGTCGTGCATCCGTACACGGTGCCGCATGATGCCCGTGAACCTTTGCAATTTACCTTTAAGTGCAAGGATTTGCATTTGGGGGTGATCACAGATGTTGGGCACATCACGCCAACAGTGGTTCAAGCTTTGCAAGCCTGTCATGGGCTGGTCTTGGAGTACAATTATGATGCACAGATGTTGGCGCAATCAACCAAATATCCCCCCAGCTTGAAGCAGAGGATTTTTGGGGATTATGGTCATTTGGACAATGAAACCTCGCAAGAGCTGCTGTTGCAGTTGATTCACCCCAATCTACACCATGTGCATGCGGCTCACATCAGTCAAAACAACAATGACCTTGAGCGTGTTCGGGGTTTGTTGGAGGCTGCGCTGGGCGGGCATCAGATTCCTTATGCCTTGGCTTGCCAGAATGAAGGTTTTGATTGGTTTGAGGTTCGATAGAATGCGTTTGGGACTGACGATAAAGCCCCATTGAGCGCCTTGAATATCGCGTAAAATGATCTGCAGAATGGAAGCACACTTCGGTGTGCTTTTTAAATAAGGTCGACATGCGTTCAGCGATGATCGAACGGCAAGAGGTGTTTTTAAACCGCCTTTGTGCCCGATTCAGTTTTGATTGTGGTTGTTCTTGAGGATTTGTATGGACGGATGTACAAAAACTCAAAACCTAAGTGTGAAAAAATGATTTAATTCTTCTTTAAAATGTTTCTTGAGGTGCTCATGACATATTGCGTGGCGTTAAAACTGAACCAAGGCATGGTTTTTTTATCGGACTCTCGCACCAATGCGGGTGTGGATTTGGTCAACCGTTTTCGAAAAATGACGGTGTTTGACGTCCCTGGAGAGCGCACGATTGTGCTCATGACGGCTGGTAATTTATCCATCAGTCAGTCGGTGGTGCAGTTTTTGATGCGCCAAACCAAAACTGAAGACAACACAACCATGTGGAATGTTAAAAATATGTACCAAGCGGCCCGTTTGGTCGGGCAGGCCATACGCAAAGTGCATGAGCAGGATGCGGCGGCTTTAAAAGAATTTGGTTTTGATTTTAACGTCAGTTTCATCATTGGTGGGCAGATTGGGGATGAGGAAATGCGCTTGTTCCAAGTTTATGCTGCGGGCAATTTCATCGAAGCCACGGATGACAATCCGTATTTTCAAATTGGTGAAGCCAAATACGGTAAGCCCATTGTGGATCGTGTGATTCGCCCTGAAACGCCTTTAGATGAGGCTGCTAAGTGCGCCCTGATTTCTATGGATTCAACTTTGCGCAGCAATATTTCGGTTGGCCTGCCTTTGGATTTGTTGTGCTATGAAAAAGATGCATTGGCGGTGACCAAGTTCACTCAAATCACGGCGGACAATCAGTATTTTCAAATGATCAGCCGCACATGGGGTGAGCGTTTGCGAGAAGTGTTTAACCAAATTGAAGACCCTTTGTGGTCTTCGCCCAATGATCCTTTGTCCATTGAGTCGTCAAATGCCGCACGACCCGTGATGGCCCATAACCGTGCTCGTCACAACGAGGCCAATCAAGTTGAAGCGGTACCGCAGTATTTGGCTCAAAATTAGTTGATAACATCGGAAATATTTGAACGACTTTGCTGGCGCATGCGAATTGATGAAGTGTAGTAAGATTTAAATGCAATTGATTCGACATTGATTTTATTCATTGATTTGATTTTTACAAGCGCATTGGCAAGCCTTCAGCTTTAAGCATGAGATGAGTTGTTTGAAAACACTTGGCCGTGCTTGCTTCCATATTTCCCACAAAAGGACACCATGAAACTCTATTTTTACTCAGGCGCATGTTCGTTTGTTCCCCATGTCATTGCACGTGAGCTCAATCTGGATGTGACCGTGTTGGCGGCACCACGCCCTGATGATGCAGGTCGTGCCGAATACCTTGACACGATCAACCCGCTTGGCGCCGTACCCGCATTGCAATTGGATGATGGTCGTGTGCTCACGCAAAATTTGGCCATCATTGAATACATGGCTGCTTTGGGTGAGCCAGGCGTGGCGTATCCAAAATTGGGAACTTTTGAACATGCCCAAGCATTGCGTTGGTTGTCTTTTGCAAACTCAGACTTGCATCCTGCCTTCAAACCATTGTTTGCGCCACAGCGTTTCACCCCTGATGAAACGGGTTATCCATTGGTTAAAGCCTTGGCAAAAGACCGTGTGTTGGATCTGTATGCTTATCTGAACACAGAGTACGAAGGTAAGGAGTGGATCGCCAATAATCAATTTTCTGCAGCGGATGTCTACATCTACGTCACTTACCGTTGGGCGACTCGATTGGGATTGGATTTATCAGCTTTTGGCCATTTAAATCAAATGGTTAAGCGCATTCAGGCACGCCCTGCCGTCGTGACTGCTTTGGCCGAACAAAACCAAGCTGCAATTTAATCGTTCGTTTCAATGGCATACAGAGGGCGGTGAAAGCTTGCTTCTCTGTATTTGAAATGAGGGCTGTGTTGGCAGAGGCTGACAAAAAAACCTGACAATATTAAACCAAACTCAAAAAGCTGTGTCTGACTGTTTTCAAGCACAGTTTGTATTCCCGCCTATTTAACACTCGGATTGACTCCGCACTTTCTCAATGCCTTCTTCTATTAAAAAAATCACCATCGCCACGCGTGAGTCACGACTCGCGTTGTGGCAAGCCCATTTTGTGAAATCAGAATTGGAACGCCTATACCCTGATTTGACCGTCGAATTGCTTGGCATGACCACGCGCGGCGATCAAATCTTGGATCAAAGCTTATCAAAAATCGGCGGCAAAGGCCTGTTCGTTAAGGAGCTCGAAGCAGCATTGCTTGATGGTCGTGCTGACCTCGCTGTGCATTCACTGAAAGATGTGCCGATGGTGCTGCCTGATGGTTTCACACTCGCGTGCGTGATGGCGCGCGAAGATGCGCGAGATGCTTTTATTTCAAATAGTTACACTTCATTGGCCGAGTTGCCTACGGGTGCAGTGGTGGGCACATCCAGCTTGCGGCGTGCGGCACAGTTGCAGGCGCGTTTCCCACATTTGAAAATTGAATCTTTGCGTGGTAATTTGGACACGCGTTTGCGTAAACTCGATGAAGGCCAATACGATGCCATTTTGCTCGCAGCGGCTGGGGTGAAACGCCTTGGCATGGGTGAGCGCATCAATGCGTTGTTGTCGTTGCAGGATGCTTTACCCGCAGCGGGTCAAGGTGCGCTTGGAATTGAAATAGCCAGCGGGCGTGCGGATGTGGCGGCTTTACTCGCGCCTTTGCATGATGCGGCAACGGCCACTTGCACGGCCGCCGAACGTGCAGTGTCGCGCGCACTGGGGGGCTCGTGCCAGACGCCTTTAGCGGCTCATGCGGTCATCGAAGATGGGCAAGTGTTTTTACGCGCCAGTTTGGCTTTGCCCGATGGCTCGCGCGTGTTGAATGCCCAAGCACGCGGTTCAGTGACACAGCCCGAACAACTCGCCAGTGGCGTGGTCAATGATTTGTACATTCAAGGTGCGCAAACGATTTTGGATGCTTTATTGAGTGAATCACCTGTTGATTCAACGCATTGATTCTGGGCTGAAAGTCAACCATGCGCACCATTGTTTTAACCCGTCCACAACCCATCCACGATGGTGTGACATCGGTGTTGAGTGCACATGGGGTTCAGGTTTTGGGTCTGCCCACATTGCATGTTGCGGCTCATGTGGACGCAGATTTTGAACAACAACTTCTCACGCATTGGGCATCGTATCAGGGCGTGATGCTGGTCAGCCAGCATGCCGTGAATTTTGCGGCACAGCGTTTGCAGGCGCTGGGTTTGGTTTGGCGTGAACATGTTTGGGCGGCGGCTGTTGGACGTGCAACGGCTGATGCCGCACATCACCAATGGCCCAATGCCCGTCTTGTTTTCCCTGAATCACATGAGTCGCAAGACTCTGAAGGGTTGTGGCAAGCCTTGCGGAGGGGGCAAGTCGATGTGAGCGGGCAACGTATTTTGATTGTGCGGGCGCAGATGGGACGGGATGTTTTTCTCAATCACCTGCGTGCTGCGGGGGCTACGGTTGATGTGTGGTCATGCTATCGACGTGAGGCTGTGGTGTGGTCTGCGGCGCAGTGCCATGATTTTAAACAGGCTTTGCGAGGGCAAGGTGTTGTTTTGTCCATCACCAGTCAAGAGGGCATCTTGGCGTTGCTGGACAACCTTGCGGCATTGAGTGAGGAGGAACGACAATCTGTATTTGCTCAGCCTGTGTTGACCTTGCATCCGAACATTGCTGAATGCGCACGTTTCCACGGGTTCAATCATGTGCACATTGCCCCTGCCAGAGACGCGGCTGAGCATCTGCGCCAGCTGGCTCATGTTGGCCATCATCATTAAACGTCTTCCATCATGAAAGCATGCCTTGCTTTGTGATGCGTGGATTGATGAGTGTGTGATGTAAGGTTAAGGGCGTTGCTTTCAGTGCTGTTTTACTGGGGGCACGCAATTTAGCACCTGTGAGGTGTGCGATTCACTCATTTCAAGACACTTGTCAGCCCAAAGCCTCGGACTGCTGATGGGTTTCCCCATATATAAATAAGATAAGAATAAGGGTTGATTAATTCCATCGAAAACGCGCAGTCCGCGCGTTTTGTTTTACAATATGCCATCAAGCGCATTTGATTACACAAGGACTATTATGGATAAGCAAGAAAATACAAGCACGGCGGCTCCGAAAAAAAGCTCATCGTTCAAACGCAGCGTGTTGTGGTTGTTGGTGTTGGGTGTGATTGGCGGTTCTGGCTATGTGGCCTATGATCAAGGTGCGCTCGACCGTTATTTGCCCCATCTGTTGCAGGCAAAACCTGCGGTTGAAGCTGCTGTGGCTGAGAAGCCCGCCGCAACTGACAGTAAAACAATGCAAGCACCAGCGGAAACGGCTGCAGCAGGAACAACTCAAAGTGATTTACAAGCGGCTTTGATGCAGCAAATGCAGCAGCAAAACCCCTCCAAAGAGGCAGCGACTAACTCACCTGCCATCGCGCCCAATGCGTCGATCAATGCGGGTGTGGCATC
>CALMCL010000017.1 GCA_937862905.1 uncultured Burkholderiaceae bacterium | reverse complement strand
TGTCCGAACTCAAAGTCAACAACCCACAAGAATCAAAAGCCATGTTACTGGCTGCACTCAACAACCAAGCCGGCGCCGCGCGTGACATTGTGATTTTGAACTCAGGTGTGGCTCTGTACACCGCAGACCAAGTGGACTCCATCGAAGCCGGCATCACCTTGGCAAAAGACGTGATTGCATCGGGTCAAGCATTGGCAAAGGTCAAAGCGTTTGCTGATTTCACACAACAATTTGTGATTCACAGTTAAATTAAATTTAATTAAAGCAAACCGTCCCATATTTTTTGACGCATTTCTACCTTTATTGAAGGCCTCTTCATGAGCGACATCCTCAACACCATCAACGCCACCAAGTTCGTCGAAATCACCGCCGCCCAAGCCCTGATTTCACCCGAAAAAATGCACGAATTGGCTTTAAAAGCAGACACCCCGCGTGACTTCACGGCTGCGATCACACGCCGTGTCGCGACCAAGCAACCCGCAGTCATTGCTGAAATCAAAAAAGCCTCGCCAAGCAAAGGCATCCTGCGCGAGCATTTTGCCCCAGCGGACATTGCCCGCCAATATGAGGCAGCAGGCGCAGCTTGCTTATCCGTATTGACGGATGAAACATACTTTCAAGGCCACAGCGATTACCTCAAAGCCGCACGCGCCGCCTGCACTTTGCCTGTGTTGCGCAAAGATTTCATCGTGGATGCCTATCAAATCGATCAAGCCCGTGCATGGGGTGCAGATGCGATTTTACTCATCGCCGCCTCGTTGACACTTGAGCAAATGCAAGTTTTTGAGGCGCACGCTTTCGCACTGGGCATGGGTGTGTTGGTTGAAGTGCACAACGAAACAGAACTTCAGGCCGCTTTGCAACTGAACACCCCCCTGCTTGGCATCAATAACCGTAACTTGCGCACATTTGAAGTCACATTGCAAACCACATTGGATCTAATGAAGCACATTCCAGCAGATAAAACCATTGTCACTGAGTCAGGCATCCTCACGCCAGCAGACGTTCTGTTGATGCAACAGAATGATGTGCATGCGTTCCTCGTTGGCGAAGCGTTTATGCGCGCACCTCACGCAGGTGAAGCTTTGAGTCAGTTGTTCAACATTTGAACATCCAAACGACCACATCATGGAACATGAAATCGCCCTCGCCCTACCCTCAAGCGCACACGATGCGTTGCATCAATGGTTGAACCATTTACCTCATACCCAATATGAGCGCAGCACACGCCTGCTCAATGTGTACCTCGACACCCCCCATCACGATCTCAAACATTTAAAAGCAGGTTTGCGCCTGCGCTTTGATACGGAACGCTCATGCTGGATACAAACCCTAAAAACTGCTGGGGCTTTGATCGACGGCGTTCATGTCCGACAGGAATGGGAAAGCATCTTGCAACATGCCCTCCCTAAAAGCGACATCATCCCAACATTGGAATGCGATGCTTTTCCTGAGGAAGCACGCATCATACTCGAACCCATGATTGATGCATTGCGCCCCGCTTTTCACACCGACTTCACACGCACCATTTACCAATACATTCACGCGGACAATGCCTTTGAATTGGCTTTTGACGAGGGTCTCATCCATTCGACACATCAAATGAATGGTGTTTCCACCCCCATACATGAACTGGAAATTGAGTATAAAACGGGCAATATGGACATCATGCGTCAACTCGCACTGGATGCTCAAACGCAGTTAAACGCCGCCCCGCAAACCATGAGCAAGGCAGCACGTGGATATGCACTGTTTGATTAAAACAACGGATGTTATGCAGAATGCATAACATCTTTTTCTAGAAGGTGAAATGTTTCTGATGCGTTTCGCACTTAACGCCGTCTTTCCCGCGCCGGAGGAAATCCATGCAAATGCGCAGCTGTTGTTAATCGTGAGGCGCATTTCTCTGTCAATGTGTGTTCTCCCCGCTGAATTCCCGCCAGCACGGGAATGACCGCAATTAAAACTTGGCTCAACACATCGTTACACATCATGCCCTTATTTATTTGATAAACTGTTAAACCAACCCACTATTTAACGGCGCGTGCCGTGATACACAGGGTTGTATCGTCTTTAGGAACAACATGAATCGTTTTTTACAATTTTTAAAAACCAATGCCACGGTGCTGACCGCTGCCTTAGGTTTTACACTGTTTTACAACTGGTCTTTTTTCAACCATTTCAATCAAGCCTATAGCAATTTCAACCTACCCTTTTTCATCTCGATTGGCATCATGCTGTTCTCAGTCACCGCTTTAGTTCTGAGTCTGATTTGCTATCGTCGCACCACCAAACCAATTTTGATGCTGCTGTTCATCATCGGCGCCTTTTGTGCCTACTACATGAACACTTACGACATCATCGTTGATAAAACCATGATTCAAAATGTTGTGCAAACCAATGTCAACGAAGCCAAAGATTTATTCACCTGGAAAATGGTGGGCTATGCGCTTGTACTTGGCGTACTGCCAGCGTGGATTGTGTCGCGTGCCAAGCTACCCAAAGCCACATTCAAAGCCGCTTTATCCAATAAATTTAAACTCATCGCTTTGCTCCTCATCCTGATGGCCAGCCAAGCATTTGGTTTCAGCAAAAATTACAGCTCCTTTTTCCGTGAACACAAACTGGTGCGCTTCTATGCCAACCCCATCACGCCCGTATACTCGGCCGTTCAATTTGCCATCAAAAGCAACACCGACAGCGCCCCCAAAATCATCGCACCGTTGGGTGAGGATGCAAAAAAATCAGCCGCCGACAGCGATCGCCACCTGACCATCCTTGTGGTGGGTGAAACCGCTCGTGCCGACCACTTTTCGCTCAATGGTTATGCCAAAGACACCAATCCACTGCTCGCCAAAGAGCAAGTGGTCAGTTTGCGCAACCTCAGTTCATGCGGCACCAGCACTGCTGTTTCTGTGCCCTGCATGTTCTCTGGATTGGGGCGCGAAAATTACAATGAAAAGAAATTCAATGCCTCTGAAAACCTGCTTGATGTGCTCAACCGTGCAGGTGTCAATGTGCTGTGGCGCGACAACAACTCTGATTCAAAAGGGGTGGCCACCCGCCTGACTTACCAAGACTACAAAGACCCCGCAATCAACACCATCTGTGACACCGAATGCCGCGATGAGGGACTGTTGGTCGGCTTACAGGATTACATCGATCAGCACAAAACAGGTGACATCACCATCGTCCTACACCAAATGGGCAGTCACGGCCCTGCATATTACAGCCGCTACACCAAAGCTTTTGAAAAATTCACGCCCGCTTGCCAAACCAATTTGCTCGAAAAATGCAGTGTCGAAGAAATCTCAAATGCTTTTGACAACACCATCGTCGCCACCGACTACTTCCTGTCCAAAGTCATTGCCTTACTGAAACCCAATGCGAAAAACTTTCAAACTGCCATGGTGTATATGTCCGATCACGGCGAGTCATTGGGTGAAAATGGTGTGTATTTGCACGGCATGCCGTATGCAATTGCGCCCGAAGCACAAAAACATCCGGCTTCAATCATTTGGCTTGGCGATGGCTTTAAAGCGTTGACATTCGATCAGCTCAAGCAAAAAGCCGATCTGCCGTTATCACATGACAACCTGTTCAGCACTTTGTTGGGTCTAAATAAAATTGAAACCAAGCTGTACGATCCAAAAATGGACTTCTTGAAGCCATAACTCACATTTTGTTTTACACTTAACAAGAACAAAATGTTTGTCAAGCATGAAAAAACCTCGCTGAATCAGCGAGGTTTTTTTGTCATGTTGGTCATCACTTGCACTCAACTGAACATGGACACCGATTAAATGTCCGTTGACTCAATCACAGCGTATGCCGAATGGTTGTGAATCGACTCAAAATTTTCCGCTTCAACCGAAAACTGTGCCACATACGTCTGCGCTTTCAATACACCCGCCACATCGCGCACCAAATCTTCGACAAACTTAGGATTGTCATACGCACGCTCAGTCACATACTTTTCATCAGGCCGTTTGAGCAAACCATACAGCTCGCATGAGCCTTGTGCTTCAATCGCAGAAATCAAAGCATGCAAATCAAACTCAGCCATGTGCTGATCATCAAATGTCATGTGTGCCGTGACATGAGAACGTTGATTGTGTGCGCCGTACGCTGAAATTTTCTTTGAACATGGGCACAAGCTGGTCATTGGAATCAACACACTCAAAGTCACTTGACTGCGACCTTTAGCATGCGTGCCATTCAATGTGATTTCATAATCCATTAAACTTTTGATGCCTGACACGGGTGCAATTTTTTCAACAAAATAAGGGAAATGCGCTTGAATATCCCCTTTTTTGGACTCTAAACGCACCATCATGTCATCAATCAAAGTTTTGAATGATGACAAACTGAACACCGCCTTATTTTCTTCAAGCAAAGCCACAAAACGTGACATGTGTGTGCCTTTTTGATCGGCAGGCAAATACACGCACATGGTATATCTCGCCACGGTGGCTTGCGCACCAGCACCAAGATCGATGCTCAATGGGAAACGAACATCTTTGATGCCCACGCGGCTGATCGGCATGTTGCGTGCATCAAGCGTGCTTTGGACATCGGGAATGGCTTTAAAATCGGTTGGAGAATTCATTGGGTATGCTTTCAATTAAGATTCGTGGTTTTGTTCAAGGTGCATGTCGCGTTTAATTGATATAAGCGCAATGCGTTTTGAATCGTTCCAGCATGGTAAAAAATAGTTGAGTAATTCAATCAACCATTACAAGTGATACTATGCCACAAAAGTGGCAATCGTGCTGGCGATGGATTTTTCATCCAAGCCATGCGCTGCATATAAGGCCGTATAATCGCCTTGGTCAATGAATTGATCGGGCAAGCCCAAATTCAATATGTTGGCGGTGCAAGCATGTGCCGCCAACCATTCACCCACTGCACTGCCAGCACCACCTTGTTTGGCCGAGTCTTCGACGGTGACAAAATGAGTGTGCGTTTGAGTCAATTGTGCAAGCAATGCCGCATCCAATGGTTTAACCCAACGCATGTCCACCACAGTGGCATTCTGTTGTTCAGCCGCCAATGCCGTTGCATGCAACAAGGTACCGAAAGCCAAAATAGCCACCCGTTCACCTTGACGCACCATCTTGGCTTGCCCGACAGGCAAAGGTTGCAAATCCGTCGCAGGCACAGCCCCCGTGCCTGAGCCACGCGGATAACGCACAGCAGCAGGACCATTGAACTGATATGCGCTGCTCAACAGCGCCCGCGTTTCGGCCTCATCCGATGGCGTGGCGATGATGATGTTCGGGATGCAACGCATGTAAGCAATGTCGTACACACCCGCATGGGTCGCCCCATCGGCACCAACCAAACCAGCGCGATCAATTGCAAAAGTGACATCGAGGTTTTGCAAGGCGATGTCATGAATGACTTGGTCATACGCCCGCTGTAAAAAAGTCGAGTAAATCGCCAGCACGGGTTTCAAACCATCGCATGCCAAGCCTGCCGCAAACGTGGCTGAATGCTGCTCGGCGATGCCCACATCAAAATAACGTTGCGGGTATTGCGCCTCAAACTCCACCAAACCAGAACCTTCACGCATGGCAGGTGTGATCGCGACCAACCGAGAATCGGCAGCAGCCATGTCACACACCCACTGACCAAAAACCTGAGTGAAAGTGATTTTTTTCGGTGCCGTCGAGGTCACGATGCCTTGTTGAGGGTTAAATGTGGACGGGCCATGGTACATGATCGGATCCTCCTCGGCCAATTTGTAACCTTGACCTTTTTTGGTGATGATGTGCAGGAATTGCACACCACCGCGATTTTTCAAATTTTCCAAAGTCGGTAACAGCGAGTCAAGGTCATGGCCATTGATCGGGCCGATGTAATTGAAGCCGAACTCTTCAAACATGGTCGCGGGTACAAACATGCCTTTGGTGTGCTCTTCAAACCGTTTGGCGAATTCCAACACAGGGGGTGCGCCTTTGAGCAGTTTCTTCAATTTATCACGCGTGTTGTTGACGAAATCACCACTCAACAATTTCGCCAAATAACGGTTCATCGCGCCCACAGGGGGTGAAATTGACATGTCATTGTCATTCAAAATCACCAACAAGTTAATGTCATCGGTAACCCCCGCATTGTTCATCGCCTCAAAAGCCATGCCACCCGTGAGCGCGCCATCACCAATGATGGCAATGTGCTGACGGTGTTTCAAACCCAAATGCCGCGCTGCTGCGGCCATGCCGAGCGCAGCGGAGATGCTGGTTGATGAATGTGCGGTACCAAAAGCGTCGTAAATGGATTCTGAACGTTTCGGAAACCCTGACAGCCCGCCCAGTTGACGCAAAGAGTGCATGTGTTCGCGTCGTCCCGTGAGGATTTTATGACCGTAACTTTGATGCCCAACGTCCCAAATGATTTTATCATCGGGCGTGTTGAACACATGGTGCAGCGCAACGGTCAGCTCAACCGTTCCCAAATTACTGGACAAATGCCCACCAGTCTGTGCAACAGATTCAAGAATAAAACCACGCAACTCCTGCGTGAGTTGACCCAATTGTTCACGCGATAACGCGCGGACATCGGCTGGGTCATTGGTGCATTCAAGTAAAGGGAAATTCGTCATATTCAACTGCATTTATTTAATTTTATCGGATGCTTCAATGGGTGGCATTGGTGGCATTGGTGGCATTGGTAACATTGATGACTTGAGTTGATCAATGCAATTTGCAGCTTCAGCCTTTTAACATTTTAATGTTTTAGCTTTTCAAGCCTTCAACCATCAATTCAATACACCCGTTGTGCGCAAAAAGCCACCAAATCCGCCAACCGTTGTGCGCGTGTGGGCTCAAACGCATTCAACACATAGATCGCACTTTCATACAAACTGTCGGCATAACGTTTCGCTTCATCCAGCCCCAAAGCACGCACGTATGTGGGCTTATTCGCCATTTCATCCTTACCTGCCGTTTTACCCAATGTTGCACTGTCTTGGGTGGCATCTAAAATGTCATCGACCACTTGGAACAGCAAGCCCATGTGCTGTGCGTATTCATCTAAAGCCAGCATTTGCGCTTCATCCACACGACCACACACCGCGCCCATGATTAAGCTGGCACGCAACAAAGCACCTGTTTTCAGATTGTGCATGCGCTGCATGTCCATCATCGCCATCGGCTGCCCCACATGGTGGCAATCAATCGCCTGCCCACCCGCCATGCCCGCAGCGCCTGAAGCATGTGACAAGGCCTGGATCAAAGCGATTTGTGCCGTTGGTGCCAGATTCAAATCGGCGGCACTTAAAATCGAAAAGGCCAAGGTTTGCAATGCGTCACCAGCCAACAACGCCATGGCTTCGCCATACACGACATGTACGGTGGGTTGACCTCGACGCAAATCATCGTCGTCCATGCAGGGCAAATCGTCGTGAATCAATGAATAGGCATGGATGCATTCTAGAGCCACCGCCACACGCAACAGCGTTGCATCGTCGGCTCCAAACAGTTGCCCAGCCGCCAGCACCGCCAAAGCCCGCACGCGCTTGCCGCCATTCATCAAACCATGCGACATCGCCGCCAACAAAGGGGATTGACTGGCGACATCTGCCGTTGCGGCACGGTTCACCGCATGCGCCAAGCACGTTTCAATCAAAGGCCGCTGCACATGCGCCCATTGCTCAAAAGATTGCGCATCGCCGTGTAACGTCGCTTTTTTTACTGCTGAATCAATGATCACACCGCTGCCCCTGTGTTTAAGTCAAAGGGCTTTGCCATGTCATTTTCGACAATTTTCACTTGCTGCTCAATGGCTTGCAGTTGTGCTTGGCAATATTTCACCAAATAAGCACCGCGTTGATAGGCCGCCAATGATTGCTCCAATGCGAAATCACCACTTTCCATGTTCGCAGTCAAAGCGTCCAGCTCACGCATGGCTTCTTCGAAGCTCGTCGGTTCTTTGTATTTGACTTTTGTTTGCGCCATAAACCCGCCCTGACATGTTCTTTAAAATGGGCTCAATTTTACGTGAAAACGACGGGGTGCGGTTCGATTTAATGAGCTGTCCTTCATTTGCGCACCAACCCCGCTCCTGCGGGCACAGTGCAAAGCCGCTATAATGAAGCTCAACCTTTTTTATCTTGATTGCCTTATGTCCACTTCGCCCAACCTGAATAACGCCGCATTCATCACAAAACCATTCGTTGCCCTGCTCAGTTATCGCTTATCCGTCATTTTATGTTATCAAATCATAGGGGTTGTGGTCGGTTGGCAAGTGTACGATTTAACGCATGACAAATTGGCATTGGGCTTAATCGGCTTGGCAGAGTTGATTCCCTATTTCTCCAGTGCTTTGTTTGCAGGTTATGCGGTGGATCACTACTCTCGCCGCGGCTTGGGCATTTTCGCCTGTTTGCTGTTGTTGATCATGGCCGTCACTTTGACGGCATTATCAAGCGGCATGGGTCACTTTTTATCACTTTACGGCACGACCCCCATTTATGCGGCCATTGCATTGTCCGGTTTTGCCCGCGCTTTTCTAAGTCCCGTCTACAACACCTTGTTGGTGCAATTGGTCGAACGCGAAAATTATGCCAAAGCGGCGGGCATTGGCACGTCCATTTTTCAACTGGCACAAATTTTAGGCCCCGCCATCGGTGGTGGCTTGGTGGCTTTTGGCAATCCAACATGGGCCTACGCCGTTACTGCTGTCTGTGCAAGCATAGGCATGCTGTCTTTATTTACACTTCATTACACCCCGAAAAGTGCGCAAACGCCACCTCAAGCAGGCGATGTCAAAGCCATTTTTTCAAGCATCAATCAAGGTTTGCAATTTGTTTTCAAAAATCAAGTGCTGCTCAGTGCTTTGGCATTGGACATGTTTGCGGTGTTGTTTGGTGGGGCAATGGCGCTTTTGCCTGCTTTTGTCAGCGATGTGTTGCACAAAGGCCCAGAAACTTTAGGCTTGCTGCGCGCGGCTCCCGCAATTGGCGCCATCAGCATGGGGCTGTATTTGACCCGTCGCCCCATCAACCGACACGCAGGCAAAATTTTGCTCGCGTGCGTCGCCGCTTTTGGGCTGTGCATGATTGTGTTTGCACTGTCTGAATGGCTGTGGCTGTCTCTCGCCGCACTCGCCCTATCGGGCATGTTTGACAGTGTGTCGGTCGTCTTGCGCTCCACCATTTTACAACTCACCACCCCCGATGACATGCGTGGGCGGGTATCGGCCATCAATGGTTTATTCATCGGCTCATCGAATGAACTCGGTGCTTTTGAATCAGGTCTCGCCGCCAGCTGGTTGGGTCTTGTGCCATCGGTGGTCGCTGGTGGCCTCGTCACCTTGACCGTTGTGCTGGTGACCGCCACAGTTGCACCGAAATTACGCCGTTTGCATGTTCATGACTTGGTTTAACCCAACGCCACAGAAAGAACCATAAAAAACGACCTCCTGATGTACTGGAGGTCGTTTTTTATTGTTTAACACCCATTTATTATGGACAATGACCACAGTACACATTAAGTGGTCAAAGCAAATATGGGTTTTGCTCCTGTGCTTTATGAGTTGTAATCAATATAAGCACAGCGGCCAAGGTGAAGCTGATCATGCTTTTTTCATGCAATATGTTCCTTGAGTGCATGACTAACGGATAGCTGTTTGAGATGTTCACGAAGTCGCACAAGGTCATTTTCGATATCAGGTTGTTTCATCACATCATGACTGGAAAATGCGGGCACAATGTTGGCACCACAAAACTTATAGTTGGCGGTATTGGAGATAAACACATCATCAACCGACTTGCCTTCAAATAAAAATTGGTTTTCATCATCGAATGCCTCGCGCGGCGCATTCCACGTAAGAGACAGCATGTATTGCTTGCCTTGCAGTTTGCCGCCTGTACCATATTGCAAATTTGGGTTTTCGCGAGACCGTCCATCACTGGTGATAAATTCACCTTGCATCATGGCACTGGTGAACACTTCATCCACATACTTTTTATAAATCCACGGCATGCCAAACCAAAACACAGGTGATTGCAAAATAATCACATCACTCTCAATATGTTTGCGCACCTCCGCCTCTATGTCATACCCTCGTTCAATTTCTGTCTGCTCAACCTCATAGCCGCTGGCCTGTAACTCTTTTGTGATGGTTTCAACCATTATTTGGTTCAAGCCACCCGAAGAAAGGCCTTCATAAAATTGGTGTGCATTGATAATCAGTGCTTTTTTCATACGAACTCCAGTTAAACCCTCATCATTCTTTCCGCAAAAGCACCATGCTTTTACTTCTGTGGGTTTGATTTAATGGCTGAATTGTGGCACAAGGACCTCTTGAGACGGCAGCCTAAAATGATGGATAAATTGCCTAATTTGATGAGTTGTGCAAATGCCATGCACATAGAAAAACCATGCATGTTAAACTCAAGCACGATAAAAAAAGATTTCATATGAACACGATAAACACCAACCTTATTGAACTCGCGAATAAAATAACCCAAACCGACGGTGATTATCCAACCACCATTTCAGAGCTGTTCCTGTATCGTAGAAGCAGAACCAGTGAGCCCATGCACTGCTTGCATGGCTTTGGCTTGGCGATTACCATTCAAGGGGGCAAGAGTGTGACACTGGGCGACAAAGTACTTGATTACAGTCCGGGGAAAGCCTTGCTGACCACAGTCGATGTGCCCGTGGTCTCACACATCACCCGCGCCAGCATCGCAGAGCCATACATTGGGATGTTATTGTTAATCGAGGCGGAATCTGTGGTTCGACTGGCCGCGAAAATGAATTCACCGATCACCAAAAAAGAAGATCCTTTTCATGCGATGTCGATTGAAACATTGGATGATGGTTTACACGATGCACTGGTTCGACTGCTAAAGTTGCTCGACGAGCCCACGTTAATCCCTCATCTCTCTCCACTCATTCAGGAAGAAATCATCATGCGTTTGTTGGCGGGTGCGCATGGTTCAAAACTACGGCATTTCGTCACCAAAGAATCGCCCAGCCAAAAAATCGTTCAGGCCATTGCTTGGCTTAAAGTCAACTTCACTCAAATCATGAGGGTGAACGACCTTGCTGCGAATGCATGCATGAGTCCATCCGTTTTTCGCCGTCATTTTAAAAACATTACGGGCATGAGCCCCGTACAATACCAAAAACAATTGCGCCTACAAGAGGCACGTCAATTGATGCTTAACCAAAAAATCGATGTGGGCAGCACAGCGATTCAAGTGGGCTATGAGAGCGTGTCGCAATTTAATCGCGAATACGGTCGACTGTTTGGCAACCCACCATTTCGAGACATTAAAAAAATGACAAATTCAAGTGTAAAAGTGTAAATACGCAGGACTTGCAGGGATTTGATTGATTGTAGAGGGTGGTACGCTACACCCATGATGCCTGCTTGAATTTCACCGTGCAGAAAAAATGGGTAAAAATTTAATCAGCAAATAAAAACGACCTCCTGATGCACAGGAGGTCGTCTTTTTTACATCTATTTATTGGAAGCAATGCACGCATCCACACATCCACGGCACATCAAGTGGCCAAAGCAAAAGCAATCAAACGTGATGCATTGTTTGCCAACGGCCAATAGCCATTGGTCACTTTGCCATACACGGAAAGATGGGCTGCGAATGCCGCATTACCGCATGTGCCGACCAAATCTGAAGCCAAAAATTTTGCTTGGTATGTGCCACTGATCAAGTTATAACTGTAACTCGCGCTGCCTGTGGGCGCTGTCAATGCAGCCGTTTCAATGTAAGTGGGTACAGTTGAAGCCAAACCCAGTGTATGAGAGCCGCGCGTGATCGAAAAGATGAATACGGCTTGATCATGCGGATGTGCGGCCGTATAGCTGACGTTCACTTTTTGCCCTGCGGTATAGCGTAAGAAACCACAATCGTCATCCGTGATGCCTGAACCTATCGTGGGTTGCGGTAAATCGGCCACAACAGCATTGTTGTCCACGTGCACTTTCATCACAAAAGCACCATCAACAACTTCAAATGGCGATGCCAAACGTGTTTGGCTGGTGTCAAGGTGATTGAGCATCAAGAAAGCAAATGTGGCGGCGTTTGGAAACACTTTCACGCCGTCCGCACCAAACACCTCAATTTTCACCTCAAAAGTCCCTGCGTGGTCAGGTGTACTGCCAGCCATCGCGGGTGCAGTGACCGTTGTGTCCCAGCTCGCAGCCACTTCGCTGAAGTTACCGTTCAGCCATTCGCGTGCAACAACCGTAGAGCCCGGCGTTGCAGCGGGCGGAACACGGGGTCTGAACTCAAACAAGCTGGATTGCCCATTAACTGTATTGGGCCCCACTTGATACGATTCATACGTCGGTAAGCGATCCGAATATTCGCTGCGATACCCCCTTGCAAGAGGCGTGTTGATTTCAACCCAATCCACCGCCCCCAGACGTCGGTATGAATACCGATAATATTTAATGAAACCACTGTCCGAAGGAATATAGTAAGAGTCGTCGTGATAAAAATCCAACAGGCCACCAAATGGCGCATTTTCAATT
>CALMCL010000016.1 GCA_937862905.1 uncultured Burkholderiaceae bacterium | reverse complement strand
CTTTCGCCATCGCGAAATAACACAACCTTATACATTACATCCCCTTTAAAATTAACCATAGAATTTTACCCTCTTTTTGTGCCACACAACAGATGCACTCGCATCAAGTTGTGTCACTCTGGGTATGGCATCAGATGAACTCACCGCCGATTGGTTGTTAATGGGCTGTCATTGACTGCCGATTAAATGTTTAAAACAAACCCAAACGGGTGGTGCGATTGAAGAAAAGCGGTGTTTTCGAGCATTTGACGCGCATGCCTTGGACGCGCGGCGGTTTATATTCTATAATGTTTCCTTTGTTTTTTAATGATTTTAATTGCGAGATAAGGATACATTGTGGATTTCTTCTTACAGCCTATGAATTTAGCCTTGGCGGCCATTGCGGCGATTTCAGGTGGGGCATTGCTTTGGCCTGCCTTGACGGGTTCACGGGCTTCACGCATCAACGTGACCGAAGCCACGATGCTCATCAATAAACGTGCACAAATCATTGACGTGCGCTCTGCTGAGGCCTATGCTGCGGGTCATATTCAAAATGCGAAGTCATTGCCTTTAAGTAACCTCAATGAGCAGTTGCCTTTGTTGAAGTTGAAAAAAGACAAGCCCGTTCTCGTGGTCTGTGATCGAGGTGTGACGGCTGTGAAGGCGGCCGTGCTGTTGTCCAAAGCGGAGTACATCGATGTTCATGTCATCGAAGGTGGCTTGAATGCTTGGAAAGACGCGCAATTGCCGATCGTTAAAAGCTAATTAAGTTAATTAAAATCACAGCGAAATCTAGGATTGAAACCATGCAAAAAGTCACCATGTACACCACAGGCTACTGCCCATTTTGCACCCGTGCAGAAACTTTGCTCAAGCAAAAAGGGGTGGCCGAGATTAACAAAATCAGGGTTGATGAAGACCCCACATTGCGTGAGCAGATGATGGCCATCACCCAACGTCGAACGGTGCCGCAAGTGTTCATTGGTGATACCCATGTGGGCGGCTTTGACGACTTGTCCGCACTGGATCGGGCGGGCGGCTTGTTGCCTTTATTGAACAGTGAAGCTTAATCGCCTGCTTTTACTTTACAACTGTTTTAAAAAATATTGTTTCATTTCATATACGACGACCTTTAGGAAAAAACATGTCAGAACAAGCTCAACAACCCACTTTTGATTTGCGCCGCGTTTATTTAAAAGACGCCTCTTTGGAAATGCCCAACGCGCCTGCTGTTTTTTTAGAAAATGAAGCACCGCAAGTCGCCGTCGAAGTATCCACTGAAAATCGCCAACTTGACAGCGATGCGTATGAAGTTGAAGTCAGTGTGACATTGACGGCGCGTTTGAATGACAAAGTGTTCTTCTTGGTTGAAGCGAAACAAGCGGGTATTTTTGAAATCAGCAACTTGCCAGAAGATCAATTGCAACCCGTGTTGCACATCGTTTGTCCATCCATGTTGTACCCTTATTTGCGCGCCAATGTTGCTGACTTACTCACACGCGCCACATTGCCACCGTTGCATTTGACTGAAGTGAATTTTGAACAGTTTTACCAAGATAAAATTGGCAATGCAGTGACCCCAACTGTTCAATGAACTTGAGGGATGGCTCGGAATAAGTCAGTTTGTGCCGATCAATTGATCAAACGCAGGCTTAGTTTCAAACGCAGGTTCAGTTTAACAATAACTTGTTCGCGCCCCTTTGATTTCGTTTCGTTTTTGTCAGGGCTTCCCTGTCAAAATTCAAGCTTTAAAAGCGTGAAAACAGCGGTCTTTATTTTTCCCGTATTTTTTTTAGGCAGCGATGAAAATAGTTGTTCTTGGTGCAGGTGCGTGGGGCACCGCCTTGGCATCAGCATTGGCCAGCCAACACCGTGTCACCCTTTGGGGGCGCGACGAGGTGCTCATGTCGTCCATGGCACAAACGCATTACAACACCGCGTATTTGCCCAATGCGCGCCTTCACCCACACTTGCGCTTCAGCGAACATTTCGACAAAGTTTTAGCCGAACACAGCAGTGCCAGCGATCTCATCATCATCGCCACACCACTGTCTGCCTTGCGCAGCATGTGCCATAAAATTGCCGATGCTGGCACAGAAGCATCCATGGTGTGGCTGTGCAAAGGCGTGGAGCGTGACACATTGGCTTTGCCACATCAAATCGTGGCCGATGTGTTTGGCTCAAATGCACCCGTTGGCGTCTTGTCGGGTCCCTCTTTTGCGGCGGAGGTCGCACAGCATTTACCCTGCGCGTTGGTGCTTGCCTCGGGGCATGAGCGCCTTAACATGGGGTTTGTACAGCAGCTCAATCAAAGCACTTTACGGATTTATCACAGCACCGATGTCATCGGCGTGGAGATTGGTGGGGCACTGAAAAATGTATTGGCCATTGCTGCGGGTGTGTGCGATGGCCTTGAGTTGGGTTCTAACGCCCGTGCGGCGCTCATCACGCGAGGCATCGCCGAAATGATGCGCTTGGGCATGGCGTTGGGTGCACAGCCAGCCACATTGAGCGGATTGACGGGGGTGGGTGATTTAATTTTAACGGCCACGGGTAACCTGTCACGCAATCGCCGTGTGGGCTTGGCGTTGGGTGCTGGACGGTCAATTGCAGACATTACGGCCAATCTGGGGCACGTGGCTGAAGGGGCTTTATGTGCCCATGCGATGGCGGCTTTGGCGACGCAACATGGCGTGGACATGCCCATCACAAAAGTCGTGTGTGCGGTGTTGGATGGCTTGTCGCCTGCCGATGCTGTGCAGCAATTGCTGACTCGAGAGGCTTCCAGCGAAAATTAAGGATGTGAGAAAAAACGAAGGGTCGCTCCTTAAGCCATCCCATTGATCATTCCATCGTTTGGTTGAGGCAATGGATGGGTCTCACTTTCCTTAATTTTTTGATGATTTAGTGCGTGAATTGTTGCATGATTGGTGTGATGAATGCCGCGTGACCCATTTCATCCATCATCATCGGTCATGTGTTGTCATCAAAAAAACTCTAAAAGTGAATTGCTATTTCATGATGTTGCGTTGCTTCAGCAAACAAAACAAACACACTACGGTGCAGATGTACATTGTGACCCATTGATAAAAGAACACCCCATGAACTCAACCCAACACGCTGTTTTGCTGGTCAATCTCGGTTCGCCCGACGAACCAACCGCTCCCGCCATTGCCCGTTATCTCGCTGAGTTTTTGGGGGATCGTCGCGTTGTGGACATCCCTAAATTGCTTTGGTGGCCCATTTTACACGGCATCATTTTGCGCACACGTCCGCCCAAATTGGTTGAGAAATACGCTGCCATTTGGCAAGCCGAAGGCGCGCCATTGAAAGCGATCACAGCGGCACAGGCGCAGGCACTGAACGCTCGGATGGATCAAGAGGGTGAAAAGGGTCGTCGTGTGTATTGGGCGATGCGCTATCAGAATCCAGCAGTCGCCGATGTTTTGAAACGCATTGTTGCCGATGGTTTCAATCATGTTCGCGTCATCCCCATGTACCCACAATATTCGATGACCACCACCGCCACAGTGGATGATGCGCTCAAAGCTGCGATGGTTCAGCATAAACTCCCGCTCACCTACGATGTGGTCGAAGACTACCATGCACATCCTGCATACATTGAGGCACTCAAAGCCAGCGTGCTCAAGCACTGGCAAGAGCATGGTCGGCCAGACTTTACGGCGGGCGATGTGTTGCTGCTGAGTTTTCACGGCCTACCTGAACGCAATGTTCAACGCGGTGATCCTTACCAAACACAATGCCTTCACACGGTAGCGTTGTTGCGACAAGCATTGGGTTTGACTGAAAATGAAGTGAAACTCTCGTTTCAATCACGTTTTGGGGCTCAAAAATGGTTGCAACCTTACACACAAGCCACGCTTGAGTTGTTGGCGAACAAAGGCACACGCCGTGTTGACGTGATGTGTCCCGGGTTCGCAGCCGATTGTTTAGAAACTTTGGAAGAGGTTAATATCGAGTTGCGTGAGGTCTTTATGGCACGTGGCGGGGTTGATTACCATTACTTGCCTTGCTTAAACACCGAGCCCGCACACATCGATCTGTTGCGTGATTTGGCTCTGGTTTGATTTAAACCTGTGGATGCTGCATACGCCTATAAAAAATACCGTGCACCACGGTTAAAGCAAGCGATGCACGGTTAGAGGGAGTCACGATGGTGTATGTGTTATTGGGTCACAGCAGGTTGCTCAACCAAAGCACATGAGGTTTTGTCTTTATTGACAGCAACAAGCACTGCGGCATTGTTCATGATGGTGAAGCTCGCACCCGAGCCATCAGCGGCACTGTAGCTCACACCCTGTTCGGTGGGCACATGGTTCATTTCGACAGTGCTGTTGCCAATTTCTATTAAACCTTTGGTGTCATCGTTGGTCAGCAACAACGGCGTGGCTTTCTCGCCGCACAACCAATGGGTGATTGACTTGTTGGAAGTCACAGCCGTAGTTGGCGTTGCCGGTGTTTTTGGGGCAATGGGTTCAACGGTTGCAGTCGCTGGACTTGCTTCGGCTGGTGTGGTGGCAGGTGTTGCTGTGGCTGTCGATGATGCCGTTGATGGAGCTGTTGCTGTTGATGGAGCCATCGTTGGTGCCGTCGTTGTTTCTGTGGCCGTGCTTGGGGGGAGGGTGGTGTCCAAAACTTGTGCTTGTGCGGTGATGGCGATGTGAGCCGCCAGCAGTGTAGACAGTATCTGTAAAGACGTTCGCATAAAAACTCCTGTATGGATTTGGAAAAATAAAAAGAATTGATAACATATGGCTGAATATTTCTTAAAGTCAGTTCATTTGTTTGCCTGACGTCAGAGGTAGCCATAAAGATATATGAATATCCTTAAAGAAATATATCAAATTCTGAACTAATATGCAAGCTTAAGCGGCTTTTTATTGTCCCATCCTCTTTTGTTCATGTCAAAAGCCATCGTATCGACGCAAAAAAATCCCGTTTCAACGGGATTTTTGGTCTGAATGTTTTATTTATATCATGGCTGGGTGATGAAGCCACGTTGCCCTCACATCTTATTTCAATGCGTGTTCAACTTCCATGAACGTGCGTGCGACATCCCCGTGATGCGATAAGCCCAGCTGACGTGCAATCTGTGCCGCAGAGACGATGCCACGCACAATTTCATTGCCCGCATCATCTTCCTCTAACACCAATGTGTGTTGGCGACCTGATTGCTTTAATGTTTGCAGCACATGACCAACTTTCGCATTTTTTAAATCATCATAATGCACAAAAAACAAACGATCGCTGGCCGTCATCACATCATACACGGTGATGTCTTGGTGACGTCCACCGCGCTGTTGTAAAACCTTCATCGGTTTTTCGCCTAAAATATCCGTGGCCGTCATGATGCCGATGATCTGGTCGCTGCTGTTCGTCACCAACAAAGAGCGAATTCCAAATGAAATCATTTTCGCATTGGCATCGTCAATTGAAATGTCAGACTGTATGGTGATTGCTGGATGGTGGTGGAAATCTGTCATCACCTCTGTCGCACTGGAAGTGAGGGACACTTCATTGTGCGCACGCTTAGGGGGTTGCGCGTAAACGGCAACACCTTTTAAATTAATTTCTGTCAGAGCGGGGTAATGATCAATGGACATGATGGCCTCTTTTTTAAATGGGAATAATGGGCACTGCGACCGCTGTGCCCAAGCAACATCGGAACGTCATGGCATCTCCAGCCACGTAAATATTCTAATCCCAAACATGACATTTATGTAAAGGGAATTGTACTGAAATGTTACTTTTATGGATGAAGGGCTTCAAAAATGAAGTCAATGCATCGACACTCCTTTACACTGAGCACACCTTCCTGCACACCCTCTCGATACGACGAAAGCACGCATGAGCACACCTCACATTGCCGTTATCATCCCATGTTACAACGCCGCGGACACCCTTGCCGAAGCCGTTCACAGCGCACTGATGCAAGTCGCTGTCAGCAGCATCTGGATCATCGACGATCAGTCCACCGACCACAGTCGCCACATCGCTGAGCAACTCGCATGCCAACACCCAGATAAAATCAGGCTTCTGTGTATGCCCACCCGCAGCGGTGCATCCCTCGCGCGCAACTGGGGTGCGTTGCATGTCAATGAACCCCACATTGCCTTTCTCGATGCCGATGATGTGTATGAGCGCTACGCCCTTGATGCGCCCGCCCACGCTTTTCGTGCCATGCCTGAACTCGCTGCCATTCACCTTGCTTTCCACCCGCTCGCTTGGCCTGAACATTACACCGCGCATGAGCAATTCGCCCAAGCGTGGTGGCGCATCGAAATGCTTGGCGCTGGCAACCTCGTTATCAAACGCAGCATCTACTTGGCCGCAGGTGGATTCCCACACGATGACCTTTTTAAATGCTTTGGTGGCGAAGACATCGCTTTTAACCTTGCCTTATATAATGACAGCCTGACCATTGGTACCCTGTTTGATCAACCGGGTGTTCACTACCGTCATAAAACAGGCAGCCACGGTGAACGCATGCTCAATGGACTCCTTTACGCTCAACAACCCGAGCACATCACCGCAGCCGATGTGCAAGCCGCCGATGCCGTCACTGAACGCATTAAACAAAGTTTACGTGACGTTCGCCAAATGCTTGGTCAAGACAATGATGGTAAAGTGGTGCCGCTTGTGGTCGTTGAAAAAACATCGTAATGCGTGCGGTCAGCGATAAAGCAGCGTATTTGTTGCGTCACAATATTGTGTCAATGAGGGTTGATGCTGGCATTTGGCCTTGTCTTTAAGGACAGCCCATGAATAATAAAATCCCGCATGTGCATGCGGGATTTTATTATTGCTTAGACCTCATATGTTTAGGCCTCATATTCACCTACGGGTATGCAGCTGCAAAACAAATTTCGATCGCCGTACACATTGTCCACCCGAGCCACAGGTGGCCAGTACTTTCGGGTGCGCAATGACGCAACAGGATATGCGGCTTGTTCGCGTGGATAGGCGTGTGTCCATTCATTTGCACACACAACCGCTGCGGTGTGAGGTGCATGTTTCAAAGGATTGTCCTCGGCGGGCAATTCGCCTGCTTCAACCTGAGCGATTTCGGCACGAATGGTGGCGAAGGCGGTGATGAAGCGGTCGAGTTCAGCAAGCGGCTCCGATTCGGTTGGCTCGATCATGAGTGTGCCAGCGACAGGGAAGCTCATGGTCGGGGCGTGGAAACCAAAATCCATCAAGCGTTTGGCAATGTCATCGACGGTGATGCCTGCGGTCTCTTTTACGCCACGGACATCAACGATGCATTCATGGGCAACGAGACCGTTTTCAGCCGTGTAGAGGATCGGAAAATGCTGAGAGATGCATTTTGCCAAATAATTGGCAGATAAAATGGCCACTTTTGAGGCTTCAGTTAGACCCGCCGCACCCATCATGGCAATGTACATCCATGTGATCGGCAATACGCCTGCGCTGCCGTAAGGTGCAGCAGAGATGGCACCGATGCCATGCGCATCGCGTTGGTAGCCGATGGCGTTGAGGTTCGGTAAAAATTGTTCCAAATGTGCTGCAACACAGACGGGGCCGATGCCAGGACCGCCACCGCCATGAGGGATGGCGAAGGTTTTATGCAAATTCAAATGCGAGACATCGCCACCAAATTGACCCGGTGCGCACAGCCCGACCATGGCGTTCATGTTGGCACCGTCAACGTAGACTTGGCCACCGTGCGCGTGCACGGTGTCGCAAATTTCGGTGATGCTTTTCTCGAATACACCGTGTGTTGATGGATAGGTGATCATCAAAGCGGCGAGGTTCGCGCTGTGTTGTTCGGCTTTGGCTTTCAAGTCCGCCACGTCAACGTTGCCGCGCTCATCACAGGCGACCACGACCACGCTCATGCCCACCATTGCAGCGGAAGCTGGGTTGGTGCCGTGTGCCGATGAAGGGATGAGACAAATGTTGCGGTGTGATTCGCCACGACTGGCGTGGTATTTTTGAATGATGAGCAAACCTGCGTATTCGCCTTGCGAGCCTGCGTTTGGTTGCAAGCTGACTGCGGCGTAGCCTGTTGCGGCGACCAGCATGGCTTCAACTTCTTGAATCATGGCGCGGTAACCGGCTGTTTGTGAGTTGGGTGCGAATGGGTGGATGTGCCCAAACTCAGGCCACGTCACGGGCAGCATTTCACTGGTGGCGTTGAGCTTCATTGTGCACGAACCCAGCGGAATCATGGTGCGGTCGAGCGCCAAATCTTTGTCTGACAACTCGCGCAAATAGCGCAACATCGCGTGCTCTGAATGGTGCGTGTTGAAAACAGGATGCGTCAAAAATGCGCTTTCACGACGCAACGCGGCAGGAATGGTATCTGCATCGTGGTGTACGGGGGCGGCATCAAACAAGGTGAGCAGGGCATGGATGTCCGCCGCAGTGGTGGTTTCATCAATTGAAACGCCAACATGCTGCGCATCAATGGCGCGTAAATTCAAGCCTGCCGCATGTGCAGCGTGGTGCAATGTCGATGCGTCTTTGACTTTGAGTGTCAATGTATCGAACCATGTGTTGTTGACCACTGTGACATGGGCTGCGGTCAGTGCCGCTGCGACCGATGAGGTCAAATGGTGCACGCGCGCGCCGATTTTTTTCAAACCATCGGGGCCGTGATAAACCGCATACATGCTGGCCATGATCGCCAATAAAGCTTGAGCCGTACAAATATTCGAAGTGGCTTTTTCGCGGCGAATGTGTTGTTCGCGGGTTTGCAACGCGAGACGCAATGCGGGGTTGCCTTGTGCGTCAACGGATACGCCGACCAAGCGACCAGGCATGGAGCGTTTAAATGCATCTTTGGTTGCCATGAAAGCGGCGTGTGGGCCACCGAAACCGAAAGGCACACCGAAACGTTGTGTGTTGCCGATGACGATGTCCGCACCCCATTCCGCAGGTGATTTGAGCTGGGTTAACGCGAGTAAATCCGAGCAGGCGATGACCGCTTTACCTTGTGCGTGTGCTGCGGTCGCGAGTTCACTGTAATCGTTCAATGCGCCACTGGCTGCGGGGTATTGCACCAAAACTGCAAAACAATCGTTGCTGATCGCCTCGTCCAAATTGGCCACCACACGCACTTCAATGCCCAGTGGTTTGGCGCGGGTTTGGATGACTTCAAGGGTTTGCGGAAAAATGTCTTCGGAGACGTAAAAAATATCATTTTTTAATTTTGAATTGCGCAGCGCGAGTGTCATGGCTTCTGCGGCGGCTGTGGCTTCGTCGAGCATTGATGCGTTGGCAATGTCCATGCCCGTCAAGTCGATGATCATTTGTTGATAGTTCAACAACGCCTCGAGGCGACCTTGTGAAATTTCAGGCTGGTAGGGCGTGTAGGCTGTGTACCATGCGGGGTTTTCCAACACATTGCGCAGGATGACGGCAGGTGTGTGCGTGCCGTAGTAACCTTGACCAATGAAGCTCTTCAGTACTTGGTTTTGATCGGCATGTTCGCGCAGGCGAGCAATGGCTGCTTCTTCAGAATAGCCGCGGGTGAATTCACCCAAAGCCATGTTGTCACGGCGGATGTTGTCGGGCACAACGGCGGCAATGAACTCATCCAATGAGCCATAACCCAAGGTGTGCAGCATGTGAGATTGATCGGAAACGTCGGGCGCGATGTGGCGGGCGGCGAAAGTGGTGCTGGTCATAAAGGGGTCCCAAAAAGTAAAACCTGCTTTGGGGAGACCCAAACAGCAGGTGGGTGGGTGATAAGCGCGATGGGTTTGCTCATGCTCTGGGCAAACAACTTTGCATGGGATGGGTTGAATTCAGCCATCGCCACCCATGCACATTCAATTCATCGTTTTGGTTTATTCGCCAATGCTGGCCGCATAAGCTTCGGCCGTTAACAAGCCCTCAACATCGGCCAGATTGCTTGGTTTGATCTTGAATAACCAGCTGTCATAAGGCTTGTCATTGATGGCTTCAGGCGTGTCGGCGATTGCATCGTTGCGGGCAATGATTGTGCCGCTGACGGGGGCGTAAATGTCGCTGGCGGCTTTGACCGACTCGACGACGGCGATCGCTTCTTCTTGACTCACTTCAAGGCCTGCTTCTGGCAATTCGAGGAACACGATGTCACCCAAAGCGGCTTGGGCGTGATCGGAAATGCCCACGGTGATGGTGCCGTCGGCTTCGACATTGATCCATTCGTGGCTGGCGGCGTATTTGAGGGTTTGATTGACTGACATGTGAAATCCTTTTTTGAAATGATGAAAATGGAGATTGCGTTTACAAATCCGTCATGCCCGCATAAGTGGGAATCCCGAAGGGCGCAGAGCGCACCGCTGATGCCAAAGTGGTTAATACATGCTGCACATTGGACTGGATTTTCACTTGCACGGGGATGGCGGGCATGGTCATGATTTTAAACCAAAACTTTGCCATTGCGTACAAATGGCAGTTTGACAACTTTGGCATTGAGTTTTTTGTCGCGGATGATGACTTGAACGGTGTCGCCGATTTGAACACCCACAGGCACACGTGCGAATGCGATGGACTGTTGCATGGTGGGGCTGAATGTACCACTGGTGGTTTCACCCTTGCCGTGCGTGGTTTCAACTGCTTGATGGCTGCGCAAAACGCCCTTGTCCAGTAAAACCAAACCGACGAGTTGTGACGATTGGTTGAGGGCTGACTTGCCGATGAAATCGCGCTCTGAAACCAGATCGACCGTCCATGCCAAACCTGCATTGAGCGGGTTAACCGTTTCATCCATGTCTTGGCCGTACAGGTTCATGCCCGCTTCGAGGCGCAGGGTGTCGCGTGCACCGAGGCCTGCGGGGCGAACGCCATTGGCGGTTAGTTGAGCCCAGACATCTGCTGCGATGGCCGCAGGAACGGCAATTTCAAAGCCATCTTCGCCGGTATAACCTGTGCGAGCGACCATCCATTCGCCGCCATCGTGTTCAATGCGTGCAGCATTGAACGGCTTGAGGTTTTCGGACGGCGTTTGTGTGAATGGGAAGGTCGCCCATACTTTGGCGCGCGCGTTGGGGCCTTGTACCGCGATGAGGGCAAAATCAGGGCGTGGCTCGATGACCAGACCGAATTGACCATCGGCATTTTGTGCGCTCAACCACTCGATGTCTTTATCGGCCGTGCCTGCATTGACCACCAAGCGGAAGAAGTCTTCACTGAAATAGTAAACGATCAAATCATCAATCACACCGCCGGTAGGGCGCAGCATGCACGAGTACAACGCTTTGCCCGCGACTTGCAGTTTATCGACGTTATTGGCCAAAACATAGCGTAAAAAATCACGAGCTTTATCGCCTGTGATGTCCACGACACGCATGTGCGAGACGTCAAACATGCCCGCATCGCTGCGGACGGTGTGGTGTTCTTCGATTTGAGAGCCATAATTGACGGGCATGTCCCAGCCGCCAAAGTCGACCATGCGCGCTTGAGCGGCAATGTGAGTGGAGTGTAAAACAGTGTGTTTTAAAGTCATGGTGGTGCATCCCGGGAAAGCCACGCGGTGTGCTGTGGCTTGTGAATAAAGTCCCGTTCTGTCCTTGGTACCTGAGAGATTATGGCAAAGTTTGTCTCTGCGCGCCCCTTCGGTGGTCAGCGCGTGCTGACGCTCTCCAGAATGATGTGCATCTGTTCGATAGTCCTTTTGCCTGAGAGTTTTTTGGGAATTCACCTTCGGCGATTGCTGATTAGATTGGAACAGCAATGCTCTCCTAACGAACGGTGTCACTTTACGGGGAAAGCGAGGCGATGTCAAATGAAGATTTGGTTAATCACAACCGCCAATCATTGCTTTTGGCAGGCTTTATTTTAATGTGCTTTAAACGTGATGTTTTGGGCAGAAAGGCAGGTGTAGCTCATTCCCAATAAGGCAAACACCGTGAAGCCAAAGACGTAAAGCCTCCGTGGGCTTGTTAATCATTTAAACGAAATGGCAGAGGTCAGGGGGCATGACCCAAGCAAAACCTCGAATCACTTGGGCTTTTCACCAAGTATGAATCCACATGAACGGGTGCTCTGATTGGACTGATTTAGGAATTGCGATGAATCATCAAAAACAGGTGAAAATGTGTAAAAAATCATGTACGATTAAGTGAATGTCGTATAAAAACACACATCGTACTCGTATTTTAACTAAAACTCGGCGAAATGCACTCGACGGTCGTCGGACACATAAGGGGTTGCACATGACTAGCAAACACATTTTATTGGCTTCAGCATTCACCGCTTTAACTTTGGCTGCATGCGGTGCCAAAGACAAACCAAAAGACGCTGCGGCACCCGCTGCGGCGGCAGATGCTAAAACAGAGGCCAAGGTTGATCCAGCGAGTGGTCCAGCGATCATTTTTGATGCGGGTGGTAAATTTGATAAATCATTCAATGAGTCCGCTTACAATGGTGCAGAAGCCTTCAAAAAAGAGACGGGCAAAAGCTATATGGATTTTGAGTTGAAAAATCCAACAGAACTTGAAGGTGTGCTGCGTAAAATGGCGCAGCGCGGTGGCAACCCCGTTGTAACCATGGGTTTTAACAGCGCAGAAGCCTTGGATAAAATCGCCAAAGAATTGCCCAAATCAAACTTTGTGATCGTGGATTCTGAGGTCAAACAGCCAAATGTTAAATCGGTGCAATTCCGTGAACAAGAAGGTTCTTTCTTGGTCGGCGCGTTGGCGGCGATGAAGTCCGCTTCTGGTAAAGTGGGTTTTATTGGTGGCATGGACATCCCTGTGATTCGTAAATTCTCGTGTGGTTACGAACTGGGCGCGAAATACGCCAATCCAAAAGCTGAAGTCATCAAAAGCACGGTCGGCACAACGGGCGAGGCATGGAATAACCCAACCAAAGGTGGTGAATTGGCAAAAGCCCAGTTCGACCGTGGTGTGGATGTGATTTTTGCAGCAGCAGGCGGCACGGGCAATGGCGTCTATCAAGCGGCCAAAGACAATAAAAAATTCGCAATTGGCGTGGACAGCAACCAAAACTACCTGTTCCCTGGCACGATGTTGACTTCAATGGTCAAACGGGTGGATGTGGCGGTGAAAAACGCATTCACCGAAGCGGCTGCTGGGCAGTTCAAAGCAGGCCCCGTGTCTTTGGGTTTGGCTGAAAATGGTGTGGACTGGGCGGATGATGAGCACAATAAAGCTTTGGTTACCGACGACATGCGCACCAAAGTGGCTCAAATCAAAAAAGACATCATTGACGGTAAAATCAAAGTGGCCTGTGATGGTAAATAAATAACGTCAGTCAACTCATCAAGATGCCCATCATGTTGTGATGGGCATCTTGATGAAAAAGACAGAAAAGGTTTTTTCTCTTCTTCTCTAAGTATTCGTTGGAGGGAACCTTTATATGGCATCAACTCTCCAAAACAGACGGTCATCGCCGCCCTCAATACCCTATTAAAACTCTTAAAAATTGGAGATGCCGATGTCCAATGCACAAGAAGGCACATCATCAGCACCCTTGGCGGTTGAACTGCGCCACATCAATAAACGTTTTGGCAGTGTGTGGGCCAACCAAGACATTGATTTAACCATTCCCAAAGGCACCATTCACGGCATCATTGGTGAAAATGGCGCGGGCAAGTCAACACTCATGTCCGTCCTATATGGTTTTTATGAGGCCGATTCAGGCGAGATTTTGATTGATGGTCACGTCGTCAAAATGACCAACTCTATGCAGGCGATTGCACATGGCGTGGGCATGGTGCATCAGCACTTCATGTTGGTTGAGCCGTTGACGGCATTGGAAAATATTTTACTTGGTGCAGAAGACTCATGGTCTCTGAATGTCTCCAAAGCCAAAACCCGTCAGCGGTTGGAAAGCATTTCAAAACAGTTCGGACTGGAAGTGCCGCTGGATGAGCCGGTTGGCGAATTGGCGGTGGGGGTGCAGCAGCGGGTCGAAATCCTCAAGGCCTTGTACCGCCAAGCAAAAATTTTGATTCTTGATGAGCCCACGGGTGTGCTCACGCCACAAGAAGCGGATCAATTGTTCGATGTGCTGCGCGACTTGCGGGCACAAGGCGTGACGGTCCTCATCATCACGCATAAATTACGTGAAATCATGGACGTGACGGACAATATTTCCATCATGCGTGGCGGCAAAATGGTCGCGCATCGAAAAACAAGCGAAACCAATGCAGAAGAACTGGCCGAATTGATGGTCGGTCGCCCAGTGGCCAAAGATTTACCCAAAGGCAATCCAGATCAATCCCAAGTGTACCTGTCGGTTAAGCACTTGTCGTATACCGATGCCAAAGGGCTGAAACGCTTAAAAAATGTGTCGTTCGATTTGCATGCGGGTGAAATCGTGGGTCTGGCAGGTGTCTCGGGCAATGGACAAACTGAATTGTTAAAAATCCTCGCGGGTGAACTGCGTGGCGACCACGATGGTGTGGGCGTGATCGATTTTGTCGCGGATGGTCAACCCGCTTACAACTGCAAAACATGGCCAACACCAAAAGAATTACGTGCTGTCGGCGTGGCGCACATCCCCGAAGACCGCTTGGGTCAAGGTCTGCTCAAAAATTTCAGCATGGCGGAGTCGGCTATTTTGGGTTATCACCATGATGCATCGCTTGGCTCCCGCTTGTCTCTCAGTGTACAGAAGGTACGCGACGCCGCATTGCGCTTGATTAAAGCGTTTGATGTGCGCCCGAACTTACCTGAAATCCGTTCCGCCAACATGTCGGGTGGGAATCAACAAAAACTCATCATTGCCCGTGAAATGATGCGTCAACCCAAGGTGCTGTTGGTTGGGCAACCGACGCGCGGCGTGGACATCGGTGCGATTGAGCTGATTTATAAAGAGTTGGTCAAAGCCCGCGATGCGGGCGCGGCCATTTTGATGGTTTCGGTCGAATTGGATGAGGTGCTGACCCTGTCGGATCGCATACTGGTCATGAATCAGGGGCAATTAACGGGTGAATTGAGTGGCCATGGGGCTGATTGTCGGGCGATTGGCATGATGATGGCGAGTACGGAAAGTATGGATGATCACAATAAAAAAGGAGGTCAATGATGGCGGAGCAAAAGCAAGTTCAAGCCCATTCACCTCAGGGCATGCCGCTGTGGTTGACGGGGTTTTGTATTCCGTTGGTGCAATTGGTTTTGGCCTTTGGTTTGGCATCGTTGCTGGTGTTGTTGATTGGTCAAAACCCATTGGATGTCTTGGGCGTGTTGATTCGCGGTGCATTTAATTTGGACACGGGTTTGCCATCGACTTTGTACAATGCCACATCATTGATTTTCACAGGCTTGGCGGTGGTGGTGGCGTTTCATGCGGGGCTGTTCAATATTGGCGGTGAGGGGCAGGCCTACTTTGCGGGTTTGGGCGTGACTTTGGCATGTTTGGCATTGGGGAATTTGTTGCCCGCACCGTTGATGTTCATTGTGGCCATCATCGCGGCTTTGGTTTTTGGCGGGGCGTACGGCTTTATTCCTGGTGTGCTGCAAGCGAAGCGTGGTGCGCACGTGGTGGTGACGACAATCATGTTGAATTACATCGTGTTTGCGTTCATGAATTATGCGATGCGTTTTTGGTTGTCGAAAAGTGAAGGTTCGACGGATTCAGATAATTTTGCCGCCAGCTCGGTGCTGCCGCGTTTGGCGGACATGATGCCCTTTTTAGGTTTTGCGGATACGCCGTTGAATTTTTCATTCTTCTTGGCTTTGGCCACGGCCGCGTTGGTGTGGTGGCTGATTTGGCGTTCACGCTTGGGTTATGAAATTCGTGTGGTCGGGCAAAATCCACAAGCTGCAGGTTATGCCGGCATTTCGGTGTCGCGCACCATCATCATTGCCATGGTGCTTTCAGGGGCACTTGCGGGCTTGATGGCGGTCAATGTGGTGTACGGCGCACAAGGTCGATTGAGCTTGTCATTTACGTCTGGGGTTGGTTTTATGGGCATCGCCGTGGCTTTAATGGGCAGGAATCATCCCGTTGGCGTGGTGCTGTCTGCACTGTTGTTCGGTGCATTGGCGCAAGGTGGCTCGGAGATGCAATTTGATTTGCCTGAGATCAGCCCTGAGTTCAATGTGGTGATTCAAGGGCTGATTATCTTCTTTGTGGCGGCGTTGGATGGTTTGGTTCGCAAACCGATTGAGGGCTGGTATCAAAAAATAAGGGGTGGAGCATGAATGATTTAATCGTCACCATGGCCAATGTGATGGGCAGTGGTCTGCGTCAAGCCGTGCCCATGATTTTGGTTGCCATGGGGGGCCTGATTGCGGAGCGCTCAGGCACCGTGGACATTGGCTTGGAAGGCAAATTGCTCATGTCTGCTTTTGCTGGGGCGGCGGTTGCCAGCTTGTCGGGTTCTGTGCCGTTGGCTGTGTTGGCTGCGGTGTTAACTTCAGTTGTGTTTTCAATGCTGCATGGCTTTGCCACCATCAGTCAAAAAGGTGATCATGTGGTGTCTGGTTTGGCGATCAATGTGTTGGCTTCAGGGCTGACTTTGGTGTTGGGACAGGCGTGGTTTCAAAAAGGCGGGCAAACACCCTTGTTGCCTGATGAGTTGCGCTTTAAGCCCATTGTTTTTCCTGGGGTGGAGGCTTTACACAATGCGCCTGTGATCGGGCCTTTTTATGAAAAAGTGATTTCAGGACATAATGTTTTCACGTACATTGCGGTCGCATCGGTATTTTTGACGGCCTTCTTGCTGTATCGAACTCGCTTGGGTTTGCGCATTCGTGCGGTTGGCGAGGAGCCAAATGCCGTTGACACCGCAGGGTTGTCGGTGGTGCGCTTGCGCTATTTGGCTTTGGTGTATACGGGCATCATGTGTGGCCTGACGGGCGTGGCGCTTTCAATGGCGCAAAATGGAGGTTTCGTGCGTGACATGAGCGCGGGCATGGGTTTCATGGCGTTGGCGGCGGTGATTTTTGGTAAGTGGAAGCCTTGGCCAGCATTTTGGGCGTGTTTGTTGTTTGGTTTGTTGGGGGCTTTGTCGGATCGTTTACAGGGTGTGCCCATGTTTGGCTTGAAGGAAATTCCATCGCAGGTGTTCAGTGCCATGCCGTATGTGCTGACCATTGTGTTGCTGGCAAGTTTTGTTGGTCAAGCGGTTGCGCCCAAAGCGGTTGGTCGTCCTTATGTGAAAGAACGTTAATGCATACTATTTTGAATTTTGGCTCAATTAACATTGACCATGTTTATCAAGTGGATCATTTTGTGCAGCCAGGTGAAACTTTATCCAGCTTGGCGTACAGCAAAGGCTTGGGTGGCAAAGGTTTGAACCAAACCGTTGCAATGCAGCGCGCAGGTGCCAATGTCATGCATGTGGGTCATGTGGGCGTGGATGATGTGTGGCTGTTACAAGAGTTGACTGCATTGGGTTTGAACATGGGCGCGATTGTGGGCGTGAACGAGGCGACGGGTCATGCCATCATTCAAGTCAACCGCGAGGGAGAGAACTGCATTCTTTTACATGCAGGGGCAAACCATTGCATGAGCGAAATGGAGATCAATGCACTGTTGGGTGATGCTGAGGTGGAGTGGGTATTGTTGCAAAATGAGACCAATGCCATTGACACCATCATGCGCGCTGCACATGCCCATGGTAAAAAAATCATGTTCAATCCAGCCCCGTGTCATGCGGGTTTAGCGGCCTTGCCTTTGGCGCATGTGCACACCTTGGTGGTCAACGAGGTTGAAGCAATGCAATTGTCGGGGGAGGAGAACATTGAACGTGCGTTGGATGTTTTATGCACCAAATGTGACAATGTGGTGCTCACTCTGGGGGGGGAGGGTGTGCGCTATGCAGGTGAGGTCGGGACTTTTACCGTGGCTGCGCAAAAGGTTGAGGTGGTTGATACCACTGCAGCTGGTGACACATTCATTGGTTATTATTTGGCAAGCATGGCGGCGGGGATGACGGTTGAGCAGGCTTTGATTCGTGCGACAAAAGCGGCTGCGATTACGGTGACGCGGTTGGGTGCTGTATCGGCCATCCCTGTGGCATCGGAAGTGATTTAGGGTCATGCGGACACCGTCAAAACTTGCTTTGTTGTGATTGGATGTTGGTGCTTTTGTGAAGAAGGCTCTGACAGAAGTCGCTTCAAATGGTTCTGAATCAGCTGTTTTTAGGCATTGTTTGTGGTTAGTGGCTCTTTTTTGGAAGGCAAACTTGTTTTGTGTTCCTTTAAAAATATTGAAGTATTATTTAAGGATTGTTATGAATCAAAAAACCAAAATCATCATCGACACGGATCCAGGCGTCGATGACGCATTGGCGATTGCTTTTGCTGCGTTGCACCCTGATTTGGAATTGCTTGGTCTGACCACGGTGTTTGGCAATGTATCTGTTGAGCAATCAACTGTGAACGCAGGCTACTTGGTGGATTTGTTGAACATCAAACATGTCCCCGTGGCAAAAGGTGAAGCTGTGCCCTCAGTGCAAGCGCCACATGGCTTCCCTGATTTTGTGCATGGGAAAAATGGCTTTGGTGACATCGAGGTGAACTACCCAAGTGATTTCAAACCACATGCGTTGAGTGCGGCGGATTTCATCATCAAAACCATTCATGAACATCCGAATGAAGTGGTGCTCGTGCCGATAGGACCTTTAACCAACATCGCTTTGGCCTTGAAAAAAGACCCATCCATTGCAAATAAAGTAAAAGAAGTGGTCATCATGGGCGGTGCAGCACATGAAAAAGGCAATGTCTCGCCGGGTGCTGAGGCGAACATTTGGAATGACCCCCATGCGGCACAACTTGTTTTTGAAGCACCATGGAAAGTCGTCATGGTGGGCTTGGATGTGACGTGGAAAACCATTATGCCCGATGAGCCGATGGCGCGTATCGCTGAAAAATCGCCTGTGGTGGGTGGGTTTTTGAAAAAAATCTGCGAATTTTATGCAAACTTTTACCGTAATGTGGCTGGGTTTGATGGTTTCTCTGTGCATGATCCAGCGACCGTGATGTATGTGACCAACCCAGAGCTGTTCACCACAGAGCAAGGCCAGATTGAAGTGGTACAAAGCGGTGCAGGTGCTGGCAAGACTTTTTTCGCACCCAAAGGCCAAGTGTATGCTGAAGACTATTGGTCAAAACGTGACAATGTGCATGTGTGTCTCGGTGTCGACAAAGCCGGCGTGTTGACTTTGATCGAAAACATCCTCAGCACGCCCCTGTGACTGGGTGCAAACGTCATTTGTAGGAGGTTGACATGGCAATTTCAGTGGTGGACTACTGCAGCCCAACTGCTGCCGCAGATTTTGCGGCATCACTGCACGAAACTGGATTTGGTGTGTTGATCAATCACCCCATTCCTGAATCATTGGTACGCAGCATTTTTGAACGCTGGCTGGATTTTTTTCAAAACGGCGATAAAGAAGGGTTGGCTTTCAGTTCTGAGCGGTTTGATGGTTATTTTTCAACCGCTGTATCTGAAACCGCCAAAGGCGAGACAGTCAAGGATTTTAAAGAGTTTTACCATGTTTATCCGTGGGGGCGTGTGCCAGAGCATTTGCGTGCAGAAGCCATGGATTATTATGCTCAAGCCAGTGCTTTGGCCGCAGAATTACTGTCATGGGTGCAGCAGTACACGCCACCTGACATCAGCCAGTTTTATAGCCAACCACTATCAAGCATGATTGAAGGTTCGCAGCAAACTTTGTTACGGGTTTTGCATTATCCACCTTTGACTGGGGATGAGCCTGAAGGTTCTGTCCGTGCGGCAGCGCATGGTGACATCAATTTACTCACTGTGTTGCCTGCGGCCAATGCACCCGGTTTACAAGTGTTGGCCAAGGATGGGACTTGGATGGAGGTGCCTTGTGATTTTGGCATGTTGATCATTAACACGGGCGACATGTTGCAGGAGGCGTCGCGGGGTTATTATCCCAGCACCATCCATCGGGTGGTGAATCCAACGGAACCCCAATTCAATGTCAGTCGAGTGTCTTTGCCATTGTTTTTGCACCCAAAAGAAGATGTGGTTTTATCCGAACGTTATACGGCCAAGTCATATTTGGCTGAACGTCTTCAAGAGTTGGGTATGAAAAAATAAGTTGGATGTCTCATATAAAAGTAACAAATGCAACATTATGCGAATTTTTAAGGTGATTACCCATTTAAAATGAACACCTGTTCGACAAAACCCTATGACCAACCCGCGCTTGCTGGTAAAATGGTCGCTTGATTTTTTACACGGTCGATGTGATTCACTCACGCCGTGACCGTGCTTAAGGAGTGGATGTTGAGTCCTCTGGTGAAAACTATACAATCTCATGTGGATGACAGCCCCGCTGTGACTGGACGTCATGGTTTGGCCGAGTCTGTCACGGTCAGTTGGGCCACCACTCAGGCTGAGGTTGAAGAAGTACAACGTTTGCGTTACCAAGTGTTCTCAGATGAGCTGGGTGTGCAATTATCGGGTCAAAATGGCTTGGATGAAGACAAGTTTGACCCTTATGTTGAACATGTCTACGTGCGAGACAATAAAACGGGTAAAGTTGTGGGCACATACCGTGCATTGACACCCGCCAGTGCCGCTCAAATTGGTTTGTATGCGGATCAAGAGTTTGACATCAGTGATTTGTTGCGTGACCGAGATCAGCTGTTGGAAGTTGGACGTGCTTGTGTGCACAAAGACTATCGCAATGGCACTGTGTTGATGACTTTGTGGAAGGCACTTTTACAATTTGCGGCAAAAAATAAGTTTGAGCTGATCTTGGGTTGCACCAGTGTCCCCGTTTCTTCAAATACCCCAGCCATTGCCGACATACAACAGCTGTTAATCGATGCTGGTGCCATGAGCGACGATTATGTCGTTACCCCCCGCAACCCGCTTGTTGATGCCATGCAGCCTGTCGTTCATGCCGATGTTAAAAAAGCCTTACCTCCTTTGGTTAAAGGCTATTTGCGGTTGGGGGCGAAATTCTGTGGTGAGCCCAGTTATGATCCTGACTTTCAGACTGCCGATTATTTGACCATTTTGCGTTTGTCCAGCGTGTCTTCTCGTTATGTGAAACATTTTGATCTGGCTTAATGCAGTGTTTTAAGTTTCATGTTTTCAATAAAAAAGCGAGCATCTACTGCTCGCTTTTGTGTCATCTGGCTTTTGTGTTATTTGTTCAAGTAACGTAAGCCAAAATGCAAGTTGGCCTCTAAGAATCCAACCTTGTTGCCGCAATCAAAACGCTTACCTGACAAGGGTAAGCCAATCATTTTTTCAGTTTCGAGCAATGATGCGATGCCATCGGTCAATTGGATTTCACCGCCCGCACCGCGTTGAACCTGCTCAAGCAAGCCCATGATTCTGCCACTCAATACATAACGACCAACAACCGACCAGTTGCTTGGTGCCACATCGCGTTGGGGTTTTTCGACGATGCTGTCAATCAAAATGGGTGTGGTTTCATCGTTGGAGGGTTTAATGACGCCGTATTTTTCAACTTCGCTCCAAGCCACTTGCTCCAATGCCAACACACTGCATCGCTCACGATCGTGTGCTTGGAAAAGCTGTTTCAATGCACCATCAGGATGCCCAGCGATCAAGTCATCGGGTAACAGCACTGCAAAGTACTCGTCAGGTGTGATCAACGGTGATGCGCAGTGCACGGCATGCCCTAATCCCAATGGCTCTGATTGTCGAACATAGACACATTTCACATGAGAAGGAATGATGTTGCGCACGATCTCAAGTGCTTCTAGTTTTTGCTTGGCTTCAAGCTCATTTTCAAGTTCTGGATTTTTGTCAAAGTAATCGGCAATGGCATTTTTTGTCCGGCCCGTCACAAAGATCAAAGTTTCGCATCCTGCTTCAACCGCTTCACGCACCGCATAGTCGATGATGGGGCGATCAACAACCGTCAGCATTTCTTTTGGAATGGCTTTGGTGGCGGGCAAGAAACGTGTGCCCAAGCCTGCAACAGGGAATACAGCTTTTTTAATCTTGTTCATTGGATGCCTTTTCGTTCGTTAACATGCGGTACAGCTCAACATATTGCTCAGTTGTTTTTTGTGAAGTGAACAATTCATTATACCGTGCTTGTGCTGCGACACCCATCTCACGAGCGATATTTGGGTGGTCCCACAAGCGTTGCATGGCTTGCTGCAGTGCGATTGGAGACTCTGGGGGCAGGGTGATGCCTGTTTCTTGATTGATGTTGATGTAAGTGGTTCCTGTACCAATTTCACAAGAAATCAATGGTTTTCCATACATGGCTGCTTCTAGGAGGGAGATTCCAAAAGCTTCTGAGCGGAGATGAGAGGGGAACACAAAGGCAAAGCACTGTTGAAGTAAAGCAAACTTATCAAGCTCAGATACTTTGCCTAAAAAGATGATGTTTTTGAGACCCAATTGTTTGGCTTGCAGTTGCAATTGATGTGCTTCAGGCCCCGTACCTGCGATGACGGTGGGGTAATCGCAAGAGGCGAGGGCTTCCAATAAGGTATGCAGGCCTTTGTAATAACGCAATACGCCAACAAATAGAAAAAATTGTGTCGGCAGTTTTGATCGCCACTCTATTAAACGTTCATTTGAAGGTTGGGGGTAGCTGTTCCTGTCTAAACCAATGGGGATGGTGCGGGTTTTGTGTTTGAAGCGTTGTAGGACTTCGCTGGTTTCTAAATAATTGGGCGATGTGGCCACAATGCAATCGACCGATTTGAGAAATTGGTTCATCAATGGCCTATAAACCTTCAACAGATTTTTTTGTTTCACAATGTCTGAGTGATAGGTCAGAACCGTTGGTTTCTTCACCCGCGCTAAAAAATGAGCCATGTCCATGAATGGCCATGGGAAATGATAGTGAACGACGTCCACCTCTTTGGCAAGTCGTTTCAGCATAAAAATGAATTGCCATGAAAAACCGGTCGATGCGAGCTCAAGGTCAAGGTGGGCGCGGTGTACGGTGACCGCATTGTGCTCAATGGGGTGAGCTTCTTGGCTCAAGGTCAGCACTTGACTTTGAATCCCCAACGGTTGGCTTGCGGTACAAATCTGCTCAATCACGGCCTCAACACCGCCGACGGTGTCGGGGTAGTAGGTTTTATAAACGTGCAGCACCTTGATGGTGTGAGTGGCGTTCAATTGGCTGTCCCGAGTATCTGTTCATACAATGCCCATGTGGCCTCTGCGGTGCGTTGCCAAGTGTATTCCTGAGCGCGCTGCATGCCTTTGATGCGTAAATTGTCGGCCATTTCGGATGACTCGATCAATGTTTGCATCGCTTGGGCTATGGCCGATGGACTGCAAGGGTCAACCAGCCAAGCGGCCTCTCCAGCGACTTCACCCAGTGACGTGGTGTTGGATGTGATGACGGGTAAGTTGGATGCAAAAGCTTCTAATACGGGCAAACCAAAACCTTCATACAGTGAAGGAAAGACCAGTGCACAAGCCGATTGTAATAAAGCAATTTTTTCGTTTGCACTCACGTAGTTGAGCCATCGCCCCAGCCCTTCCGTTTCAAGTTGTTGAAGGGCTTGAATTTCTTGGTTTGAACGCCAGCCTTGGCCACCAGCGATGATGAGCGGGTGTTGTTTTTGAATGTCCAAGGGTAAAGAGCGAAAAGCCTCAATAATGGTCATGATGTTTTTGCGAGGCTGCAATGTGCCTATGAATAGAAAAAAGCCCGCTTGTAATTTGAACTTATCTAAAACAGCCTGTTTTTCAGTTTGTGCAATTCTTTGGAAATAAAATGCATCCACGCCAAGGGGAATGACCGAAATTTTGTCTTCGGGAATGCGAAAGTGTTCAACCAAATCTTTAACAACAAATTCTGAAATGGTGACGTAGTGATCGGCTGATTGCGCTGAGCGTTTAAACAACCAGTTTTTTAAAGGCCGTGTTTTCCCGCCAGAAACCCATTCTGGGTGCATGATGGGTACGGGATCCATGAGCGTGGCCAGCACTGGGGTGTTTTTAAGTTTAGGGATAAGGTGGTCTGTGGCGTGGAACAAATCATACGATTGATTTGTTCGTCCACTGCCTATAAAAGGCATGGATGTGAGCGCACTTTGAAGCACATTGGGCGCAAACGGAATGGGCATGTCGTCGAAATGCCCAATCAGTTTTTTCCTTTTTAAGCTATGAAATACAAACTCATTGAACTCATCTGGATGTTGTTGGGCATAACATTGGAGTAAGGCTTGGGTATAAGTGCCAATCCCATCAATGTGGCCGTTGGCGCGGCCATATTGCAAGACGGTGGATCCGATCGCGACACGCATGCTATAGACCCAACATCCAAGTCAATGTGTGTTTCAGATGAAACGATGGAAGCTGAGGGAGTTGCCGATTGAGTAACGTCGGATCGCCAATCAGAACGCGCAATTCATTGGCGCGCACCAAGTTTTGATCGACTTCGATGGTGATGTTGTGGCCTGTCAATTCACTGCAATAATCCAAAACATCTTGCAGGCGATAACCGATGCCAGAGCACAGGTTAAAGGTTGTCCCAGCATCGGCGTGTTGCAGTAAGCCGCTGTAAGCCTGAGCCACCATGCGAACGTCATTGAACTCACGTTCAACATCAATGTTGCCCAATTTAATCGTATCAGCATGTCGTTTGAAGTGATCGACAATTTTAGGAATCAAAAAGTTGCCTTCTTGACCCACACCAGTGTAATTGAATGGGCGCGTAAAAATGATGGGCAATTTGTCCAGCCATGTGCGCGCCATGTGCTCCATCGCCAATTTGCTCATGGCGTAATGGTTGATGGGCGCGGGCTGGATGGTTTCAGCCACTTTGGACACGGGTGGGTTGCCGTAAATGTTTGCACTGCTCGACAATAAGATTTTCTCGATGGGGGCTTTTTCAGCATGTAGCGCTTCGAGCAGATTGAGCGTGCCAAATAAATTGACTCGATAAAAATCCTCTGCACTGGCGTGGCCAACAAAAGCAATGGCAGCCAAGTGGATCACGAAATGTGGGCGAACTTGAGCGACAGCTTTTCGTAAAGAGGCCAAGTCCAATAGATTGGCCTCAACATCGTTGGCTTGGGCATTGCTTTGCACCAAGCCAACGACGTTAAATCCATCTTTGACCAAGGCTTCACGAACATATCGACCCGTGAAGCCTTGACTGCCTGTCAGTAAAACCGTTTTTTGCATGGATGCGACCTTAGAAAGAGAAGCCAGCTTCGTTGCGACGTAAGTCGGCTTCAACCATCATTTGACACAGTTGTTCTAAATTGGTTTTTGGTTCCCAGCCCAATACATTTTTCGCGTGGCTTGGATCACCAATCAATAAATCGACTTCTGCAGGACGGTGGAATTTTTCATTGATGCGCATGACCGTTTTGCCTGTGGCGGTGTCGATGGCGACTTCGTTGATGTCTTGACCTTTGAATTCAACCGCAATGCCTGCGCCTTTGAACGCCATGGTCACAAAATCGCGAACTGTTTCTGTGCGGTTTGTTGCCAAAACAAAAGTGTCAGGTTGCTCTGCTTGCAGCATCAAGTACATGCCTTCCACATAATCTTTGGCGAAGCCCCAGTCTCGTTTGGCATCCAAATTGCCCAGTTCCAAACAGTCGAGTTTCCCCAGTTTGATTTTGGCCACGCTGTCGGTGATTTTACGGGTCACAAACTCACGACCACGCAAAGGTGACTCGTGGTTAAACAAAATGCCGCTTGAACCGAAAATATCATATGACTCGCGGTAGTTGATGGTCAACCAGTGGGCGTACAGTTTCGCCACACCATATGGGCTGCGTGGGTAGAATGGGGTGTCTTCTTTTTGAGGGATGGCTTGTACCTTGCCAAACATTTCAGATGTGCTGGCTTGGTAAAAACGAATTTTTGGATTGATGATGCGGATGGCTTCGAGCAAATGCGCAGCACCGAGGCCGGTGATGTGAGCGGTTGCCAATGGTTGTTCAAATGAGACACCCACAAAGCTTTGAGCAGCCAAGTTGTAAATTTCATCAGGCTGAATGCGATTGATCATGTGAATGGCCGATGCTTGGTCCGTCAGGTCATATTCAACAAGGTGCAAATTTGGATGGTTTTCGATGCCAAGTTCTTCCATGCGCCAAAAGTTCACCGAGCTGGTGCGGCGAAATGTGCCGTAAACTTCATAGCCTTTATCCAATAAGAGTTCGGCTAAATAGGCACCATCTTGACCTGTAATGCCTGTGACAATCGCTTTTTTCATTAATAGCTCCATTGAGAGTTAATTATGCTTGCCAAGTGCTCAATACACCCATGCAAGCTTGATTGATTTCATGCGCACGTTCTGGAGACGTGGCTTCTGTATAACAACGCAATTCAGGTGCATTACCTGAAGGGCGCAAGTGAATGATCTCGTCATTGGCAAAGCTCATTCGTAAACCATCGGTTTGATTCACCGCCACCACTTGTCCAGAGATGTGACCAAACATCTCCGTCAGCAGTTTTTTTTGTGCTTCGGCATCATCGGGCGACAGTTTTTTCAACTCAGTCATACTGACTTCCGTCGGAAAGTTTTTGATGCGATCACTGACGGTAAAACGAGCAGGCAGCTGCTGTGGAAGCTGAGACACGCTCGTTTCCTTTGACTTGGCCATCGCCAGAATGCACAACATCACAATCACCGCATCCCGCGTGGGCAGCTCGGACAGGATTTTACCATGTTGATGGACTGCACTGGCGAGTAAAAAGCCCCCATTTGCTTCATAGCCTGCGACCGTGGGTTTGTTTTCTGACAGCAATTGTTTCATGCCCTCAATCACGTAAGGTGAACCAATGCGTGTGCGCACCGTGCTGTTGAATAAGTTCGACTTCTCCAACGCACTGTTGCTGCTGACTGGGGTGACCACATCGGTGCAGTTTAAAAATTGAGCGCACAAAATGCCCAGCACATCACCGCGCAACCACTCACCGTGTTCATCGGATACGAGGGGGCGATCCGAATCACCATCGGTGGACACGATCGCATCCAGTTGATGCTCGCTGGCCCACTGTTTGGCCAATGCCACATCTTCAGGACGAATGGCCTCTGTGTCAACTGGGATGAATGTGTCCGAACGACCCAATGCAATAGGGTGCGCTCCCAATGCCCGCAAGATGTCCATCACGATGTCACGTCCAACGGCTGAATGTTGATACACGCCGACAGTTTGCCCTGTTAAAACACCCCCAAAAAATGTTGAGTAACGTTCAATGTAATTGAGGCGTATGGTTGGATCAATCTCTGGGAGCAAAAACCGTGTTGACAGCATGCCGTTTGAATCAAACTCACCTTCGGGCACAGCAATGGACTGGCTGGAGATGCCTTGTTCATCAGCTTTTAGAATTTCACCCGTGGGGGTGTTGAACTTGATGCCGTTGCGATCATCAGGAATGTGACTGCCTGTGATCATCAAAGAGGGAAGTTTGTGAAGGAAACCATGCAATGCAACCGCAGGAGAGGGGACATCACCTGCATTGATCACGGGCGAGCCAAAATCCACGCACGCTTTAGCGCAAGCCGCCATGATGCGTGGCGTGCTGGGACGTAAATCGCCACCAATGACCACAGCTTGCCCTTGTTGCCATTGATTTGAAGCCTGTAAATAACGTAAAAAAGCTTGGGTGTACGAATAGCACACGAGGTCGGTCATGTCCACAACCAAACCCCGTGCACCACTGGTGCCAAATGCCACAGTTCTGCTGAAAGCGTTCATAAATTTGTTATTCATTTAAAAGAATTTGTAAATAAAAATTACTTTGCATTTGAAGGTGGTTAGTAATGTTTGCTGTATTTTCCAAATGTTGTTTCTCAGTCATTTCGTCATACCGCAGGGTTTTTAAGCGAAGCTCCGCGGTGTTGCCTATCTCAAAAAATAATGTGTCATTTCGCATTTTGAATTTTCTATATTCTTCAAAAGTATTTGTTCTTGCAAGAACTACTCGCTTACCTAGCTCGGATACCTCAGATGCAATAGCTGATGCTTCTTGACCAACTTCCCTGTAGGGTAGCCAGCACATATCCATTGCGGCTATCGTTTCGTACATTTCATCATCCTCTAAACTACCTAAGAAAAACACTCTTTCTCTTAATGGTATTTGATTTTTAATCAATTCTTTGTTGAGTTTTATTTTATTTAGCAGTGTGTTAACGTCGGTTGTATTGTTGTGTTTTATTGCGCTTGGGTGTAGTCCTCCGCATATAAGCAATTTGTATTTTTTATCCAATAAACTCAAAGTGTCAATAGCATAGTCAAATCCCTTGTAGTCACCCAAAAACCCAAAAACACCTATTAAATAGCTGTCATCTTCCAATCCTAATTTGTGCAAAACATTAGCTTTGCATGTGCTGTGCTTATATTTTTCTTTATCCGCTTCGCTTGTGTAAGACAAGGGATGTGAAAATACTTTTTTTAGTTGAAAGTTGTTTTTAAGTAAGGATGTGCTTGATTGAGTATGTACAATAATTTTAGTTCCAATCATTGCTAATTTTTTAAATAAGTTTTCTTCTAGGGTGTGCCCTGTATAAGCTGTTCTATGGTGTAAGAGGCGGCGAGCTGACTCTTTAAAATTCAATTTCAAAAAGCTTTTGAGTGCCCCGCTTGATTTGGGTTTGGCTGTTTTGTTATAAATAGTATGAAAAGTAACTGTTGTATTTGGATTTGCTTGAACAATTTGAATTAGTCTTTTAGTTGATTCAGATGTGGAGTCTGAAAGCAGGCTATATTCATATTGGATGCAAACAGCATCAAAATTTTTAAGGCTTTCTACTAGGTTAGTAATAAATTTGTTTGCAGATTCTTGTGTTCCACCAAATGATTCTTTGAGTTCGTTTCTATGTAAAGGGAACACAGTGATCTCTGCATCGATTATTGAGCTTTCTAAAATTTCTGCGAAACGGGCGATGCCGCAATTAATGTGATACGTAGAAACAAGGGCTATTTTTTTCATTTTTTACTTTATTAAGATTAAAGTGCTGGCTATGCTATATTTAATAAAGGTAGGGCATTAACTATAAAGCTTAAGTAGGCCCTACCTAGTTGAATTAATTCGTGAGCCAGCTTGATAGCTGGTTTTGAAAAGTTAAGCACGTCCGTAAATGTCATTCAACCGTACAATGTCGTCTTCACCCAAGTACCCACCGCATTGCACTTCAATCAAAACCAGTTCTTCTTCGCCGATGTTGGTCAAACGGTGTTTTTCGCCTAAAGGGATGTAGCGGTGCTCACCTGGTTGAGTGGTGTATTCGGTGTCGCCGATTTGTACCAATCCAGTGCCTTGGACGACGACCCAATGTTCTGCACGTTTGTGATGGTATTGTAGGCTGAGGGATTGTCCTGTGGCGACGGTGATGCGTTTCACTTTGTAGCCAGATTCTTCTTTGAGGGTGGCGTATGTGCCCCACGGGCGGTTGACAGCTGCGGGCAATATGGTGGATTCGTGTTTGCGGGTTTTGAGGGCATCGACGATGTTTTTGACTTTTTGTGCTGAGTTTTTATGGGCCACCAGTAAGGCGTCGGGGGTGTCTACAATGACTAAGTTTTCAAGGCCAATGGTGGCGACCACTTTGGCCGTGTGTGATTCGATTTGAACATGGGTGTCGTGGGTGTCAACGGAGACAACGTCGGCAAGGAAAGTATTGCCGTTGGTGTCTGAGGTGTTGGCGTTGGCGACTGCTGGCCATGAGCCTACATCGCTCCAGCCAAATTTTGCGGGGACGAGGGTGACGTTGTTGGCACGCTCCATGACGGCGTAGTCGATGGAGATGTCGGGTTGAATGTTGAAGTCATGGGCTTCAAATTTGGTGACTTCATCCGTGGTCTTGGCATGGCTCATGGTGATTTGAGCGGCTTCAAGGACTTCGGGCGAGTGTGCTCTGAATGCGTCAAGAATCGTGCCTGCTGTGAAGCAAAACATGCCGCTGTTCCAGTAATAGCGGCCTATAGCCAAATATTCTTGGGCTGTGGCTAAATCGGGTTTTTCCACAAAGCGCAGGGCTTTTTGAGCGGTTCGCGCTGTTTTTTCAACTTCAATGTAACCAAAACCAGTGTCGGGTGTGGTTGGAGAAATACCAAAGGTGACGAGTTGACCTTGCAATGCGTGACGTTTGGCTTCGAGGACGTTGGTGACAAAGGATTCGGTGTCTGGGATCAGGTGGTCTGCAGGGAGAACCAGCATGACCGCATCTTTACCATAAGTGGCTTCGCAGGCGAGTGCGGCCAAAGCAATCGCGGGGGCGGTGTTGCGCCCTTTGGGCTCGAGCAGATAGCTTGCATGCGGTTGGTCTGGCATGTCTTTGAGCAAGGTTTTTGTCAAGTATAGGTAGTCCTGATTGGTGACAATCATCACTTCTTCCGTACCACAAGCCATGCCGCGTTCGATTGCTTGTTGAAGCAGAGGGCTTCCACCCAGGCTCATGAAAGGTTTGGGGAATGCTTGACGTGATGCGGGCCAAAGGCGCGTACCTGCGCCACCAGATAGGATAATGGGAATGAGCATAATGGTCTCGTAGGGTATTTTTGTGAATGATTGGTTTTTTTAAGATGATCTTTTAGCGTATGGCGCAATCGTAGCAGAGAAAATAATCAGTCTTGATGAGAACCCGTGAAAATTTTTATTTTTTCACCTGAAAGCCTGCTGTTGAGTGGCCTTGGGGCTTTAAACGGGTAATCTTTTGTGAGCTGTGGCTTGATCTCGGGGGGGGAGTCAAGGTTCATTTGGGCGACAATCTTTTGTGCAAATTCATACCAACTGAGCATTTCTTTACCTGTTAGGTTGTAGATGCCCCATATTGAATGTGCTGTTTGGATGGGGGTCATTTGCAAGTGTTTGATGGCCAGTAATGTGACCGTTGCAATTTCTAATGCCGATGTGGGTGCGCCCAGTTGATCCGACACAATGGTTAACTCTGTGCGCTCAACTGCCAGACGTTTAATGGTGTTGACGAAATTTTTCCCAAAAAGAGAGTAGACCCAGCTCGTTCTGAAAATGAGGTGAGAAATGCCCGAGTCGATCAATGCATGCTCGCCAGCAAGTTTACTTTTCCCGTATATGCTTTGGGGGTTGGTTGCATCTGTTTCTGAATAGGGTTCTGTTTTGGTGCCGTCGAACACATAGTCTGTTGAGTAATGGATAAAGACCCCGTTGGGGTTGACTTGCTTAAGCGTTTGAGCCAACAGCTTGACCGCTGTTTCATTCACAATGTAGCAGTTGTCTGCATCGTCTTCCGCCTGATCCACCGCAGTGTAGGCGGCAGGATTGATGATGATGTCGGGATTGAATTGCCGAACCGCTGTGGTGATGCTTTCGGCATCATACAGGTCAAGTTCTTGGCGGGTGGGTGCCCATAATTGGTCGGTCATCATGGGGAGCATTTTGAGCAATACGCCGCCCACTTGACCTGTTGAGCCCGTCAATAAAATTCTTGGATTGGTTTTGATGGCATTCATTCGAATAACTCCGCATCTGCTAAATAAGGGGCGTCCATGTCTTTCGCAGACAAAGACACCTCTCCTGTGTAGCCCCAATCCACGGCAAGCGTTGGATCGTCCCAGCGAACGGCGCGCTCGTGCTCCTTGAACCAGTAATCTGTTGTTTTGTATAGAAAATCAGCGGTATCTGAAATGACCACAAAACCATGACCAAAGCCAGGTGGAACCCACAGTTGACGGTGGTTGTCTCCTGAAAGCTCAACCGCAACCCATTGTTTAAATGTAGGGGATGAACGGCGTAAATCGACTGCGACATCAATCACCGCACCGCTGACAACACGCACCAGTTTGCCCTGCGCACGTTCAATTTGATAGTGCAGTCCGCGCAGAACGCCTTTGGACGAACGTGAATGGTTGTCTTGCACAAAGGGCAAGGTGACCTGCGTGGCCGCTTGAAATTTTTGCTCATTGAAGCTTTCAAAGAAAAAGCCACGTGCATCGCCAAACACTGCGGGTTCAATGATTTTGACTTCGGAGATGAGGGTGTCGATGATGTTCATTGTTGGGCCTTATTGGTTTTTTTTGATCAACGATGCGTTTTAAATATTGACCGTAATCACTTTTGAGCAGCGGTTGAGCCAATTTGGCGAGTTGTTCTTCGTCAATATAGCCCAAGCGGTAGGCAACCTCTTCAATGCAAGCCACCTGTAGGCCTTGGCGTTTTTGTATGGAAGCAACGAATGAGCCTGCATCGTGTAATGATTCGTGCGTGCCTGTGTCCAGCCAAGCAAAGCCACGACCCATGGTTTGTACGGTCAATAAGCCTTTGTCCAAATAAATTTGGTTTAAATCGGTGATTTCCAATTCGCCGCGTTTGGATGGTTTGATTGTTTTGGCCAGTTCAACCACATGTTCATCATAAAAGTATAAGCCTGTGACTGCATAGTTGGACTTGGGGTGGGCGGGCTTTTCTTCGATGGAAATGGCTTTTTGGTTCTCATCAAACTCGACCACGCCATAACGCTCAGGATCTGTGACGTGGTATGAAAATACGGTTGCACCCACTTCTTGTTTGCAAGCATTTTGTAACATGGGCTGCAAGTCATGTCCGAAGAAAATATTGTCGCCCAAAACCAATGCTGCGGGTGCGCCGTCAAGGAAATCCTCACCCAAGATGAATGCTTGAGCCAAGCCATCGGGCGAGGGTTGCTCAATATAGCTGAAAGCCATACCCCATTGACTGCCATCGCCCAGCAGGGCTTCAAATCGACTCAAATCTTGAGGCGTGCTGATGATTAAAATTTCTTTAATTCCCGCCAGCATCAAGACACAAAGGGGGTAGTAGATCATGGGTTTGTCGTAAATCGGCAGCAGTTGTTTAGACACCGAATAGGTGATCGGGTACAGGCGTGTGCCTGATCCACCTGCCAAGATAATGCCTTTACGTTGGGTATTTTGCATGGTTATACCCCTCGTGCTTGCGCATAATGTTGGTCAACCCATTGGGTGTATTCTCCCGTTTGAACTCGGGTGATCCATTCGTTGTTATTTAAATACCACAACACGGTTTCGCGCAGTCCTGTTTCAAAGGTGTGTGCAGGTTTGAAACCGAGTTCTGCTTGAATTTTTTCGGGATTGATCGCATATCGGGCATCGTGACCCGGGCGGTCTTTGACAAAAGTGATTTGTTCTGCATATGAGCCTGCGTCGCGTGGACGCACCTCATCGAGGATGTTGCAAATCGAATGAACCACTTCCATGTTGGTTTTTTCGTTAATGCCGCCCACCACATAAGTTTCGCCCAAGCGGCCGTTGGCTAAAGCCAAACGAATGGCCGCACAGTGATCGCCCACGTACAACCAGTCTCGGATGTTTTGACCATTGCCATAAATCGGCAGGGGTTTGCCAGCGAGCGCATTCAAAATGACCACGGGAATCAGTTTCTCAGGGAATTGATAGGGACCGTAGTTGTTTGAGCAGTTCGTGGTGACGACAGGAAAACCATACGTGTGGTAATACGCACGCACCAGCATGTCTGAGCCTGCTTTTGAGGCGGAGTATGGGCTGTTGGGTTGGTATGGGGTGGTTTCGCAAAAAGCGGGATCATTCGCTTCTAAGGTGCCGTACACCTCATCGGTGGAGACGTGTAAAAAACGAAATTCTGATTTTTGTGGCTCAGGCAAATCGTTCCAGTAATGGCGCGCTTGCTCAAGTAAATTGAATGTGCCCACCACATTGGTGCGCACAAACGCACCGGGGTCGGTGATCGAACGATCCACATGAGATTCTGCAGCAAAATGCACAATGGCACGGGGTTTGTATTGGGCGATGATGCGTTTGATTTCGACTTCATCGGCAATGTCCACTTTTTCAAAAAAATAGTCATCGCGTTCAGAGATGCTCGATAGGGTGTCTAAATTGCCCGCATAAGTCAGTTTGTCCACATTGACCAATGGCTCGTTGTGCTCGCCCGCAAACCATTGCAACACAAAGTTGCCGCCAATAAAACCTGCACCGCCTGTCACTAGAATCATTTATTTCTCCTGTGTGTTTCAAACAGCGATAAACGTGTTCTCGTAAATCTCTGCGATTTTGCCATGCTCCATGCGTATGATTTTGTTACATGTTTTTTCAACCAAATCCATACTGTGTGATGCCAAAATCAAAATTGAAGCGCGATTCACCATGTCGTTCAAACGTTGCGTGGCTTTGAGTTGAAAATCAGCATCACCAACAGACAGCCATTCATCCATGATGACAATATCGGCATGAACACTGGTGGACACTGCAAAGCCCAAACGAACAGTCATACCCGAAGAGTAGGTGCGCATGGGCATGTCTAAATACTCACCCAAATCGGTGAATGCTGCGATTTCGTCAATTTGTGCATCAATTTGCGCCATGGACAACCCCATCAGCAAACCACGGATGCGGATATTTTCATAACCCGTGGCCTCGCCATCCATGCCCAAACTCACATCAAGCAACGTGGCAATGCTGCCTTGGGTTGAAAGCTCACCTTGTGTGGGTGCATACACCCCAGACAGCACGCGCAGTAACGTGGTTTTGCCTGAGCCATTGTGTCCAACCAGACCGACCCGGTCGCCTGGGTGAAATTCCAAATTGATGCCATCAAGGGCGCGCACAACCACATGGTTTTTGCTGTCCTTGGCGACTCGTCCGCCCGTTGTGGCATTTAAAATGCTTTTTTTCAAAGAACGGTGGCTGCTGTTGAAAATAGGAAATTCGACACCGACGTTTTTAGCAATGATGTGTGCTGTCATGAGAAGTCCTTTTACAGCCAATACGCAACGCGGGTGCGATAGCGATTGTGCATGACAACAGCCGCTACAAAGAAAAATGCCAATAAGCCGAACGACCACAACCATGAATCGAGGGTTGCGGTTTGACCGAGCATGGGCGCGCGAACCAATTCCATCAAATGATGAATCGGGTTGTATTCAGCCAAATAGGCGTATTGTTGTGGCAAGGTTTTCGGTTGCCACATGATGGGGGTGAAAAAATACAGCACTTGAACGAGACTTTGGATGATGGGTGTGATGTCTCGGAAACGTGTGCATAAAATGGCGATGGGAATGGAGGCAAAAAACACCACGAGCGACATGAGGGCAAAGCCCAGAATCAGCATGAGTGGGTTGGGCGTCCATGTGAAGCCAAACACCATCCAGATGACGATGAACACCAACATATTGTGTGCCAATATGATCATATTGCGTGACCAGATGCGCAATAGATACAACGGCAATGGTAAGTTGATTTGCTTGATGTAACCTTCAAATTGGGTGTAGCCTGTACAGGCTTCAATGATTTGACCCGATAAAAAAGTCCACAGAATCAAACCTGCCGCAAAAAAAGGCATGAATTCTTGAATGTCCGTTTTAAATAGGGTTGACCATAAGACCCCTAAGGTGCCCACCATGATGCCTGTGCTCAAGGTCATCCACAGGGGCCCAAGTGTTGAACGGCGGTAGCGTTGTTTGATGTCAAACATTGCAAGGGTCCACCATTGTTGAGGGGAGGTGAAGCATTTGATGAAATCGGTCACTTATTTTCCAATGTACTTATTAATGGCATGTTGACGCACAGAACCCAAAACTGTGCGACATTTTAGCAAAAACGTTTGAAGATAGATACACTACACTTGTTTTTTGAAGTGAGCGAGCCGAATGATACGCTTTCTGAACGTGAGGGTGTGCCGCGACTGTGTTTTGATTTTATCAATGAAGTGGAATGTTATGTCTGAGTTTATGTCTGAATCTGATTTTTACCTTGTGGGTGATGTGCAGGGTTGTGCAAATGCATTAAAGCGTCTTATCCAACGCATCCCTGAGGGGCGGGCGATTTGGTTGTGTGGTGATTTGGTCAATCGAGGGGCTGACTCGTTGGGGGTGCTGCGGCAAGTGAAAGCATTGGGTTCGCGAGCACGTGTGGTGCTGGGCAATCATGACATTCATTTGCTGGCGGTGGCTGCGGGTGCGCGGACTTTGGGCAAGTCGGATACCTTGGATGCACTGTTGGCAGCGCCAGACTTGGAGGAGTGGCTTGATTGGTTGCGCTTTCAGCCCGTGGCGCACTATGAGCATGGCGTATTGATGGTGCATGCAGGTGTTTTGCCGTCATGGACGCTGGCTGACACGCTCAGTTACGCCCGTGAGCTGGAGTCGGTTTTGCGCAGTGATGATTATAAAAAACGCTTGAAAAGCATTTTTGGCAACGAGCCCAATCGCTGGTCGGACAGCTTGATCGGTGATGAACGCCTGCGGGTCATCACCAACACATTCACGCGGCTGCGCGTGTGTGACGCGAACGGCGGGATTGAGTTTAAATTTAAAGGCGAGTTGACCGATGTGCCCAACAATTTACGACCATGGTTCGCCATGCCTGGACGCAAAACAGGGGACACGCCGATATTTTTTGGGCACTGGTCTGCTCTGGGCTTTCATCGGGCATACAACACAACGTGCTTGGACACGGGGTGTGTATGGGGGCGGGATTTGACGGCGTACCACTACCCAAATGGTGAGTTGTTGATGGTGCGAGAATGAGACACAAGTGTTGACAGCTGGTTGTCATGTTTGGAGGGGTTGTGTGTAAGGAAAAGTCAATTTATAAAAAAGTGACTTTATGTCGTTTTTTTAATGTTCTTGAAGACATGGTTTCATGCAATAGATTTGAGAGGGCACATGGTTGCAAAAGTAATAAAACTTTGACAACTAAGGAGTAAAATTTAACTTGAAAAAAATTGTAGTGTCCCCAAATAATAAAAATACAAAAGGAGAGGTCTGAAATGAATTTTGAACAATTTACCAGTAGTTTTCAAACGGCGTTGCAAAACGCCCAAATCTTGGCGCAGGAAAAAAGCCAGCCGAGCATTGAAGCGGCGCATGTGTTCGCGGCGATGATGGCGGATTTGGACGGTGGCGTGCCTGCGTTGCTGCGTTACACGGGCGTTGATTTGGCGCGCGTGAAGGCCATGGTCAAGCAGGCCGTGGCCGATTTGCCGACGGTGGCCTCGAGCTCGAACCCACCGATGCTTTCGAGCGAGCTGGTCGGCTTGTTGCAACGCGCAGAAAAGCACGCCAAGCAGTACGGTGACAGTTATGTGGCGTCCGAAATGTTTTTGGTCGCCTTGCTCGACAACGACAGCCGCAACCCACTCAAAAAACAACTCAATGCCATGGGTTTGAACGAAAAAACCTTGATGGCCGCTATCGAATCCATTCGTAAAGGAAAAAACGTGGACAATCCAAACGCCGAAGGCCAACGTGAGGCCCTGAAGAAATACACTTTAGATTTAACTGAGCGTGCGCGCAGTGGCAAACTCGACCCCGTGATTGGGCGCGATGATGAAATTCGCCGCACGATTCAAATTTTGCAACGCCGTTCAAAAAACAACCCCGTGCTCATCGGTGAGCCAGGCGTGGGTAAAACCGCGATTGTTGAAGGTTTGGCGCAGCGCATCGTCAATGGCGAAGTGCCCGACAGCCTGAAAGACAAGCGCATCCTCGTGCTCGACATGGCCGCCTTGTTGGCGGGCGCGAAGTACCGTGGTGACTTTGAAGAACGCCTGAAAGCCGTGCTCAACGAAGTCGAACAAGACGCAGGTCAAACTATCATGTTCATTGATGAAATTCACACCATGGTCGGCGCGGGCAAGGCCGAAGGCTCGATTGACGCGGGCAATATGCTCAAACCCGCGCTCGCCCGTGGTGATTTGCACTGCATCGGCGCGACGACTTTGAACGAATACCGCAGCTCGCTCGAAAAAGACGCGGCCTTGGAGCGTCGTTTCCAAAAGGTTTTGGTCGAAGAACCGAGCGTCGAATCAACCATTGCAATTTTGCGCGGCTTGCAAGAGAAATACGAAGTGCATCACGGCGTGGACATCACCGACCCTGCGATTGTCGCAGCGGCGACCTTGTCACACCGCTACATTACCGACCGCTTTTTACCTGATAAGGCGATTGATTTGATCGATGAAGCGGCGGCGCGCATCAAAATTGAAATTGATTCGAAGCCTGAGTTGCTTGATAAACTCGAACGCCGTTTGATTCAATTGAAAATCGAACGCGAAGCCCTCAAGCGCGAAACCGATGACGCTTCTGTTGAACGTTTGTCTTTGCTTGAAGAAGAAATGGACGGCTTGGAGAAAGAGCTTGCCGATTTGGATGAAGAATGGCGACGTGAAAAAGCACAAGCGCAAGGTTCGGCCAACATCAAAGAGAAAATTGATGCGTTGCGTGGTGAAATGGTGGAGTTACAGCGTCAAGGTTTGTTCGATAAAGTTGCGGAAATTCAATACGGTCAACTGCCAGAACTTGAGCGCCAACTGAAAGAGACTGAAAGTGCGGAACAAAGCGAGCAAACCAAACCTCGTCTGCTCAAAACACAGGTCGGTGTGGATGAAATTGCTGAGGTCATCAGCCGTTCGACAGGCATTCCTGTGTCAAAAATGCTGCAAGGCGAGCGTGAAAAATTGCTGGCGATGGCGGACTATTTGCATGAGCGTGTGGTGGGGCAAGACGAGCCTGTACAACGCGTCGCTGACGTGATCACGCGTTCACGTGCAGGTTTGTCTGATCCCTATAAACCCTACGGGTCGTTCCTGTTTTTAGGGCCAACAGGCGTGGGTAAAACCGAGTTGTGCAAAGCCTTGGCGTCATTCTTGTTTGACTCAGAAGACCATTTGATTCGCGTCGACATGTCTGAGTACATGGAGAAACATTCTGTCGCGCGATTGATTGGTGCGCCACCGGGTTACGTCGGTTATGAGTCGGGTGGGTATTTGACTGAAGCCGTGCGTCGCAAACCATACAGTGTGATTTTGTTGGATGAGGTTGAGAAAGCACATCCCGATGTGTTCAATGTTTTATTGCAGGCCCTCGACGATGGTCGAATGACCGATGGTCAAGGCCGCACTGTGGATTTCAAAAATACGGTCATTGTCATGACCTCGAACTTGGGTTCACAAGAAATTGCCCGTTTGGCAGGTTCGAGCAGCGATGTGGTACAAACGGCGGTGATGAATGAAGTGAAACAATATTTCCGACCCGAGTTCATCAACCGCATTGACGAAGTCGTGATTTTCCATCATTTGAGTGCGCAAAACATTCAAGGCATTGCAAAAATTCAATTGCAGTTGTTGGCGAAACGCATGGCGGGTCAAGATTTGATCCTGAATGTCACGCCTGCGGCTCTGGCTGCGATTGCGGAAGCTGGTTTTGATGCCGCTTATGGTGCACGTCCATTGAAACGGGCGATCAGTCAATACATCGAAAACCCACTGGCTCGACTGATCTTGGCTGGGAAATACCTGCCAAAATCGGTGGTGACGGTGGATCATGGTGCGGAAGGTTTTGTGTTTGTGTAAAATACAAGCTTACGCGAACCTTATTTGATTTGTTGGTTTTTGCAGCCGCTCGCTTAAATGTGAGCGGCTGCATTTTAAACAAGACCCACAGCGGATTTCGCGATCACCCATTTTTTTGAAAGCACACCATGGATAATCCAACCCTTAACACACAATATGATTTTGGCATGATTGGTCTCGGGACGATGGGGCGCAATTTGTTGTTGAACATCGCCGACAACGGTTTTGCGGGCGCGGGTTACGACAAAGACGCCACCAAAGTGGCTTTGCTTGAAAGTGAAGGCAAGGTGGATGCGGTCAAAGGTTTCACTGACATTCAATCTTTTGTTCACAGTTTGAAAACACCGCGCGCCATCATGATGCTGGTGCCTGCAGGTAAAATTGTGGATGCCGTGATTGAAGAGTTGTTGCCCTTGTTGGATCAAGGTGATGTGTTGATTGACGGTGGCAATTCTTATTTCACTGACACGGATCGCCGCGCGGCGTATTTAAAAGACAAGGGATTACACTTTTTTGGCATGGGTGTGTCGGGTGGTGAGGAGGGTGCACGCCGCGGCCCGAGCATGATGCCTGGTGGCGATCATGAGGCCTACGCCATTATGAAACCGACCTTGGAGGCGATTGCGGCCAAAGTTGATGGTGAGCCTTGTGTGGCTTATATGGGACCCGGTTCAGCAGGACATTTTGTCAAAATGGTGCACAACGGCATCGAGTATGGTTTGATGCAGTTGATTTCAGAAACCTACGCCATCATGAAAAATGGCTTACAGATGAGCAATGAGTCGATTGCGGATGTGTTTGCCGAGTGGAATGAAGGGCGTTTGCAATCGTTTTTGATTGAAATCACGCGTGATATTTTGCGTTACAAAACCCCCGGTTCGACCCATGCTTTGGTGGATGACATCAAGGATGAAGCGCGTGCCAAAGGCACGGGCAAGTGGACATCGCAAGTGGCGATGGATTTAGAAACGCCTTTGCCAACGGTTGATACCGCTGTCGCCATGCGTGATTTGTCAAAATATAAGGCTTTGCGCGTGGAGATATCACCCCTATATGCACAAGCAAGCACGCCATTGAACGTTGATCACGCGGTGTTTTTGAAACAATTGGAGCAGGCTTTTTATTTTGCCATGGTCATGAGCTATGCCCAAGGCATGCACATGTTGAACCGTGCATCAGTAGAGTATAAGTACGAGTTGAACATGGCGGAGATCACCAAAATTTGGCGTGGTGGCTGCATCATTCGCTCACGTTTTTTAGGTCAAATGTTCAATGCGTATAAAAAAGACGCGCAGCTCGCACACCTGCTGTTGGACAACGATATTGCACATTTGATCAATGGTTTACAAACCGATGCACGTCAGGTGGTGATGGCCACTGTGGGGGCTGGCATTGCAACGCCTGCATTGGCATCGACCGTGGGCTACTTTGACAGCTTGCGCAGTGCACGCATGCCATCCAATGTGATTCAAGCGCAACGCGATTACTTCGGCGCACACACGTATGAATTGGTTGGGCAAGAAGGCAGCCACCACACCCAATGGACTGACAAGTAAGAATTGGCGAATGAGGTCATCTTGTTCCGTTAAGGTCAACACCTCCGAGACGTCAATTGGGATTGATGGTTGTTGGAATTGGAAATAAAAAAAGCGGCTCAAGGCCGCTTTTTTTATTTTTTGCGCAATCCTTTGCACACTTGAAGGAATAAAGCCAATGCACCGATGATGAAGACCACATCACCAAATGTGCGTGCCCAGCGCAAGGTTTGTAACACATCTGATTGCATAAACCCCTCGCTGCGCGCATACCACAGTCCTTTGTCCACACTGGCGTAGGCTTGAATGACGCCAATCGGCAATAAGCTGGTGAAGAGCATCAACAGCACGCCGCCATTCAAACAATAGAACGAGGTTTTCATTAAACCTTCGCTGAACGTCAGGTTTGGGCGCAGGTAGCGCAGCACCAATAAAGTGAAGCCAAGCGCCAAGAAACCGTAGACACCGAACAATGCCGCATGCGCATGGTTGGCCGTGGTGTTCAAACCCTGTATGTAGTACAGGGAGATGGGCGGGTTGATTAAGAAACCAAAGACACCGGCGCCCAGCATGTTCCAAAAAGCCACAGCAACAAAGAAATACAAAGGCCATTTGACTTTATCCATCCACGGCGCACTTTGTTGTAAACGCCAGTGTGACCACGCCTCATGACCCAACACAACCAAGGGCACGACTTCCAAAGCACTGAATGTTGCGCCAATCGCCATAACGGGTGTCGTTGTGCCTGAGAAATACAGGTGATGGAACGTGCCTGGAATGCCACCCAGCATGAACAAACAGGCTGAGCCCAGACTGGCTGCCGTTGCTGCACGTTTAGACACCAAACCCATGCTGCAAAAAATGAAGGCCAAGGCTGTGGTGGCGAACACTTCAAAAAAGCCTTCGACCCACAAATGCACAATCCACCAACGCCAGTATTCCATCACCGACAGGTTTGTGCGTTCACCGTAGAAGAAACCCGCGCCATAAAACAAGCCAATGGCGACCACAGAAGCAGTCAACAAGGCCAACAGGCTTTTGTCCCCTGGTGCGCGAAAGGCGCCCAAAATACCACGCATCATTAAAATCAACCAAATGACCAAACCTAAAAACTTGGCAATCTGCCAGCCACGCCCCAAGTCAACAAACTCGTAACCTTGATGACCCCACCAGAAATTTAAATGGGCTGGCATTTTTTGAGCAATGGCCAAATATTGACCCGCAAAAGAACCCACAACCACCACAATCAAGGCCCAAAACAAAAGGTCTACACCCAATTTTTGATATTTTGGGTCTTTACCGCCATTGATGATGGGGGCTAAAAATAAGCCTGCGGCCAAGAAGCCTGTCGCGATCCAGAACAACGCACTCTGAATGTGCCATGTCCGAGTCAGCGCATAAGGCAAAATGTCAGACAGATTCAACCCATAGAAACCCTGACCCTCAACCGTGTAATGCGCAGTCAAACCACCATCCAGGACTTGAAACATCAGTAAAGCCACCACCACAAACAGGTATTTGCCCAAGGATTTTTGAGACGGGGTTAAGGTGACTAAGCTCAGCGGGTCTTTCGCAGGGGCAATAGGATCCGCCTCATCGTGTGTGCTGAAGAAAGACCAACACCAGATCAAAAAACCAATGCCTGAAATCAAAACCACAATTGATGCGATCGACCACATCCAGTTTTCTGCGGTGGGCTGATTGCCAATCAAAGGCTCATGTGGCCAGTTATTGGTGTAAGTTGCACCGCCGGTTGGCCGTTCAGTGGCGGCGGCCCAAGCCGTCCAGAAGAAAAACTGCGACATCTGGGCCCGACGATGGGCATCGGGCAAGGTGTTTTCTTTCATCGCGTAGTGTTCACGCGTTTGACGCAAGGCAGGGTCATCGCTGAATAAATGACTGTAATAATCGGCCGTTTGAGCAATGGCTTGTGCGCGTCGATCGCTGACCGTGGCAACACCTGTACTGGCATCAAAAGTATTTTTGCGATACTCTTGTTTGAGCATAAATTGCAATTGATTGTGTTGTTCTGGGCTCAGTTGAGCGTGCGGTTTTTGGAATGTGTCTTGTGCCGCTAAATCCAACCAAGCCACCAGTTCACGATGCAGCCAATCGGCTGTCCAATCGGGTGCTTGGTATGCGCCGTGTCCCCAAATTGAACCCAATTGCATACCGCCCACGGATTGCCATGCGGTTTGACCATCTAAAATGCTGTCTTGTGTCATGAGGACTTTACCCGATGCAGTGGTGATTTTATCGGGGATGGGCGGTGCTTGTCGATACACCTCTTTTCCATAATAACCCAGCAATCCAAACGTGATCATCACGGTCATCAGGAGCAAGGCCCACAGGCGTTTATAGCTGTTCATCATTTTCTCCAGTTTCTGTTAATGGGCATGCTTAAAAGCAATTCAGCCCATTGTCAGTATTGAATCATTGAGAGAAAAAGACCTTGATCTGGATCAAGAAAACGAAAAAATTCCACCCAAAAGGGTGGAATGCACATATAAAAGCCACACAGCAAAAAGCCACACAGCAAGATGGCGCTAATCTAACGTGCTTAAGAATGCTTTGAGCTCGGGCTCGTTTAAAATGCGAATCTCACGGCCATCTGTTTCTAACAGCGATTGATCTTGAAGCTGTTTCAAGATGCGAGACAATGTTTCGGGTTTAACGGAGATGCGTGAGGCCATCACCGCTTTGGGCGTATCCACTGTTTTTTCGGATGAATGGCTGTGTTCTAAAACATAATGCACCAAACGATATGTGGCATTGCGCAAGGTCAAACGGTCAATCTCACCAATCATCCAATGCAAACGTTTGCTCAATTGGGCGATGGTTTGAAAACAGGCTTGTGGCGATTGGCTCAATATGTCTCGGTACGTCGCGGCATGGATGCAAATCACTTCGCTGGCTTCCATGGCCTCTGCATTGAGTGGGCAGAAAGGCACTGAGCCTAAAATAATGGCCTCTGCAAATGTGGTCGCTTGCTCAATGATGGTGACGACTTTTTCATCACCAAACTCAGACAGCAGATTGAGTTTGACTCGCCCAGAAAACACAACATAAAAATGGGTGGGGACATCCCCTTTTTTGAATAAAAATTGCCCCTTACTTAAATGACGGACTTGCGAGGCTTGAATGATGAGAGCCATTTGATCAGGCTTCAATTGCGAGAACAGCGGCTGTTGTCGCAACAACCGCTGATGGGCTTCATGTAAGGGGTTCATTGTTGTTCTTCGATTGTGTTTGAAAGATTGACTGAGCGCAACAGACATGTCGACGTGTGTGGCATCCAGCCAAATGTCTTCATAGGCTTTACTTTGCTTGTGTGGCTCACTCCAGCATCAGTGTACATCAAGTTGCTTGTTGCTGTTTTACACGCATGAATGCGGTCTGTTGCCTGAAATTGACATGAAGGCAATCACTTTTTAGCTCCATATTTTCTCGTATGTTGTTATCTATGATGCATGGCAGAGCGAACCTTGTCGCTTATTTTTTAACCAGCTAAGGACACACATGAAAAAAACTCTCGCCACTTTAATGGTTTTGGCTTTTGGTTTGGGTGCAAGCACAAGTTTCGCACAAAACGCTGAGCCCGCACAGATGCCCGCTCCAATGAATCACAGCATGAAAATGCAGGCACCACAGGTGCATCAAGCAATGCCTGCGCCCCACGCACAACGCATGCAAGCTGAACCAAACCATAATCGTAAACCAGCAGTAAAAAAACACCGTAAACCCAAACACCGCATGCACAAACCAATGTAAGTCACACCACTGTGTTGTGTGATGTTAATTGTGTGATGTTAAAAAACCTCAACTCATATGGGTTGAGGTTTTTTTTAATGGTAAAAAAATGTGACATGAAATGTGAGTCGGTGTGTGGCGCCTGTTGTTTAATCATTCGATTGAGTTGACGTGAGGTTGACCAATGGATGGCCTCAACCATTTGATTTTTATCAATTTTTCACATGCTTTTTGAGAGACCCTTGATACCCTGTGCGAAAAATAAAGGACTTGTTTTTTTCATTGATTCTTTAATTGTGTACATAAAACCCACACTGTTATGCTTTAATGTCACGGTGCTTTAAGTAAAACCCAGTGATGATGAAAAAGGAATGTGCATGTTGAAAATGAATGGAACGTGGTGGCGTCGAGGGTTGCTGGCCGTGTTGTTGGTGGCATTGGCTGTGGGCATCAAAATGTACTTTTTCCCTGCGGCGGTCGCGAACAATTACATCACAGCCGCTGTGACCAAAGGTGACATTGAAACCACCGTGTTGGCCACAGGCACAGTCAAGGCTTTTAAACAAGTCGCTGTGGGTGCACAGGTCTCGGGTCAAGTGAAAACACTCAAAGTCCAGCTGGGTCAAGAGGTCAAAAAAGGCGATGTGATTGCTGAGATTGATGCACGGACGCAGAAAAATACCCTGCTCACAGAAGAGGCACAATTGACCAATTACAACGCCGCATTGACCGCCAAACAAGCGAGCCTCGCCAAAGCGCAGTTGGATTTCACCCGTCAAGCCACCATGCTCAAAGAGGGGGCAAGTTCAAAAGAAAACTATGATGCGGCACAAGCAACCCTCAAAGTGGCAAAGGCCGACGTGGTTCAAGCCCAAGCACAAATCAAACAAGCCAAATTATCGGCTGATTCGGCACGTTTGACTTTGAGCTACACCCAAGTCGTTGCGCCCATTGATGGGGAGGTGGTGACGATTGCGGTTGAAGAGGGGCAAACAGTGAACGCCGTACAATCCACGCCGACCATTGTGACCTTGGCGCAGCTGGACAAAGTCACCGTTCGTGCAGAGATTTCGGAGGGCGATGTGACCAAAGTCAAAGCGGGCATGCCTGCTTATTTCACCATTTTGGGTGATTCGGTGACGCGTTATGAAACCACTTTGGCCTCGGTCGATCCAGGCCCTGTGTCACAAAGTGACAACACGTCAACTGCGTCCAGCGCATCCACGGCTATTTATTATTATGGTCAATTGCATGTGCCCAACCCTGAACGCACATTGCGTGCGGACATGACCACCAATGTATCCATCATTTTGGATCAAGCCAAGCAAGTGTTGATGGTGCCATCCACTGCTTTGGGCGATAAAAATGACAAAGGTCAGTACCGTGTACAGGTGTTGGACAAGGACAAAAAAACATCGGAACGCTGGATCACAGTGGGTTTGAATAACAACATCAACGCACAAGTCATCGATGGTTTGACTGAAGGTGAGCAAGTGGTGGTCAGCCAAGTGACCACAGCCGCAAGCAGTGCGTCGAAAAAAACAATGGGTGGCGGGCCACCCATGGGGATGTAAATGTCAACATCATCTGCACAGGCCACACCTTCAACACCTTTGATGGAAGTGCGCGGTTTGTACCGCGAATTCAACTCGGGTGATGAAACCGTGGCCATTCTCAAAAACATCAACCTCACCGTGAATGCGGGTGAAATGGTGGCCATCATTGGTGCATCGGGTTCGGGTAAGTCCACCTTGATGAATATTTTGGGTTGTTTGGACAAGCCAACGCGAGGCCGCTACACGGTCAATGGCCAAGAAACGGGTGACATGTTGCCCGATGAATTGGCACAATTGCGCCGCGAGTATTTTGGTTTTATTTTCCAACGCTACCATTTGTTGGGAGACTTGACCGCACTGGGCAATGCTGAAATTCCCGCCATTTATGCAGGTTTCACCCCAGCAGAACGGCACGCCCGCACTCAAAAATTATTGGATCGTTTGGGCTTGGGTGAGCGCATGGGGCATAAACCAGGGCAATTGTCGGGCGGTCAACAGCAGCGTGTCAGCATTGCGCGCGCCTTGGTCAATGGCGGTGAAGTCATTTTGGCTGATGAGCCCACTGGCGCGCTAGACAGCAACAGCGGGCGCGAAGTCATGGCGATTTTGCGAGAACTGCATGCCGAAGGTCACACCATCATCATCGTCACCCACGATGCAAAAGTGGCTGAAAATGCAGATCGCATCATTGAGATCAGCGATGGTGAAATCATTGCCGATCGCCCCACAGCCTCGCACGCGTTGACGGTGCGGAATCCATCCACTCCCTTGGTTGATTCAACGCAGGCGGAGGCAGGCAACAGCACGCGGCCAGTCAAAAGCAACACCCACCACAGTCCGTGGCGTGCCGCCACAGAGCGTTTTCGTGAGGCCTTCAGCATGGCTTTGCGTTCCATGCTGGCGCATCGGATGCGGTCTTTTTTGACCATGTTGGGCATCATCATCGGCATTGCTTCGGTGGTCTCGGTGGTGGCTTTGGGGGCTGGCTCACAGCAACAAATTTTGAAAAGCATCAGCTCGATGGGCACGAATACAATCGATGTTTATCCTGGAACGGGTTTTGGTGACCGCAAGGCTGGACGCATTCGCACCTTGAATTCGGGTGACGCCGATGTGCTGGCACAGCAAAGCTATGTCAACAGCGTTACACCTGGGGTGAGCACGTCGGTGACGGTGCGCTATCAAAACATCTCTGTCAGTGCGCAAGTCAAAGGGGTCGGGGAGCAGTATTTTCAGGTCAAAGGCGTGACCCTCGCGCAGGGTAAGGCTTTTGATGTGCAATCAACCAAAAGTTACGCGCAGGAAGTTGTCATCGATGACAACACCAAAAAAGCCTTATTTTTGAATGGCGAAAATCCGATTGGGCAAGTGATTGTGTTGGGCAACATGTCGAGCCGCATCATTGGGGTGGCGGCAAAAAGTGAAAACGCTTTTGGCAGTGATGACAGCCTGAGTATTTTTGCACCGTACACCACGGTCATGGGGCGCATGTTGGGGCAAAATTATTTGAAAAGCATCACTGTTCGAGTGTCAGACAGCGTGTCCAGCGACGCGGCGGAAGAGGGGGTGACCAAAATATTGACCCAGCGCCATGGTAGCAAAGACTTTTTCATTTCAAACAGCGACAGCATCCGAAAAACAATTGAACAAACCACACAAACCATGACCTTGTTGGTGTCGATGATTGCGGTGATTTCTTTGATTGTGGGTGGCATTGGTGTGATGAACATCATGTTGGTGTCGGTCACGGAGCGCACACAGGAAATTGGCGTGCGGATGGCGGTGGGCGCACGACAGAGTGATATTTTGCAGCAGTTTTTGATTGAAGCGGTGGTCATTTGTTTGCTTGGGGGGGGGCTGGGCATTGCGCTGTCATTGTTGATCGGCGAGGTGTTTTCAGCATTCAGCAAAAGCTTCACGATGGTGTATTCGATGACTTCAATTGTCGCTGCTTTTGCATGTTCGACCTTGATTGGCGTGTTGTTTGGTTTTTTACCTGCACGCAATGCGGCACGGCTCGATCCCGTCGTGGCGCTGACACGCGAGTGATGCATGGTGGATGGGTTCCCATTCACACGGCATCACCTATTTTTTGGAAATACATTGAAAAAAATATTCATGCATCCCTTTGCCTTTCATCTCACGAAGCCTCGTCTGAGCTTGGCTTTGATGACCGCTTTTATATTCACAGGTTGTGCCCATCAAGGCTCAACGGCTGAAGCATTAAGCACTGTAAAGCCTCAAGAGCGATGGCAGGCCACTGTCGCCAGCCCTGCAAACGGCATTCAAAGCACCATTCACCTCGATGATTTGTCGCCTTGGTGGGAGCGGTTCAATGACAGTGAATTGAATCGCTTGGTCAAGATTGCCCTTGAACGCAACAACAGCTTAATCGCGGCCGGATTTAAGCTTAAACAAGCGCAGTTGCAAGCGGGTTTGGCAAGCAAAAACCAAATGCCCAGCCTTTCTGGATCGGCCAGCAGCTCAGCCAGCCGTTCTTTGGGGGCTGGCAGTGCGAGCAGTCACAGCAATAGTGTGGGTGTGTCGGTCAGCTATGAGCTTGATTTGTGGGGCAAATTGGCGCGCGCCACCGATCAAAAAACATGGGAAGCGCAAGCGACTGAACAGGACCTGCGCAGCACCCAATACACCATTGCCGCTTCAGTTGCGCGTTTGTATTGGCAGTTGGGCTATTTAAACGAGCGCATTGCGCTGGGTGAGGCATCCATTGCTTATGCACAGCAGACTTTGAATCTCGTTCAGGTTCAATTTCGTGCAGGGGCAGTGTCGCAATTGGAAGTTGTGAGTGCGGAAAAGTCATTGTCCAGTCAACAATCAGCACAAGCCGATGTGATCGATCAACGTGAACAGGCACGTCATGCATTGGCGATTCTCTTTGACGCCTCACCGACCCAACATATCGCCCCTGAGCCTCAATATTTGTCACGCACAGCCATGCCTGAGTTGGCGATCGGTTTGCCCGCAGAGCTGTTGGCTCGCCGCCCAGATTTGAGTGCGGCAGAGCTGCGTTTGCGCAGCACCATGGCGGCCGTTGATGTGGCCCGTGCCAATTTTTACCCCAGCTTCACTTTGACGGGTTCAGTCAACGGCAGCAACAGCAATTTGAGTAAAATTGTGAGTGACCCCGTCGGTGCGTTGGCGTTGAATTTGGCTTTGCCTTTTTTGAACTGGAACGAAAACCAGTTGTCATTGAAAGTCTCTAAAGCCGCCTATGGACAAGCAGTGGCAGAGTTTAGGCAAACCATGTACACCGCCTTAAGTGATGTTGAAAATGCGTTGTCGGCGCGCACATTGTATGACACCAAAACCATCCAACTGCAGCAACAACAGGCTTTGGCCAAAAAAGCCGAGCACCTGTACGAGGTGCGTTACCGCGCAGGTGCGGCTTCTTTAAAAGAATGGTTGGACGCGCAAGAAGACAATCGTCAAGCACAAATCAATGCGCTGACCAATCGTTACAATGCGTACAACAATCAAGTCACACTGTATTTGGCTTTGGGTGGGGCGGCTTAATCACGGCCGTTTTATTCTTTTGAAGCCGTTGCATTCAATTGATCGCGCAAAATGAATTTTTGAATTTTCCCTGTTGAGGTTTTGGGTAAATCACAAATGATGACTTGCTTGGGCACTTTAAAACGTGCCAAATGTGCACGACAATGTTCAATGATGTCGGCTGCGCTGGGTGCACTGCCGTCACGCACCTCGATGAATGCACACGGCACTTCGCCCCACTTGTCATCAGGCTGAGCCACCACCGCTGCGGCCAATACATCGGGGTGGCGGAACAGCACATCCTCCACTTCGATGCTGGAAATGTTCTCTCCACCTGAAATGATCACGTCTTTGCTGCGGTCTTTGATTTTGACATAACCGTCGGGGTCAACCACTGCCAAATCCCCTGTATGAAACCAACCGCCCGCAAATGCTTCATGGGTGGCACTTGCGTTTTTCAGGTAACCTTTCATGACAATGTTGCCACGGAACATGATTTCACCCATCGTTTCGCCGTCATGCGGCACAGGATCTAACGTGTCGGGATCAAGCACGGTGATGGCTTCTTGCATGTGATTGCGTACACCTTGGCGGCCATTGAGTTCTGCACGCTTGCCCAAAGGCAGTTGCTCCCATGAGGCATGTTTTTCACAAATCGCCGCAGGGCCGTATGTTTCAGTTAAACCATACACATGTGTGATGCTAAACCCCAAGCGTTCCATGCCTTCAATGATTGCTGCGGGCGGTGCTGCGCCTGCAATCAGTGCAGACACTTTGTGCTCAATCACCGCACGCTCATGTTCAGGTAGGTTGATTAACAGGCCATGCACAATAGGTGCGCCGCAAAAATGGGTCACTTGGTGCGCTTGCATCAAGCTGAATATTTTTTTGGGGTCGACACGTCTCAAGCAAACATTCGTGCCTGAATTGGCAGCCACAGTCCAAGGAAAGCACCAGCCATTGCAATGAAACATGGGCAATGTCCACAGATACACCGCATGTGGTGGCATGCCCCAGCTGACAATGTTGCCTATTGCGTTCAAATAAGCACCGCGGTGGTGATAGACCACCCCTTTGGGGTTGCCCGTTGTGCCCGATGTGTAATTCAGCGTGATGGCATCCCATTCATCCGCTGGCAATTGCCATGCGAAATCCGCATCCCCTTGGGCAATAAAATCCTCATATGAAATGGATCCCAAACACTCTCCGCCGTCAAACAATGGGTCATCAACATCAATCACCGTCAGCTTGTGAGGCAACAAAGCCAATGCGGCTTTGATGGTTGATGAAAATTCCCGATCGGTCAGCAATACTTTTGTGCCTGCATGGCTCAGCATGAAGGCAATGGTCTCAGGGTCTAGGCGGGTATTTAACGTGTTTAAAACAGCACCTGACATGGGCACGCCAAAATGGGCTTCAAACATCGCAGGTGTATTGGGCAGCATGGTTGCCACCGTATCGCCCACGCCGATGCCTGCTTGTTGTAAAGCAGAGCCAAGTTGGCGACAGCGCGCGTAAGTCTCTTGCCAGGTGTATTGGATGTCGCCGTGGATGATGGCGGTGTGGTGGGGGAATACCGAAGCACTGCGTTCAATGAAGCTGAGGGGGGATAGGGCGACGAAATTGGCGGCATTTCGATCCAAGCCAACTTGGTAGTGGTTGTGTGTCATTGTTGTCTCCAGTCTTATGCTTTCGTTGTCTAACGAAAGGCAACCATGCCACATGGTGCATGGGTGTTTTTTTATGAATGAATAAACAATGACGCAATCGACTTACTGAGAGGTGAATTAAACTACGAAAGGCAATTTTCAAAAAGATTCGAGCTAAGCGCTTG
>CALMCL010000015.1 GCA_937862905.1 uncultured Burkholderiaceae bacterium | reverse complement strand
ACTTTAAAAATAAAACCCTTTTTACGTTAAAATGACGCCATGAATACAGAAAAAACCGCCCCTCCAACCCCATTGACCAGCCCACTCAACTTGGTTGGGCAATTTTTAATCGCCATGCCCAGCCAGCAAGGGGATGCTTTTGAACGAACTGTGATTTATATTTGTGAGCACAACCCTTCAGGTGCACTCGGCCTCGTGGTCAACCGTGAATCGGACGTGACCATTTCTGATGTGCTGACCAAGCTGGCGGTGGTGGATGAAATGCAAATCCAGTACGCGGCTCACAGCGCAGACAGCGTATTGGTGGGAGGGCCTGTTCAAACAGAACGGGGTTTTGTGCTGCACTCCCCTTTCAAGCAATACGCCGCCACCATACAAATCAATGACAATTTGGGCCTGACCAGTTCACGCGACATCCTTGAAGCCGTTGCCCGAGGAGAAGGGCCACGCCACATGTTGCTTGCGCTGGGCTATGCGGGTTGGGGCGCAGGTCAACTCGAAGACGAGTTGGCACGCAACGCATGGCTCAATGTTCAAGCCGATGAGCATGTGTTGTTTGAAACATTGCCTCGTGAAAAATATGATCAAGCCATGCGCCTATTGGGCTTTAATGCAGCCATGCTGTCAGAACAAATGGGGCACGCATGACAGTTGAGACCATACTGGGCATTGATTACGGCCTGAAACGTGTCGGTGTGGCCACGGGCAATACACTGACGCACAGCGCCGAGCCGTTGATGGTCATTCAACGCAACGACGACACTCAGGTCATTCACGTCATTGCTCAACTGATACGCGAATGGCAAGCAAACGCTGTCGCAATCGGCGTTCCACGCCACCCAGACGGCACACCACACGAGATGACCGCAGCATGCCTGACGTTTATTGCCCAACTGCGCCAGACATTGAACATCAACGTCATTGAAGTTGATGAGCGTTACACCTCCGCCGTGATCCCCTCAAAAACAACGCGCAAAGCGAATGGAAAAGTGCGATCGGCCATCCAAGACGATCAAGCGGCGGCCGTGATACTCCAACAGCATTTGAGTGGCCTATAAACGGTAAGCATTGCGTGCAGAGCCAAAGCAGTTGATTGTCACAATTGCACGGCCATCACGGTTATCATTTAAAACGCAAAAAGCCCCAGCAATTCATTGCTGGGGCTTTTCATGAAACACATCAAAAATGTGTGAACACCCTTTTTAAAGCCCACAACACTTTAATAACTCATGAGCACAAGAGGCGACGAACCGATCTATTCTGCGGCACAGTGCTGTCTGCATTCCACCTCAGGCTTTATGCCCATGACTTCACAAAATCCCAAGGATTAAGCTCAGAAAACAGGCTCGGCCTTCAAAACAGTTGCACCACACACAATGGCCAAAAATGCTCAAATTATGAAACTTTAGGTAAAACCATCACAGGTACAGGTGAAGCACGCATGATTTTATTGGCATTGGAGCCCAAAAACACCCGCTGAAGCATGCCCATGCGGCTTGAACCCAGAGCCAAAACCTCGCCAGACAGCCAATCCAAGTGGTTCATTGCATCGTCCCACGTTTCACCCTCAGCCACAGCGACCCCGATGGGCGGCTCATGCCCAGACAACTGCTCACGAATTCGTTCAAGTGTTGTCTCCGCTTGAATGCGCCACTCAGCGGCGATCATTCGCTCAGCTTGATACCCCACCAAAGATGGGTACATCTGGCGATCACGCACAGCAAAGCTGACCAAGCGCAATGGCACACCCAACGCAGTCGCCATGCCCAATGCCTCAAGAACGGTGCCACTCGCAGCTTCAAGTCCAGAATAGGCGCAGGTCAAACGAGAAATGGGCGGACTGGCCTTGACCCGATGGTCTCGTGGTGCCATCGCAACAGGTATTTCAGCCACATGCATGATCTCACTCGACACCCCACCCATCGACAAACGCCCTGTCGAGCCTGAGCGCGATGAGCCCAACACGATGATGTCCGCCCCCTCTTGCTTTGCGGCCTCGGTTAAACCCACTGTCGCAGAACTGGCTCCATACTTGATAAAACGCGCATTGGGCACATCCCCCAATTGTGCACGCGCTTGATCCAGCGCATTGGCGGCATGCTCAGCAAGAAACTTGCCATAATCTTGATCCACACTGCTGCCGAATGATGGGTGCCCCCACACCTCAGGGATCACCGTGCACACCACGATATTCGAGCCTGAGTGTGCCGTCAAAGATACCGCCAACGCCAGTGCTTCTTGCCCCGCATAATCAGGGGTATAACCGACCAAGCAGGTTTTCATGTTCAATCCCCTTTATTCGCCAATTTTGAATGATGAATGCCGTACAAGAAATAACCCAAGATTGCCAAACCGATCCAAAGGGCAAACACAGTATAAGTGGTTTTTGACAAATCAGACATGATCCAGACACACACCGCCACGCTGGCCAACGGAATCGTCCATGCACCAAATGGCAATTTGAAACCACGCGGCATGTTCGGTGCTTTATAACGCATGACAATCACGCCAATAGACACCAAAGAAAAGGCCACCAAAGTCCCCATGCTGACCATGTCCCACAGGTAACCAGAATCCACAAAGCCACCAATCAAACCCACCATGATGCAAACGGCAATCGTGTTAAACACAGGTGCCAAGGTTTTTGGACTGACTTGACGGAAAGAGCGCGGGATCAAGCCATCACGTGAGATGGCGAACAAAATACGGGTCTGACCATAAATCGTCACCAACGTCACAGAGAACACAGAAATCACTGCACCTGCCGACAACAACAATGCAGGCCAACCTTGACCGGTGACTTTTTCCAAAATCGCCGACAACCCTGCTTCTTGCCCATCGAACTCCGCCGCAGGCTGCGCGCCCATCGCCGCCACAGCCACTGCAATATATGACGCGATCACAATCAGCAAAGCCAATATAATGCCCAAAGGCACATTGCGTTTTGGATTCTTCACCTCCGCACCTGCGGTTGCCACAGTGTCCAAACCAATAAATGAGAAAAAGATCGTGCCTGCTGCGGCCAAAATCCCTTTGCCTTCAGCGCCATTGCCCGTCAAGCCGTAAGGATTAAAAGGCTTGAAATGTTCGGTGCTGAAAGCAGTGAAAGCCACAGCTGAGAAAAAAACCAGAATCGCGATTTTGATCAACACCATGATTGCATTGACGGTGGCCGACTCTTTAGAACCACGCAACAGCAAAAAGCAACACATGGTCACCAAAATCATTGGCGGCAAATTAAAATTACCCCAATGCATTTCATTGCCATTTTCGCCCGACACGATCAACGGACTGCGCAGGTTTTCTGGAATCTCCCAGCCAAACGCATGACTTAAAAAATTATTTAAATACTCAGACCAACCGATTGAAGTCGCACTCGCCGCCAACGCATACTCCAACAACAAACACGCCCCAACAATGTACGCAGCAAATTCACCAATCGTGACATACGTATAAGAATACGCCGAACCCGATGCTGGAATGCTCGATGCCAACTCGGCATAACACAAGGCCGTCAACGCAGCGGCCAAGCCTGCAATCAAAAACGAATAAATCACCGCAGGACCCGCTTTGGGCACAGCTTCACCCATTGCAAAAAAGATCCCCGTACCAATGGTTGCGCCCACACCCAGCATCACCAGAGAAAAAAGCCCCAGTGAACGGTTCAGCTCGCCGCTGCCATGCCCGCCATGCGCCCCCTCATGACCTGCCTCAGCATCTGCAGATTTTGTTCGCATCAAGCGACCCAATAAAGTTTGACTCATATTTGTCTCCATAGAGGATATTTTTGTGTAATGCCTTGCCACAAGCAGGCCTTATATTATTTTCAACAGCCAAAGGCTGCAAGTATGCATTAAAACCCCCAGCCACATCATGTACAGAAAGTGGATGAAAATCAGAATGGCATGTGACGCAAGAATGCGCCAAATTTCAGTGAAGCGCAAGCATTTTAGCGACATTTTTGTATTAAATGGATTTTTTGTGTTATTTCGTTAATCATTTCACCTCAAAAAAATGAGTGTCATCGACAACATATCGTTCAAACGATTAACAACCATTAACAACGATTAACAATAAGTAGTTACTTAGAGCAACTTGACAAAACCCAACAAAATGATGTATTTTTTGAATTGGCTTTCTAAAATATCGTATAATCAAAGCCCGTGGATCAACCACCAAACATCTGAAATTTTAACAACAATTGACAGCATTTAACGTCAAAAATTCACCCCTCTAACAACCTACACTCTGGAGTTTTATATGAATAAACTATTGGCAGAATTTATCGGCACATTTTGGCTGGTACTGGGCGGCTGCGGCAGCGCAGCATTGGCCGCTGCATTTCCTGAAGCGTCAAACACATTGGGCATTGGCTTCATGGGCGTGGCCTTCGCTTTTGGTTTAACAGTATTGACCATGGCATACACCGTGGGTCCTATTTCTGGCGGGCACTTCAACCCAGCCGTCACCTTCGGTTTGTGGGCAGGCGGTCGTTTTCCATCAAAAGACATTGCAGGCTATGTGATCGCCCAAGTATTGGGCGCAGTGGTTGCTTCCGCCATTTTATTCATCATTGTCAGTGGTAAAGCAGGATTCACAGGTGTGGGCGGCTTTGCATCAAATGGTTATGGCGAACTGTCTCCAGGTAAATTCAGCATGATGTCAGCACTCATCACTGAAGTGGTCATGACAGCAGCGTTTTTATTCATCATCATGGGCGCAACCCACAAAGACACGCCCGCAGGCTTTGCCCCCATCGCCATTGGCTTGGCATTGACCTTGATTCACTTGATTTCCATCCCTGTGACCAACACATCGGTCAACCCAGCACGATCAACAGGCGTGGCTTTGTTCGCACAAACAGCGGCGTTGTCACAATTGTGGCTGTTCTGGGTGGCCCCCATCCTTGGTGGCATCTTGGGCGCAGTGCTGTTTCGCGTGGTGAAATCAGACAAAGCATAACGAACAAAGCACCATTGCACACCTGATTGCAAGCAGCACCCTTTGTAAAAAAGCCCACTCAAATGAGTGGGCTTTTTTTACATCCTATTCATCTTATCTTAGTACGTTTGAACATGGACTCGCCCAAGCAAATGAACCCACTAATGAATCCACAAAAGCACCCACCATCATCATTCAATGGTCATCACTCCACCATGCCGATACCACACCTGCACTTAAAATGAGCGCGCCACCAATCCACGCCCGCACGCTCAAGACTTCACCCGCAATTAACCAACTCGACATCGCCCCCACCACCAATTCAAACGGCAAAATCACCACCACCTGGTGCGAAGTCAAATGTCGAACACCATATTGGTACATGCGATTGGTGAACAACAACAAACACCCCATCACCAACATCACGGTCACAGCCCACCATGCACTGTCGGCGCGCGGAAGGTGCGGTCCGACTTCAAATGGCAACCACGACAAACCCAAAACGACGCCCCCCACAGACAGAAAAAAAGAGCGTGAGTCCGAACGCATGTGAGGTGTTTTTTTCACCAGCACATTCAGCAAACCAGAACCCATGCCCGCCGCCAATCCCGCCCATTCGGCTGGCGAAGCAGGCCACGGCGCACCCAATTGAGGGTCATACAACATCAAAGCCGCCCCCAACAATCCCAAACCCACGCCCATCCAACCCGCCCAATTGGCTCTTTCCTTCAAAATCAAGTGCGCCAAAATCACCGTCCACACAGGCATCAGGTAAAACAACAGCATGACCCGCATCACCTCGCCATGCACCATGCCCCACGTAAACCCTAACGCACTGATGGCCGAAGACGCCATCAATAAAAACAAAACAGGCCAAGGCACCTCGCGCCACTGCCCTTCACGCAAAGCACGCCACGCCAACACACCCGCAACGATCGCCGCCACAATCGAAGTGGACACACCAGCAGCCATGCCACTCATGCCAAACTCATGCAATTGACGATAGCCGACCCAACACAAGCCCCAAAATAAAGAGACTTCCAGTAAGGCAATGATGGCAAGGGATTTTTTAGAAAAGAAAGACGTCATCAGACATGCTCCAAAAAAGGTTCATGTGATGGCATTCGCTGACGCTGCGTGGCTTATCACGGTCACGCGTAAGGCATTTGAAGAAAATACAGAACAAAACAAGAGGCAAAAGGCGACACAACAACCCGTGCAAAAACACTTTAAAAAAATTATAACAGCAGATGCAGCAAACAGCAAACCCTCTCCTTGCTCCGTTTAACAACCACTCTCCGACTCAATCAACCATTGAATGGCATCGCACGAACCCCTCAGGAGTCCAAGCGGACAGGTCATGGACAACAAACAAGTAACACCCTCGCTTTTGAAAGGAAAGACTCACGATTGAAGCGTCACTGCTGAGGCAAAGGTGGCAGCCCATGCAAAGCCCTTGCCGCCAAGCATCGCTCATCCCCCAGCTCAAAATCACGGCACGTGCTGGAACGCAACTCATAAATACCACAACCCGCAGCCTGCCCGACCTCCCCTTGCAAAGCAACACAGCGCAACCGCGCTTGATTCGTGCCCTTCATGGCCACAAAATAGGGGCTGACAGGCTCAGTCAACTCTTCAGGGACACGACCTGCGGGATGGGCATCGGTTTCCGCCCAATAAAACGACACACGAAAACTGGCGCAGCACGCGCCACAACGGATACAAGCATCACTCATCGGTTCACACACATCAAAGTGGCATCGCCCCTAAGCGCACCACATCAGGTTAAAAATGCGATCGAATCAATTGATCGCTCGTTGAGAGAAAAGACATGGGAAGCGCATGAGCGCGTGCACTTGGCTTTTTTATTGCCAAGACAGCAACGTCTATGACCCCTTTTGAAATGAAGGCTTTGATGGTTTTCACCGCTTCATTTCTCAATCACTTTTCTCAATCCCCCTCAAACTGCTTTACTTAATGCGGCTTTAATCACTTGCCAATACAAAAGCTAGAAAAAATCACACCCAACAGGTCATCGGAGGTGAACTCACCCGTGATTTGATTGAGCTGCTCTTGCGCAAGGCGCAATTCTTCAGCAAATAAATCCAGTTTTTGATCTTGCGTCAACGCATGGGCATACGCCGTCTGCACATGTCCATCGGCGAGCCTCAATGCGGTTAAATGGCGTTCTCGGGCAATAAACACATCACTGGCCGATTTTTCAAAGCCCACAATCGTCAACAATCGAGTGCGCAAATCATCCAAACCCGCCCCCGTTTTTGCACTGATGTGAATACAATCTTCCGCACCATCCATCGGCTCATTGAGCAAATCGGTTTTATTGACCAATGTGATCAAAGGCGTGCCTGTGGGCGTTTTATCGGCCAACTCGATGAGCAGTTGTGCATCGGCCTCATTGCGCTCCGACACCTCAGACATGTGCATGGCATCCACCAAATGCAAGACAACATCGGCCTTCTCCACCGCCCCCCATGTGCGTTCAATGCCGATTTTCTCCACCACATCATCGGTGTCACGCAAACCTGCGGTGTCAATGACATTCAACGGCACACCTTCAATTTGAACCACCTGCGTCACCGTATCTCGTGTCGTCCCCGCAATGGGGGTGACAATCGCAACATCTTGACCAGCCAGCGCATTAAGCAACGATGATTTGCCCACATTCGGCTGCCCAACCAACACCACATTGACACCATTGCGCAACAAAGCACCTTGTTTCGCCGTGGTCAACACGCCCGCCAATTCCATTTGAATGCGATCCAACTGACCAAAAGCATCCGCTTTCTGCAAAAAATCAATTTCTTCTTCAGGAAAATCCAAGGTTGCCTCAACCAGCATGCGCAAATGCACCACTTTCGTCACCAACGCATGAATGCGCGTTGAAAATTCTCCCGACAGCGAACGCACCGCACTTTTCGCAGCGGCTTCGGTCGATGCTTCAATCAAATCGGCCACCGCTTCGGCCTGCGCCAAATCAATTTTGTCATTCAAAAAAGCGCGCTCAGTGAATTCACCCGCCTCCGCCAAACGCACGCCATAAGCCGCACCCGCTTGCAAACAACGGCGCAACAGCAATTGCATGACCACGGGACCGCCGTGGCCTTGCAGTTCCAGCACATGCTCACCTGTATACGAATGTGGCGCATTGAAATACAAGGCCAAACCGTGATCAATCGGCGTGTTGTGCGCATCCAGAAAAGCCCCGTAATGCGCATGACGGGGTGTCAATGCGCGCCCACAAAGCGCTTGCATCAACGCGTGAATGACCTCCAAACCGCCCGATGCACGCACCACCCCCACCCCACCACGCCCTGAGGCGGTGGCAATGGCGACAATGGTTGAAGGGCTAGAAGCATGTGCAGTCATGGTGGTGTTTTCATAAAAATCAAAGATGCGGGATTGTAACATTTTTGCTTTCAACGGCGCATCGCCTGACAAAGCCATTCAAAAAAGCAAACGCTTCGATGATCCAAGCACAAATTTGTTGCGACGCAACATCACTTTGGTAAAAAAAATCAAAAAAACGCCCTTTTCTACTTACTTTTCAAGCCATACCCTTGATTTATACACGATTGAATTATAAATTCATATTGCGGCGCACAAAATCGTACGCCCGTTACTTTTAAATAAGGAGGTTATCATGACTTCATTCTCACTGACTTTTTCAATGTTCAAAACCAGCTTGCATTCGCTTCAATTCATGTTTGCACAATTGATCGACTCTTTGGATGCGCTCAAACGCTTGCGCAACAATGTGACCGATGCTGAAGCCAACTTGAAATATGTGCGCGAACAAGAGCGCAACGAGGCCATCGATTTGTATCATTTTTAAATTCAATTGGTTGCGTTCACGACGCTCACGTCGTTCCATGTTGCCCCATGTCAATCACGTAAAATCCCACGACAATGTGGCGGCTGAAGACCTTCACGTGACCATTGACATCTGTGCGTATAATGACGTGAGTGAACGCAAACCACACGGTTGCGTGCGTTTTTTTCCTATCCAACACAGATCACGCCCACCATTTCATTATGTTTGACCTCAACCACATCGCCCTCTTCTTCATTTGCACCCTCACTTCAGCTTTCACCGCAGGTCTGGGTGTGGGTGGTGGTGCGATTTTACTGGTCATATTGCCCAACTTTCTTGCTCCCAACTTGGTCATTCCCATCCACGGGGCGACTCAATTGATGAGCAACAGCTCTCGCTTGCTGTTTGACTGGAAAACCGTGTCATGGCCTTTGGTGCGTCCGTACATCCCAGGCGCTTTGATCGGCGGTGTGTTGGGCTACTTTCTTCTGGACTTGTTTGCATTTGACCTTTTACCACTGATCTTGGGTGTGTTTATTTTGGTGTGCACATGGACACATGTCATCCGCCGCATGAGCATACTGTTTGACAACATGTTTTTGCTGGGTTTATTTCAAACATGCGCTTCCTTATTTGTGGGCGCAATTGGCTTGATCATGCCACCCATTTTGATCCGACAAGGCTTAAATCGGGATCAAGTCATCTCGACCCAAGCGGCGATGGTGTCTTTTATGCATGCTTTCAAAGTGGCCACTTACATGGCGGCGGGGTTTGCCTTTCGCGACCATTGGCAGCTGATGGTGTTGATGTTGGCGGGGTCGGCATTTGGTTCGTATGCAGGGCGTTTTTTACGTGACGCCATCCCTGAACAACGCGGTTTATGGCTCATGAAGTGGCTGGTGACGGTGTTGGCGCTACAACTTGTGCTCAAATACATCTTCACAACGTATTTGAAATGATTGGATTCAAAAGTTGAACCTTGCAAGCATCGCAAACTAATCTCAACTTTCATGAATTTCAGATTGGAATTATTCGAGTCTTCTGCTTGCGCAATCCGTTGTCTTGCGCGTATGATAGCCCAAAAATCAAGCCCAACATCGCCTTTAACGATGCCGCGGTCTGCTTTGCACACACATATATTTAAGACGCTGGATGAATTGACATTCATGCGCGTTTTCCAACTTTCGCACTAGACAGGCAAGCCATGAGCAAAACCCTCATCATCGCCGAGAAACCCTCGGTCGCCAACGACATCGCCAAAGCCATCGGCGGATGCACCAAAAAAGATGATTTCCACGAAAATGACGATTTTGTCGTTGCCGCTGCAGTCGGCCATCTACTTGAGCTGATTGTGCCCGAAGAGCACGACATCAAACGCGGCAAATGGAGCTTCACCCATTTGCCACACATCCCCCCGCATTTTGATTTGCGCCCCATCGTCAAATCAGAATCCAAGCTCAAAACGTTGACCAAACTGCTCAAACGCAAAGACATCAGCAATGTCATCAACGCCTGTGATGCGGGGCGCGAAGGGGAGCTGATCTTCCGCTACATCATGCAGTACACCAAAGCCAAGCAACCCTCACAACGCTTGTGGTTGCAAAGCATGACGCCAACAGCGATTCGTGATGGCTTGGCACACCTGCGCACGGATGAACAAATGTTGAACTTGGCCGATGCTGCGCGCTCACGTTCAGAGGCCGACTGGCTCGTGGGCATCAATGGCACACGCGCCATGACTGCATTTAACTCCAAAGACGGTGGTTTCTTTTTGACCACAGTGGGTCGCGTGCAAACGCCCACCCTGACCGTTGTGGTCGAGCGAGAAGAAGCGATTCGCGCCTTTAAATCACGCGATTACTGGGAAGTGCATGCCGAGTTTGTTTGCGCCCAAGGGGTGTACAAAGGCCGTTGGTACGATCCAAAATTCAAGAAAGACGACACCGACCCCGAGCGTCGCGACGCTCGCCTGTGGAGTAAAATCGCCGCCTCCACCATTGTCATGGCCTGCGAAGGACAAAAAGGCACGGTCACCGAGGAATCCAAACCCTCCACACAAACAGCGCCCGCCTTGTTTGACTTGACCAGCTTGCAACGTGAAGCCAATGCCCGCTTTGGTTTTAGTGCCAAAAACACCCTTGGTTTGGCACAAGCTTTGTATGAAAAACACAAAGTACTGACCTACCCACGTACCGACTCCAAAGCACTGCCCGAAGATTACATCCCCACGGTCAAACAAACCGTCGCAATGTTGAAAGAGCAAAACAATTACACCCGCTTTGCACAACAAATCGAAAAAAATGGCTGGGTCAAACCGAACAAACGCATTTTTGATAACTCAAAAATATCCGATCACTTTGCGATCATTCCAACCTTGCAAGCCCCCAAGAACCTGAGCGAACCCGAGCAAAAGCTGTATGATTTGGTCGTTAAACGCTTTATGGCGGTGTTTTTCCCCGCAGCAGAATACTTGGTGACCACACGCATCACCCAAGTATTGGCGCATCATTTCAAGACAGAAGGGCGTGTATTGGTCAATGCAGGCTGGCAAGCCATCTACGGGCGCGATGAGCAAAAAGAAGACGACATGCTGGTCGCGGTCTCCCCAGAAGAAAAAGTCACCACAGACCACGTCGACCTCGTTGGTCTCGCCACCCGCCCACCTGCACGCTACTCTGAAGCCACGTTGCTGTCAGCGATGGAAGGGGCTGGCAAATTATTGGATGACGAACTGCGTGAAGCCATGAGCGGGAAAGGTTTGGGCACGCCCGCAACCCGCGCCTCAATCATCGAAGGTTTGTTGTTTGAAAAATACCTCGTGCGCGAAGGCCGTGAGCTGATCCCAACCGCCAAAGCTTTTCAATTGCTGACCTTGCTGCGCGGTCTGGGCGTCGAAGAATTGACCTCAGCAGAACTGACGGGTGACTGGGAACATCGCCTCGCGCAAATGGAACGCGGTGAAATCAAGCGCGATGCCTTCATGCGCGACGTGCATCAAATGGCGCAAATCATCGTCAAACGCGCCAAAGAATTCAACGCAGAAACAATTCCAGGCGATTACGCCACCCTGACCACACCATGCCCCAACTGCGGCGGTGTCATCAAAGAAAACTACCGTCGTTTCGCCTGCACCCAATGCGAATTTTCAATGTCCAAAACCCCAGGCGGACGCACATTTGAAGTGCAAGAAGTCGAAGACCTGCTGAAAACCCGTGAAACCCCATTGTTGCAAGGCTTCCGCAGCAAAATGGGGCGCCCATTCGCCGCAATTCTGCGAATTGTCGAGGACAAAGAATCACCTGCGCATTACAAAATGGAATTTGATTTTGGACAAAGCGCAGATGATGAAGAAAAACCCGATTTCAGCGCGCAAACAGCCATCGGTCCTTGCCCAAAATGCGGCGACCATGTTTTCGACGCAGGCACACGCTACACGTGCGAAAATACCTATGGTGCAGACAAAAAATGCGATTTCCGCTCTGGGAAAGTGATTTTGCAACAAGAAATCAGCCGCGAGCAAATGGAAAAGCTGCTGACCACGGGTCGTACCGACCTGCTCACCAGCTTCAAATCTGCACGCACAGGGCGGATGTTCAAAGCGTTTTTGGTCAACAACGCAGGGAAAGTGGGCTTTGAGTTTGAGGCGAAAGCCCCAAAAGCAGAAAAGCCCGCCGCAAAGGCAGCTAAAGCCGATGAAGGCGTTGCAGCCAGCGATGCACCTGCAAAAAAAGCAACTAAAACCGTCAAGTCGGCTGTAAAAACAACAGCCAAAACAACAAGCAAGGCTGCCAGCAAAACGGCAACAAAAACCACGACCAAAGTGGCAAGTACACGTGCAACCAAAAAACCCGCCGTCAGAAAAACGGCAAAAACAGCGGCTGAACAAGTGGAGTAGGGCGTTCAAGCCAAACACACCGAACCACACCTCAACCAAGGCGCCCACGGGTTAGCCTTGGCGTCACCTGAGAAAGCAAGCCATGACTTCCCGTGTTGAGCACATCCCCGTACCACGCAACAGCATGATTCACCACGAAATTCAAGGTGCATCTTTTTATGACTGCCATCGAATCGGCATCGACACATCGGATGCGCCCGCATTGGCGTTGTACTTAAAAACCATGGGCAAGACACCGGCATGGGTCGATCGCTTGATGGTACTGCGCAACACGGTGGTGCAATGGGTGGGGTTAAAAGATTTGGGTGCGCTCAGCAAGATTGACCCCAATCGACCGTTGAACAGCTATGTTGTGGGCGATCGAATCGGTATCTTTACACTGCTGGCCGTATCAGACCAAGAGGTCGTATTGGGCGATTCAGACAAACACTTGGATGTGAAAGTGTCTGTATTAAAACAGTCTGAAGGCGACAAGCACCACATGGCGGTGTCCACCATCGTCCATGTCCACAACACATTGGGTCGAATTTACATGTTTTTTGTCGGTCCCGCCCATAAAATCATAGCACCTGCCGTGGTTGCTCGCTTTTCGACGTGACCTCTTAAAACGACAGCGCATTTCATGGGCATTGGGATGACTGCACCATGGACATCATTCCACATGCCGCACTTCAACATCACAGGCGATGCGCACTTATACCGTGTTCATCGGAAATTGGCGAGATCGGTAAGACCGAAAACATCCATGCACAGGGGACACTATGCTCAAAATCTACGGCAAAAGCACATCGATCAATGTGCGTAAAGTCCTTTGGACTTGCGTTGAGCTCAACGAACCATTCACGCAAGAGGATTATGGCTCAGGTTTCAGCTCCACACTGACGCCTGAGTTTCTTGCCATGAATCCAAACGGCATGGTGCCAGTGATTCAGGATGACGATGTGACGTTGTGGGAGTCCAACGTGATTTGTCGTTACTTGACACAACGCCGTGGTCGCGATGATTTGCTACCAAGCGCACCCGCCTCAAGGGCGAAGGTGGAGCAGTGGATGGATTGGCAAGCCAGTGAATTGAATAATTCATGGCGCTATGCATTCATGTCTTTGGTGCGTCAACATGTCGATTACCAAAACCCCTCGTTGTTGGCAGCAGGGGTGGCCCACTGGAACCATCACATGGCGATATTGGATGCACAATTGAATCGCACCGGTGCTTTTGTGACAGGTGACACATTCACATTGGCGGATGTGGTGTTGGGGCTGTCCACCCACCGCTGGATGGCCGCGCCGATTGCGCATGCCCACTTGCCCGCCGTGACGGCGTACTACGATCGCTTGGGTGCACGGGCTGGTTTTATGGCACATGGACGCAATGGAATGCCATGAGTGCGCATTTCATCACATTTAAATATCTTTTTCTAAACACCTTTTTTCAACATCTAGAACACACCAAAACACACCTAAGTGCCGCTTAAGGTGGCCGCTTAGGGTGATTTAAGGAAGCGCACATGCCGATACACCTGATGCACATGGCCCTCGTTGTGCCTGACTACGACGATGCCATTGCCTATTTCACGCAAGTGTTGGGCTTCTCATTGCTGGCCGATGAGCCACGGGAAGCGGGTAAGCGTTGGGTTGTGGTTGCCCCCAACACCTCAACGACCAGCTGCTCTTTGCTGTTGGCACGTGCGGTCAATGCTGAACAAACCAGCAGGGTCGGCAATCAAACGGGCGGGCGGGTGTTTTTGTTTTTACACACCGATGATTTCTGGCGCGATTATCATGTGTATCAAGCACGAGGTGTTCATTTTATTGAATCCCCACGCATTGAACCCTACGGCACTGTTGTGGTGTTTGAAGACCCCTATGGCAACCGCTGGGATTTGCTTCAAATGAACCCAAAAAAGGAGGCGAACGCGCAAGGAAATGCACGGGAAATGAATTTTTAAAAACCGATCATGCCTAATGGCAGTCAAACAATACTGCGACATGATTTGCATATTAACTTTATTTTTTGTGCGACAGCTTGCCCCATCAATGCGATAATTCAATCCTTGAGATCCACCGACCCATTTATTTTTAAGGATTTTTTCAACATGTCTTTCAATCCCGATGTTAAAGACCTTTACGAGCAGATTGCGACCATTTCCCCAAATTTAAAAGCGGGCATCATCGCGGAAGCGTTGCCCCACATTCGTCGTTTTCAAGGCAAAACCATCGTCATCAAATACGGCGGCAATGCGATGACCGACAAATATTTACAAGAATGTTTTGCACGTGATGTGGTGCTGCTTAAATTGGTCGGCATTCAGCCGATTGTGGTGCATGGCGGCGGCCCGCAAATTGAAGCGGCCCTGACCCGCGTGGGCATTAAAGGCCAATTCATTCAAGGCATGCGTGTGACCGATGAGGACACGATGGACATTGTGGAGGCGGTTCTCGCAGGCCAAGTGCAAGGTGACATTGTTGGTTTGATTAACCACGCAGGCGGAGCCGCGGTGGGTTTGTCGGGACGGGATGGCAACTTGATTCAGGTCAAAAAACTGTATTTGCAAGACATCAAAGACCCATCGGTGCAGCATGACATCGGTTTGGTCGGTGATGTGACCAAGGTGAACCCTGCTGCGGTGACAGCCCTCATTGAAGGCGGCTTTATTCCAGTGATATCACCGATTGGCACCGATGAACACAATGTGTCATACAACATCAATGCCGATGTGGTCGCAGGTGAGCTGGCACGGACGTTGGATGCAGAAAAATTGGTGATGTTGACCAACATCAAAGGCGTGCTTGATCAAGAGGGCAACTTGATGAGTCAGCTGAACACCAGTAAAATTGATGAGCTGGTCGCCAATGGCACACTGTCGGGTGGTATGTTGCCAAAAATTTCATCGGCACTGGATGCCGCCAAAAGCGGCGTGAATTCAGTGCACATCATTGATGGCCGCGTGCCACATTGCATGTTGCTGGAGATTTTGACGGACACGGGTGTGGGCACGATGATCACCCAATGAGCGTTTGCACGGTGACCATCCGACTTTAACCATTCGATTTTAACAGTCACAATGCCAAACTTCACCTGGTCAATCACAGGATTAATGCGCTTTTTATTATTGATTGCCCATCAAGGTGGTGATCATCACACCCCCATTGATGGGCTCATTTTTTTAGGACAACCATGCTTCCAATCTATGCTCAAATCCCACACTGCGAGCTATGTAACACGACAGGCGGCGAGTTGGTTTGGCGCAATGCCGATTTACGCGTGATCATGGTCAATGACCCACATTTCGTGGGTTTTGCGCGTGTGGTGTGGCATGAACACGTGGCTGAAATGACCGACCTCACCCCGACCCAACGTCGCATGCTATTGGACGTTGCGTTCACTGTTGAGCAGGTCATGCGCGACATCTTGTCGCCCACAAAGATCAACTTGGCCAGCTTGGGCAACATGACCCCGCATCTGCATTGGCATGTGATCCCACGATTTGCCAACGATGTGAACTTCCCAAACCCCGTATGGGCTTTAACCCCTACGCAAGCCATGCAAACGCCACAACCCTGCGTTTCTAAAGCGCAATATGACACGCTGGTCAACGCCTTGCGCATTGCCTTATGGGCTTAATAAACGACCCACAGGTGTAACAAAGAAAGTCCGCAAAGGCTTATCTGCCACTGAGGATTCAATGCGGTCAAGTCTAAATCGGCTTATTGGCAACTTTTTTGAGTTGGCTTGCTGCCGTCAGGAATTCTCGGGCAGAAACGCCAACTTCAAAACACACATTTAACCGATCCATACGCTGAGTTGATGGCTACATTGGTTTAAAAAACAACACGGTCAACAACACAAACAACGGGATTAAAATCCCAAATGACCATGCCATATACCCGAAAAACGATGGCATTTTCAAACCGCTGTGCTCAGCGATCGATTTCACCATAAAATTGGGGGCGTTTCCGATATAACTCAGAGCCCCCATGAACACAGACCCAGCTGAAATTGCCGCCAAAGTAGTGGCATAATCCGTGGTCAAATGCGCCACATCGCCGCCGGCCAAATTGAAGAACACCAAATAAGTCGGCGCATTGTCCAAAAAGCCAGACAACAGACCCGTTGCCCAAAAATAATGGCTGTCAATCGGCGCGCCACTGGCATCATGAACCAGACGCACCAACTTCACAAAAGGACCATCCACACCCGCTTGCAACATGGCAATGACCGGCGCAATGGTGATAAAAATGGCAATAAATAATTTTGCCACCTCAAATACAGGCTCAAAATGGAATTGATTTTTAATCCGAATGCTTCGTGCCGTTGTCACCCATGACAGCCACGCCATCGCCACCAGCCCCACATCACGCACCAAACTGGGCAAACCCACCACCGTACCCAGCACATTAAAGCCCACATCCGACTTCCACAAACCGCTTAATAAAACAAAGAAAATCGCCCCCAACAACCAGATAAAGTTCAACTGACCATCAAAACCAATGCCATGGGTATCAGGCGTGGGGTCCATGATATCCGGTAAGTTTTCCTCCCGATTGTGATAATAATAACGATCAATCATGTAAAACAAACCCAGCAGAATCACCACAGACAAACATGTTTCAAAAAAGATATGCTGCAACGTCCATAAAAAGGGCACTCCATTCAAAAACCCCAAAAACAATGGCGGATCACCCAAAGGCGTCAACGAACCACCAATATTGGCCACCAAAAAGATAAAAAACACCACCACATGCACTTTGTGTTGACGGTTGTCATTGGCGCGCAACAGAGGGCGAATCAACAGCATGGATGCACCCGTTGTGCCCATCACGCTGGCCAGCACAGCCCCCGCAAATAGAATCGCCACATTGACCTCTGGGCTCCCATGCAGATTGCCTCGCACATACACACCACCCGAAATGATGAATAAGCTGGCAATCAAAATAATAAACGGTATGTACTCCGCCAACAATGCATGCGTCACCACATGCAGCACCTCATTCAGACCAAAATAAACGGTGGCAGGAAGTAAAAAGGCCACAGTCCATGCTGCGGCGACTTTACCAAAATGATGGTGCCAAAACTGAGGGGCAATGAGGGGGAAAAGGGCAATCGACAACAACACGCCAGCAAATGGCAGTGCCCAAGGCAAACCAATGTGCGCCATGCCCGTACCCGCAGCACATGCCACATTGCCATTTAAACACAGCCACAAAACCATCAACAATTTCCACATACACTCACCACCGTCGTCATCTCAAATTTGATCTAAAACGCATTTTGCGCACACACCTCAGCATAATGCATAAAGCGATGATTGATGTGCACAAGTGCGATTTTTACGCACAAAAAAGCGAGCCGATGCTCGCTTTTTTTGCTGAGGTAACTTGTAAAGTCAGTGCACCACACCGCCGTCTGGTGTGGTGCACCCTTGTGTCAAGGATGTTTCAATTACAAGTGATGATCCATGGTTGCAGCAGCCTCGGCTTGGATATCCAAAGCACGTTTAGCCGCTTGATCTTCCGGCAACAATTCACCTTCCCATTTGGCCACCACAGCTGAAGCAATAGAGTTACCCACCGCATTGGTTGCAGAACGACCCATGTCAAGGAAACGATCCACGCCCAAGATCAACAGCATGCCTTCAACAGGTAAATTGAATTGCGCCAAAGTACCCGCAATCACCACCAATGAAGCAGATGGAATACCAGCCATGCCTTTTGAGGTCACCATCAAGGTGAACAACATGGCGATCTGTGTACCCATAGGCAACTCAATGCCGTAGAACTGAGCGATAAACAATGATGCAAAAGTGCAATACATCATTGAACCGTCCAAGTTGAACGAGTAACCCAAAGGCATAACGAAACTTGAGATTTTACGAGAAACACCAAAGCGATCCAACGCATCCAAAATTTTTGGATAAGCCGCTTCTGAAGATGCTGTTGCAAAAGACAAGAAAAACGCTTCTTTCACTTCGCGCATTAAGGTGAACACGCGTTTGCCCAAGAACACATAACCAACAGCGATCAACAAAGCCCACAACACGAACAATGCGATGTAGAACGAGCCCATGAATTTGCCATAAGTGATCAACACAGACAAACCTTTTTCAGCGACAACACTTGAAATGGCTGCGAATACGGCCAAAGGCGCCGCCTTCATCACATAACCAGTCAATTTGATCATCACGTGTGACAATTGGTCGAGCAAGTCAACCAAGCCTTGACCTTTGTGGCCTAAAGCACCCAAAGCCACGCCGAAGAACACAGAGAAGAACACGATCTGTAACAATTTGTTGCCTGCCGCTGCATCCGCGAATGACGTTGGAATCAACTGAGCGGTGATGAATGCCACAAAGCCTGAGTCTTTGACGCCTTGAGAGAAGCCCGCCAATTTGTCCTTGCCCGCAGCAATTTGTTCAGGTGTTAATGCGGTCAAAGTACTGCCGACACCTGGTTGGAACAAGTTGGCAAAAACCAGACCCAAAAACAGTGACACAATAGACGCCGTGACAAACCACAACAAGGCTTTCAAGCCCACACGACCAACAGCAGAGCCTTGACCCATTTGAGCGATACCCACCACCAATGTCGAGAACACCAAAGGTGCGATGATCATTTTGATTGCACGCAAGAAGAGGGTAGACAACAAGCCGATATAAGACATGTCGACCGTCACCATTTTTTGATTGACCATCCAACCAAAAATAATGCCCAGAATCATTGCGATCACAATGTATGCTGCTAAGCGACCGCTGCCGCCTTTCGCATTGCTATTAGTATTAATATTAGCCATAATATTTCCTTTTACTTTTATGTGACACTTATTTTTCAGGGGTGGCGTTTGATTGTCTCCCCCATGCTATTATTACTTTACGGCTTACCTCAACCGATCGAGACTTAAAGTCCAAAATAGATTAAGCAGTTGTTTTTATGCAATTTACACATTCCAACCACATTCATCAGCCCGAAAGGATATGGCATTATAAGGTCAGATAAGGTTTTTTCAACAGTTAATCCTGCACAAATTACAAAATGATAAAGTTTGTGGCAAACTTATATTTTTTAATGTGAATTTATGGCGTAAAACGACTCAACGACATAATTAATCTCACACCAAAATCAAAATACAGTTGCATTTATTAAAAAACAACGCTTCCAAATGGCTTCTTTGATCGCTATTTGCCCATTTTTTGTGCGACATCTACTTTTTCTTTCAAAAAAAATCAACCTTCCAGCAATCAAATAGGGACGCAATATGATAGGTGTCATCCTTTCAAAAGCAGCCAACACTTACCTCAAATTGAGCGAAGTGCATGGTTTAGATGCCTCAACATGGCAAGCCTTCACTCAGGTTGAAGCGTTACGCGAAGTATCAATCGAAAAGCGGCAGCAGGTCACATGGATGTTGGCCGAACCCAATCTGGCAGCCGATGCGATTGTCCTGCTGCCCAACCTCAAATGGCTGCAATCGACATGGGCAGGTGTCGAACGCCTACTGGGCATGGAGCCACCGCCACACTTTACGTTGACCAACATCAAGGGTCTTTTTGCCCCGCTCATGTCTGAATATGCATTGAGCCACCTTTTGGCGCATGAGCGACAGCTGCGGGCCCATCATGATGCATTCGTCCATCGCACATGGCATGAGCACACGACGGGTGTCATCCGCGGAAAGACGGTGATGTTGCTGGGTGTGGGCTCCATTGGGGGCGGCATGGCACATGCATTTAAGGCTTTGGGGCTGCGTGTCATTGGCATCATGCATGCACCACGCCCCATTTCTGGAGTGGATGATGTAGGCGCTTTAAAAGATTTGGCGGTGCTGCTGCCACAGGCTGATTATGTGATTAACATCCTGCCGCTCACCCCAGACACCCAAGATATTTTTGATACCACTTTTTTTTCGAAAATGGCGGCGCATGCAGTGTTCATGAATGTGGGTCGTGGGCAGTCAGTGGTTGAAGCCGATTTAGCCGAAGCGTTGCGAACGGGCGTGATTGCCGCAGCGGTGTTGGATGTGTACCACAACGAGCCGTTGCCCGTCGATCATGTGTTCTGGGACACGCCTCATTTGACGTTGACCTCGCACACGGCCGCCCCAAGCCTTCCCGAAGAGGTGTTTGAGATATTCAAAGACAATTTGGAACGTTTTTCCACGGGACAAGCGCTGCGCCACGTGGTGGATTTCAATAAGGGTTATTAAAGAAATCAACGCGTGCGGTCAAAGCGGTATGTGGCTTCGTCCACATGTGAGTAACGGCTTTGAAAAGTTGATCGCACGCCCTTAAAGCCAATCAAAAAAGCAAGACATCACAGCAATCACAAGCAAGGAATCACGTTTTAAGCCGTTTGATGCCGGGCTTGACGAGCCAAGGCGGCATCTGTGTGCTGTTTGGTTTCAATGGTCAAGCCGCGTTTCATCCACGGCAGTTTACCTTGAGAGCCACTGTTGATGTAATCATCGGTGACAGCATCGCGCATGCGCCCATGAGAGTCGGCCTCACTGTGCGCCACCAGCCAATTGGCCACCTCGGTGAACAGTGTTTCGAGGGGAATGCTGTGACTGCGCTGCCATGTGTTGTGCAAATATTGCGACAGGCTGTGAAACCGTTTATACGGCGAGTCCGCCAAAATCAGGGGCAAGGTTTGCGTGAAGCGCCCTGAATTCGCAATGCCATCCCAATATTTGGCGAAATGTTTGAATTCATCCAGCTCTTCTTTGCTCACATCCATGTTGCTGATGATTTCATATGGGGGGGCGTCACTGTAACGCATCTGAAAAGGTTCGGTGTGGCGAATGATGGGGGTGCCGCGCAAACGCTTCAAAATCCCCAGTTGAATTTCATGTGCACGCCAACCGTACAGTCGATCAAATCCTTCGGCAAAACTGCCCATGGTCTCGCTGGGCAAACCTGCAATCAAATCAACATGTAAATGCGCTTGGCTGTTGTCACGCAACCATGTGATGTTGTCGTAGGCCTTGTCCAAATTGGTTTTGCGCGAAATGTGCTTTTGCACCGTGGTGTTCAAGGTTTGAATGCCCAACTCAAATTGCAAGCTGCCCGCAGGAAAGGCGCTGATGGCCTCTTTCAACAGGTCGGGCAAGTGATCTGGAATCACTTCAAAGTGAGCAAACAACGGATCCTCGGGTGCGGCCTTGATTTTGTCTAAGAAAAAATCAAGGATGTGACGACCCGTTTCAGGCTTGAGGTTGAAAGTACGATCCACAAACTTAAAAGTGCGAGCCCCACGGGCATACAGTTTATCCATTTCCACCAAAAAAGGATCCAGCTCAAAACCCCAGGCCGTTTTGTCCAAGCTCGACAGGCAAAACTCACATTTAAAGGGACAACCGCGTGACGCTTCAACATAAATATTGCGGTGCTTCAAATCGTCATCGGTGTACAGGTGATACGGCATGACCAAATCATCCAGCTTGGCCTGCACACCCACATGGACTTTCATCAAAGGCTTGGGCCCGTGAATCAAGGCATCAAACAACTTCGGCAAGGTGATTTCCCCCCAACCTGTGACCACATAATCAGCGACCTGAGTGATTTCTTGCTGCTCGACTTCATACGACACCTCAGGGCCACCCACCACAATGATGAGCTTTGGCGCGGCCATTTTCAATGCTTTGATCAAAGCAAGGGTTTCATTCACATTCCAAATGTACACGCCAAAGCCAATGATGCGCGGCGAATCGCTGAGCAAATCGGCCACCATGGCGTTGACAGGGGACTTAATCGTGTATTCAGCCAAACGCGTGTAGGCGGCATGTTCACGTAAATTGGCAAGCAAGTAGCGCAAGCCAAGCGAAGCATGCGAGAAACGGGCGTTGAGGGTCGAGAGGGTAATCATGCCCACATTATACTTGATGTCGAGCACCTCGACGACCCAGCACACCCACAATGCAGTGAATGCCCGCCCCGCACGCCCATTTGTTGTTAAATAAGCCTCAATGTTTAGCAAAGAGCAACTCGCCAAAAAAGCAGCGCTGCGGTCTCGCCTCATTAAACCCCATCAAATGGGTCTTATTTTTCGGAGTGCTTATAACCCCGCAATCGCTCGGCGGCCGCTTGCTCACTGTTGCCGCTGCTGCATGTGCCTGTGTTATAGTGATTGATCATTTTTTGAGGCCACCATGACCCACCATTCAAGTTCACTTTCTCCCACCCATTCAAGTGCTGCACCGACCATCCATTGGATTGAGAACGACAGCCCACACAGCGCATTGTGGCGTTCTGAAAATGGTTCACCGCCCCCCAAACGTGTGGTTTTGGCCGATGACACCCTGAATGCCGATGTGGCTTATCGACTCGCCTGTGAGGGCACGGCCTTGCTGTGGCGAGGCGATTATCAAAATGCACGGCAATTGTTGCAAGCCTTGGGTCGTCGCATCGACAAGAAACCCAAGAAAACCAAAATGACAACCCTCAGCCTCAGCGCAAAAGATGCATTCAACCTGCATCGACAAGCGCAAGCGCAACGCGCACGCGTGCTGGGCATGCTGCTGTTGCCGCTCAGCATGGGCTACAGCATTCCACTGCGACGCGCACCCGATGTGCATGCCGCGTGTGTTGAAGCCTACGGCACAACAGACGGCGATGCCGTTGTGTCCTTGCGCGAAATCCTTGGCGTCATTGGTGCGCACGAGTGGCGTAAAAAAGGGGTCGATGTGCCTGCAACAGGCGGCCGAATCCATCCTTATTACGGTGTGTTTTCACCCGTTCGTGGCGAATACATTGAGCTCGTCGCACAAGCCCCTTTGCCGACGAACACATTGGCGTTCGACATTGGCACAGGCACGGGTGTACTCGCTGCAGTGCTCGCCAAACGAGGCGTGCAACACATCGTGGCGACTGATCTCAACCCTCGAGCACTCGATTGCGCTTTTGAAAACATGAACCGCCTCGGTTTCGCCTATCAGGTTGAGTTTCAACAAAAGGATTTATTTCCAGAAGGGCGTGCACCTTTAATCGTGTGCAACCCCCCGTGGTTGCCCGCCCGCCCAAATGCAGCGATTGAACATGCCCTGTACGATTTCAACAGCCACATGTTGAAAAGTTTTTTAAACGGCTTACAACAGCATTTGACCGACGATGGCGAAGCTTGGCTGATTTTGTCAGATTTGGCCGAACATTTGGGCTTGCGCACACGAGAGGAATTGTTGAGTTGGTTTGCTCAAGCAGGCGTGAGCGTCATTGCTCGGCACGATGCACGCCCCAAGCACGGCAAAGCGTTTGATAAAGACGACCCATTGCACCAAGCACGCTCAAAAGAAGTGACCTCATTATGGCGTTTGAGCGTACAACGCTAACATCAAGCCCGCTGTCGTAAAACCATCAACCATCCATTGGTTGCCAGGTGGGTTGACTTGAAATGGATTCGATTTTGTGCGGGTGTTCCGCTCAAAACCTTTATTTTTTTCAACAAACGCAATACAGACAATGCAGGGTTTTATTTTGCGCTTAACAATAAAGCCATGCCACATGGTGTTTGTGAATGAAAAAACAGCCAAGTTTTCACTTGGCTGTTTTCATGTGGTTGCATTTTAAAACATCACTGCACGTCTATACAGGTACAACACACTTCTCATGCTCATACAACGGCTTCGAGTGGCTTGAAGTGACTCATTCGCCTGGACCGAACCACCTTGACTGAATCACCCCGAATGCGTCACTCGCGCTTACTTGATTTTATCAACCGTCACGAAAGCTTTGTTTTTCTCTTCTTGGATGGTGATCATGGTGTCTTTACGTTCACCCGTTGCATCGTCAAAAGAGATCGGGCCACTCAAACCTGTGGCCGTGATGCCTTTCATTGCAGCCGCTACTTTTGCAGGCTCAGTTGAACCCGCTTTTTTGACCGCTTCAACCAAAGTCAACACAGCGTCGTAAGCGAATGGGGCAAAACCTTGTACTTTTTGACCTGCAAAGCGTTTTTCAAAACGTTCTTTGAATGATACCCCTTCCTTCATTTCAGCCAATGGCACGCCCGTCACTGAGCAAATCGTGCCTTCAGCAGCTTCGCCAGCCAAAGAGATGTAGTTGTCTGTGCACACGGCATCAGGCATCAACAACAATGATTTCAAGCCCAATTCACGTGCTTGTTTTGAGAATGTTGCAGCGGTGTCATCCAAGCCACCCCACATCACAGCATCCGCACCCGCACCTTTGATTTTTGTCAAAATGTTTTTGAAGTCAGTGGTTTTGTCTGTGGCGGCATCATGAGAAACAACATTCAAACCCAATTCTTTTGCTTTTTTCTCAACTTGATCGGCCATGCCTTTACCGTATGTGGTCGCATCATCCACGATGGCAATGGTTTTCACGCCTTTTTTCTGTGCATACACGGCCAACGCAGGGCCTTGCATGCCATCATGAGCCACCATGCGGTACATCAACGTGCCGCCACTCTCAGATTTTGATGCTTTAACAGTCACATCTGGGTTGGTCGCTGATGGCGTGATGGCCACCAAACCTGCTTTTGCATAAATTGGCTGAGCCGCCATGGTCACTCCTGAATTGTAGTGACCGATCACAGCAGAGATGTTTTTGTCATCCGCAATTTTTTGCGCAACAATCGTACCTTGTTTTGGATCCGCACCGTCGTCTTCAGAAATGAGTTCAAGCATGTATTTTTTGCCTGCAACCTCAACACCGCCTTTTGCATTCACTTCTTCTACGGCCAGTTGAGCACCAGCTTGATTGTCTTTACCTGCATTGGCAGTGCCACCAGACAATGGGCTCACGCTTGCAATTTTAATCACGTTTGCGCCAGCAGCCGCTGCACCGCCATCGGCTTTTTTTTCATCTTTTGCAGCACCACCGCAAGCGGCCAAAGAAAAAGCAGCAGCAATTGCAGCAGTCAAGCTTAATTTATTGAACAACATGTGAATCTCCTTAAAGGTTGAATACCAATTTAATTTATACGTACTGTCATGTTAATGGTCATGGAAAGCCAGAACGATGCGCGCAGTTTAAGCCAAGAGCTTCCCTTTAACATACCTTTTTTACAGCATCTTGCACCATTTTGGTGACAAAACACAGCAACATTAATTAAAGGGTCACCATAAACATCCAACTCAAATGACCGCTCACCATCCATAAAGCCCCTACACAGCGTGAGACATTGTAGAGCCAGTTTGTTTGTACAAAATCTGCTTTTTCACAAAGAATTCACAATTTAATTTCTTTTTATTGATTTTCTCAAAATTAAATTTCAACAAAGAACCAAAAATTTCACTTTTTTAAAGTGGATGCCCATTGACGAACATCATGGACTCATTCTTCAACATTTTGTACCACACCTCATTGTCCGTCAATGGCGCCGTTGCAATCACGGCAACACGGTCATCGGGTGTGGTGTGATTGGCGAAGTCAATCAACACATCGGTGTCCAATAAGTGAGCCGTTGTAAACGGATGCTCGCGGACAATAAAATACAGCTGGGTGGAGCAGTGCGCCCACATGACTTGGCCATTCGACAAGCAAAAGTTAAACACACCGAAATCAGCAATATGTGCCGCAATGGGCTTCAACGCCGCATTGATCTCCACGGGCGTGGGTGGATTGGCAGCCGTTCGCCCCTCAAACACACGACGCAACTCTTGCAACATATAACAAAAAGCCCGCTCACTGTCGGTCGAGCCAATCGGGCTGTACAGCCCATTCAACTCAGGATAAAAATCAATCAAATTGCCATTGTGTGCAAACACCCAATGCCGTCCCCACATTTCACGAACAAAAGGGTGACAGTTTTGCAAATTCACCTCACCTTGGGTCGCCTTGCGAATATGCGCAATCACATTCAAGGATTTAATCGGATACGAACGCACCAAATGAGCCACAGGGGAGGTGGCCGATGGCTGGCAATCCATCAACAAACGACAGGCGCGTTCTTCAAAAAAAGCGATGCCCCAACCATCGGTGTGGTGATCCGTCGTACCACCCCGCTGGGTAAAACCTTCAAAAGAAAACACGATGTCCGTGGGTGTATTGCAATTCATTCCGAGCAGTTGGCACATGACGATACAATCAATCCATTAAAAATCAAAATAAAAAAGAAGTGTGGACTCCAGTGTATCGAAAATAAAAAGCCTTCGCACAAAAACCGTCGCACTGTGATTGTGCAGTGCCTCATCAAATCATATCAACGCGGCCTTCGCTGATAGCTGACACATGAAAAAAGTGGAAAACAGGTATTTTCCACTTGCTTGCCCCATCAAAAAACAAACCCTCACATTGGAGGGCTGTTTTTTGATGCTTCTTATGATTAAATTATGATCAAATCGCGATTGAATTAAAACACAACCCCTCATTTTTAGATGAAGGGCTGAGTAATTCAGTACTAAAAAAGCATGTGATCGGCTGATTCACTTGATTGACTACTTGATTAACAATTAAACAATGCCTGCAAATTTCCACCCCATCGTTTCTCCTGCATTCAAAGGCACCAACGATTGCCCATCCACAAAGCTCAAAGCATCAGGCAAAGTCCACTCCTCTTTAAGTAAGCGAACCTTACGGGCATTCAATGGCAGACCATAAAATTGCGCGCCGAACACACTCGAAAAACCTTCAAGTTTATCCAACGCACCCACTTGCTCAAATGCCGTCGCGTACAACTCCATCGCATGCAAAGCCGTATAGCAACCCGCACAACCGCATGCATTTTCTTTGGTGTGTTGCGCATGCGGCGCACTGTCTGTGCCCAAGAAAAAGCGCGGATTACCCGATGCCGCCGCGGCAATCAAAGCTTCGCGATGCGATTCGCGCTTAAGGATAGGCAAACAGAAATAATGCGGACGAATGCCACCCACCAGCATGGCATTGCGATTGTAAAGCAAATGGTGAGCGGTGATGGTTGAGGCAATGCCGTCTTCACTGCTGGCGACGTATTCAGCAGCATGACGCGTTGTGATGTGCTCCAACACGACTTTTAATTTCGGATAGCGTGCGCGCAAAGGAATCAAAATGCGGTCAATAAACACAGCTTCGCGGTCAAAAATATCGATGTCCGCATCGGTCACCTCACCATGCACAAGCAGTGGCAAACCAAGCGCTTCCATCATCTCAAGTGCCGCCGAGCAACGATCCAACGACGTCACGCCCGCATCGGAGTTTGTCGTCGCGCCAGCAGGGTACAATTTAAAACCTTTGACTCCCGCTTTAAACGCAGCTTCCACCTCTTCTGGGCTGGTGCGATCGGTCAAATACAAGGTCATCAGCGGTGTGAAATCAACGCCCTCTGGGGTGGCGGCCATAATTCGAGCTTGATACGCTGTCGCCATGTCAGCCGAAGTCACGGGCGGTTTCAGATTGGGCATGATCATCGCGCGCGCGAACTGGTGTGCCGTATGCGGCACAACGGTGCCCAGTGCGTCGCCGTCGCGCAGGTGCACGTGCATGTCGTCAGGTTGAATGATGTCGATGTGAGTGGGGGTCATGATTTGCCTTTGTTGCGGTGTGATGCCAATAAAAACGCAATTGTATAACTGTTCTGCTCAATTTCGTTCAGTTCCGTTCAAAGTTTGGGAACAAAGTTTCAGAAAAATGACTTGGAAAAAGCCATCGCTTACTTTACCCCCCACACCATTCAATCCATCACAGCCAATAAGAAAAGGTCATAACGGCCACTCACAGGGCATGATCGCCTGCGCGTGCCCGCATCCACGCCCCTCATCACCAGCATCAGCCAGCCGTCACTTTAAACTTATGGCTCAAATCTTTCGGCAGCACCGCTAAAGCCGCACCGATTTTTCGCGCAATGCTGCGATAATGCAAGGCATGCGCGCTGTTTGGATCGCTTGCAACCGTGGGCTGACCGCTGTCCGCTTGCACGCGAATGTCCATTGCCAAAGGCAATTGACCGAGCAGCGGCACATCAAAATCGGCGCTCATCTTCATCGCCCCGCCCGCACCAAAAATGGCCTCTTCGTGACCGCAGTTTGAGCAGGTGTGCAAAGCCATGTTTTCCACAATGCCCAACACAGGGATGTTGGTTTTTTCAAACATTTTCAAGCCTTTGCGTGCATCCAACAGCGCCAAATCCTGAGGGGTGGTGACGATGACCGCGCCCGTGACGGGGATTTTTTGCGACAGCGTCAACTGAATGTCCCCCGTGCCGGGTGGCATGTCGATGATGAGGTAATCCAAGTGGTCCCATGCCGTTTGTCCGAACAATTGCTGCAACGCTTGCGACACCATCGGCCCTCGCCACGCCATCGGCGAATCACTGTCGATCAAAAAGCCAATCGAACTCGCTTGCACGCCATAACGCGCAGGGGGCACCATTTTTTCTTCTGCATTCAACGCGGGCTTGCCTTCCAGCTTCAGCAGCAACGGCACCGACGGCCCATAAATGTCCGCATCCAGCAGCCCCACGCGCGCGCCCTCATGCGCCAAAGCCAGCGCAATATTCACAGCCGTTGTGCTTTTGCCCACGCCGCCTTTACCTGAAGCCACCGCAATGACGTTTTTAACATTCGGCGCCACCGTTAAACCCGCTTGCACCAAGTGGGCATCAATTTTCGTGCTGATGTCAATGTTTAAATCCATGTCGGCAACCGCACACATGCGATCGCGCAAATCATCGTGCTGGCTGGCACAGGCAAATGGCAAAACCACCTCAATGGCACGCGCACGGATCGATTTAATGGCGCGCGCTTGGCCTAAAGTTAAAGCAGAATCACTGCTGATGGCGACCGCCTCAAGCGCTGCGCGCATTTGTTCTTCGTTCATGGGTTTTCCCTGTGTTAAAATCGCAGTTGCTCAAAAAAGCAAAGCCTCGCGGCTCTGCTTTTTCAGTTCAAATTAAACATGTTGCGAACCGCTTCACCGCCCTGCGGGTAAACCCCTCACAACATTTAGCCAAATCCGCCCACCTTTTGCCAAGCAAACTGTTGAACGGATGGCTGCATTTCGTGCCCAGTCAAAAAGAAAAACACCATGTCAAATCAACGTCAAATTCTCGTCACATCCGCCTTGCCTTATGCCAATGGTCAAATTCACATCGGCCATTTGGTCGAATACATTCAAACGGACGTTTGGGTGCGCTACCTTAAACTGAACCAGCACGAAGTATACTACGTCGGCGCAGATGACACACACGGCGCGCCGATCATGCTCCGCGCAGAAAAAGAGGGCATCACGCCCAAACAGCTGATCGACACGGTGTGGACAGAGCACAAACGCGATTTTGACGCATTTGGCATTTCGTTCGACAACTATTACAGCACCGATTCAGCTGAAAACGAAGTCCTCGCCAGCCAAATTTACAACGCACTCAAAGCCAATGACCTCATCGCCATCAAAGACGTTGAGCAATATTACGACCCCGTTAAGGAAATGTTTCTTGCCGATCGTTTCATCAAAGGCGAGTGCCCCAAATGCCACTCGAAAGACCAATACGGCGACTCATGTGAAGTCTGCGGCTCGACTTACGCCCCGACCGATCTGATCAATCCGTTCTCAACCATTTCAGGCGCAACGCCTGAACGCCGCACGTCTGAGCATTACTTCTTCAAATTATCAGATGAACGCTGCGAAACCTTCCTGCGCGGTTGGGTACAGGGTTTGGCGCAACAAGAAGCCACCAACAAAATGCAAGAATGGTTAGGCAACAGCGATGAACACAAACTCGGCGACTGGGACATCTCGCGCGACGCCCCGTACTTTGGCTTTGAAATTCCCGATGCCCCCGGTAAATATTTCTACGTCTGGCTCGATGCACCCGTCGGCTACTACGCCAGCTTCAAAAACCTGTGCGATAAAAACGGCCTCGATTTTGATGCATGGGTCAAACCCGATTCCAGCACCGAGCAATACCATTTCATCGGTAAAGACATTTTGTACTTCCACACCTTGTTTTGGCCTGCCATGCTCAAGTTCTCAGGTTTCCGCACGCCGACCAATGTGTTTGCCCACGGCTTCTTGACCGTGGACGGCGCAAAAATGTCCAAATCACGCGGCACATTCATCACCGCCCACAGCTACATCGAAACAGGCATGAACCCCGAATGGCTGCGCTACTACTTTGCCGCCAAACTCAACGCCAGCATGGAAGATCTGGATTTGAACATGGACGATTTCATCGCCCGCACCAACTCCGACCTCATTGGCAAATACATCAACATCGCCAGCCGCGCCGCAGGCTTCCTCATCAAACGTTTTGATGGCCAAGTGGTCGATGCCGCCATGAACCACGAGGTCTTGAATGGCCTGCGCGCCGCACAAAGCACCATTGGTGAGCTCTACGAAGCACGCGAATTTGGCAAAGCCATGCGCGCCATCATGGCCTTGACCGATGACGTGAATGTCTTCATCGACGCCAACAAACCATGGGAACTCGCCAAAGACGCAGAAAAAGCCAACGAGCTGCAAGCCGTGTGCAGCATCTGCCTCGAAGCATTCCGCATATTAACAGTGTATTTGTCGCCTGTTTTGCCCGAAACCGCAGCGAAAGCCTACGCTTTCCTCAACATCAGCACCCAAACATGGGCAGACATCCACACGCCATTGAGCGCCGCACAAACCATCAACCCATACACACACATGATGACCCGCGTCGATGACAAACAAATTGCCGCCTTGATTGCTGCCAACGCAGAATCATTGCAAGCGACCGACAACACCAGCTCGACAAGCGGCGCAGCGACCCCCGCCATTGCACCGATTGCTGAAACAATCACCATCGATGATTTTGCCAAAATCGATTTACGCATCGCCAAAATCCTCGACTGCAAAGCAGTTGAAGGTTCAACAAAATTACTTCAACTCACATTGGATGCGGGTGAGGGCACAACCCGCAACGTTTTCTCAGGCATTGCTGGCGCATATAAACCCGAAGATTTGGTCGGCAAACTCACCGTCCTCGTCGCCAACCTTGCACCGCGTAAAATGAAATTTGGCATCTCCGAAGGCATGGTGCTGTGTGCCAGTGCGGCCGACGAGAAAGCCAGCCCTGGCTTGTACCTGCTCGAACCCAATGCAGGCGCACAACCTGGCATGCGCATTTCATAAACATCGTCTTGCAAGGTGCTTTAACCAACATTAACGACCGTCAGCCGCTTAAACGAACGAAAATTTCACCAAATATTCAAATAGTATTTGACAGCTTTAGAAAACATCGCTAGAATCTCGTTCTGTTGTGTTAGCCCGTTTAGCTCATCTGGTAGAGCACCTGACTTGTAATCAGGGGGTGGTGGGTTCAAGTCCTGCAACGGGCACCAGAAATATTAAACCTCAGTCTTTTGACTGAGGTTTTTTGCATTTACGCGCTCAATTGCCTATAATTGAGCCATCCTACCGTGGCGCACTGAGCTGGTGTGCACCACGGTTTATTTTGCTGATTTTCTATTCGTCGCTTAGCACCCCTTTGCGATCGACTTTTTTGGAACCCCCATGACTCGCGTTCACAACTTCTCCGCTGGCCCTGCCGCATTGCCCTTACCTGTTTTACAACAAATGCAAGCTGAAATGCTGGACTTCAAAGGCACAGGCATGAGCGTGATGGAAATGAGTCACCGCGGCCCTGTGTTCATGGAGGTGCTGAAACGTGCTTTTGACACCTTGCGTCGCCTGCTGAACGTGCCTGACAATTATGAAATTTTGTTTTTACAAGGCGGTGCGCAAGGTGAAAATGCGATCATCCCCATGAATTTGCTCGGCGGTGATCGCACAACCTCCGATCACGTGATTTCAGGCGCATGGTCGATCAAAACCCAAAAAGAAGCGGGCAAGTATGGCACGTCCAACATCATCGCCAACGCCAATGACGGCGAAGGCCGCTACACCTATTTCCCCGAGCCGGATCAGTGGCAATTGAGCGAACACAGCGCGTATGTGTCGATTTGCACCAATGAAACCATTCACGGCGTGGAGTGGTATCCATCCGCTGAATTGGCGGCGAAAATCGAGGCGAGCGGTTCTTTTCTCGTGGCGGACATGTCCTCGCACATCCTGTCTCGCCCCATCGACATCAGCCGCTACGGCGTGATTTATGGTGGCGCGCAGAAAAACATTGGTCCATCGGGCTTAACTTTTGTGATTGTACGCAACGATCTGCTGGATCGTGCGCAATCCATCTGCCCGTCTGCGTTCACGTGGCGCAATGTGGCGGACAACGACTCGATGTTCAATACGCCACCGACGTTGGCGATTTATTGCGCAGGCTTGGTGTTTGAATGGCTGGAAGCCAATGGCGGTCTGGAGGCAATGGCGCGCGTGAACGATGCCAAAGCCAAATTACTGTACGATGCCATTGACAACAGCACCCTGTACCGCAATGATGTGCAACCCGCATACCGCTCATGCATGAATGTGCCATTTTTCCTCAATGACGAATCACTGAACCAAGCCTTTTTGGACGGCGCTGCCGCCGCGGGCATGGCGGGTTTGAAAGGTCACAAAATGGTCGGCGGCATGCGCGCTTCGATTTACAACGCCGTATCATTGGAATCCGTACACGCACTGGTGGCGTATATGGAGGCATTTGAACGCGATCACGCCTAATCACATCACCGCTCAGATCAACCAAGCCACCAAGGTCAAACCAATGCCTGACAATCAAGCCCTGCAAACCGTCGACACCGAGCTCGCCCCCTTGCGCGTGCAAATTGACGCTCTGGACACACAGCTCATCACCTTGCTCAACGAACGTGCCAAACTCGCACAAGCCGTCGGTCATGTGAAGCAAAAATACAAACAACCCGTGTTTCGCCCCGAACGTGAAGCACAGGTGTTGGAAAAAATTGCCCAACGCAACCCCGGCCCGCTGCCCTCACACCACCTGCAAGCCCTGTGGCGCGAAGTCATGAGCGTGTGCCGCGCGATGGAAGAAGCAGTCAAAGTCGCCTTTCTCGGCCCTGCGGGCACATACACCGAACAAGCCATGGCGAAGCAATTTGGCCACGCGATTCACGGCATTGATTGCAGCACCATTGATGACATTTTCCGCACTGTCGAGGCCGATGGCGCGGCCTTTGGCGTGGTGCCGATTGAAAACTCAATTGAAGGCGCGATCAACCGCACCATGGACCTGCTGCTGTCCACACCCTTGAAAATCTGTGGCGAAGTCTCACTGGCCATCAACCATCATTTGCTGCAAATCGCAGGCGACATGAGCGGCGTGACCACCATCGTCGCCCACCCGCAAGCCTTGGCGCAATGCCACCACTGGCTCAAGGAACATTACCCACACATCGAACAAAAACCCGTCGGCAGCAACGCCCAAGGCGCACAAATGGCGCAAAATGACCCAACGATTGCCGCCATCGCCAGCGACATCGCCGCCGCCACATACGGCCTGCAAACCGTCACCACTGGCATCCAAGACGACGCCAACAACCGCACGCGTTTCATCGTCATCGGCAAGCAATTGTGCGGCACCAGCCCGAATGACAAAACCTCGCTCATCCTCGCCACCCCCAACAAAGCAGGCGCATTGTACGATTTGCTCGAGCCGCTCGCCAAACACGGCGTCTCGATGTTGCGATTTGAATCACGCCCCGCCAAACAAAAAGGTTGGGAATATTTCTTTTACATTGATTTTGCAGGACACATCGAGCAAGCCAACGTCCAAGCGGCATTGGCTCAATTGGAAAACAATTCAGCGTTTTATAAATGCTTGGGATCGTATCCTGTGACGGCTTAATCCATCCAGCATGTCGCTTGCAACCAACGCCACGCATCGCGATGTTTTTCCCACATAAAACAACGCGCTGCCATCGTCTCGGTCATGATGCAAACAACCACCATGACCTTTTCGACTCACATCACATGAACACACACATGAAAATATTCCCCGCGCTACCCGCCCCAAAAATCAACAACCTCCTCCTCATCGGCGCGGGTTTGATTGGCGGCTCACTCACCCTCGCACTCAAGCACGCGGGCGTGGTACGCCATGTCATCGGCTCGGGGCGCAGTGCAACGGTCATGGATGAAGCGGTGCGACTCGGTGTGGTTGATGTGGCGGCTCACCGCGACTCACCCGAATTCATCCACGCGGTGAAAACCGCCGACGTCATCGTGCTCGCCATGCCCGTGGGACAAACGCGCACCGTATGCGAACTGATCGCACCGCACATTCAGCCCGATACCCTCATCACCGACGTGGGCAGCACAAAAACCTCGGTGTACAACGATGCGCATGCCGCACTCGGTGACAAAATCGCACAATTCGTTTTAGCCCACCCGATCGCAGGCCGTGAAATCAACGGCCCCGCAGCGGCTTTGGCCGATTTGTACGTCAATAAAAAAGTCATGATTTGCCCGCACGCGCACAACCACACCGCCGACATCGACACCATCGCCGCACTGTGGCAAGCCACGGGCGCACAGGTATTTGAATTGAGCCTCGCCGCCCACGACGAAATCTTCGCCGCCGTTTCGCATTTGCCACACGTCCTCGCTTACGCCCTGATGAACCACGTCGCCGATTCGGATTTATCTGTTGATAAGTTCGCCATGGCGGGCGCAGGTTTCCGCGACTTCACCCGCATCGCCGCCGCCAGCCCTGAAATGTGGCGCGATGTGTGTTTGGCGAATAAAGAGGCGATTTTGGCGGAGCTGGATGGGTATTTAAGTCATGTGCAGGAGTTGCGTAACGACATCGCAGCAAACCGTTCGGATGAAATTTTGATGCAGTTTATGAAAGCAAGTGAAAAACGATTAGGATGGGGAAGACATCTTAAAAACGAGTGAAACCTGCAGAACTGCTAAAATAGAAAAAAACAGGAGTAACAAGTGAAAATTAATATAAATAATTTAGGTTTAATTGGCCAAGCGAATATCGAGCTGGCCGACCTAACCATAGTCTGTGGTGAAAACAACACGGGTAAAACCTATGTAACCTATTTAATTTATTGTTTGCTACAAAGCTGGCAAGCATTAACTGAAATAGACATAGATGACGAACTAGAAGAATTGCGTCAAAAAGGAAGCGTGCAAATCAACCTTCAGCACGTCATTGTCGACCACTGGCAAGAGTTATGCAAACAATCCACAAATAAACTCGTGAAGCGCTTACCAGACATGTTGGCAGCGAAAAGTGAGTTGTTTACTAAATTTCAACTTGAGGTTGAAATTCCATTAGACACAGAAGCTCTCACGCAACAAGGTTACAACGATGAACTGCGCAGCCCTCAAGGCAACCTTTTGTTAACTCTTTCCAAAGAGAAAGGCTCGTTGAATTTTGAAATCACCTCCTTGCAGACCGAGGGTAAGCCTTTGGATGCCATTAATCTAGAACGGTTCATTGAAGACAGACTACTTAATTTTGTTTTTGAGGGCGTTATACCCGATGTAATGATTGCCAGTACTGAGCGAACAGGTGCAACCACATTTAAAAAACAACTCAATTTAGCCACCACCAATTTATTAGAGCTTCTCAGCCAATCGCACAAAGAGGGCGAACAAAGCATAACACCAATGCAAGTTTTTGAAACCATGTATGCACGCCGAGAATACGCGCTACCCGTGCAACAGAACGTTCGGTTTATCAATCAACTACCTAACGTGACTGATACAGAAAGCGAACTATGCCAACAATACCCAGAGCTTTTGAAATCATTTGAAGCAATTGTCGGCGGAACATATGTGACCAATAAAGATGGGGCTACTCATTTCAAACCCAAAGGAACGACCACACCTAAATTAAGCCTAGGGGAGGTATCCAGCTCTGTTCGTTCTTTGATGATTGTTTGGTATTGGTTAAAATATGAAGCTAAAAGAGGTGGAATGCTGATTATTGATGAACCTGAACTCAACTTACATCCTGCGAATCAACGTCGATTAGCGCGTTTTTTAGTGGCATTGGTTAATCATGGTGTGAAGGTTTTTATCACCACGCACTCAGACTATATTGTGCGGGAATTCAACACACTCATCATGCTTAACAGCGTAAACACAGAAAAACTTCCGACTGCTAAGGAGCTATCAGACTACTCATACACTGATAGGTTAGACTATAACAAAGTTAAAATGTATATGACCACTCGGAAAACCAAAGCGGCAAAGATCTATGGCTTGAGTGAGACAAAAATCACCTCGGAGTTTGGAATTGATGCCCCAAATTTTGACGCAGTTATTCGTGATATGCAGGAGGTGCAAGATTTCTTGCGTTATGGAGATTACGAATGACAAGAAGATTGCAAATGACAAATCAAGAAGCTCTAGATGTTATAAAAAACCTATTTGTAGAGACTAAAATCTCCACACCCATAAATGGTGAATTAACAATTTATGAAAACGGTAGACAAGCAACATTGAGGGAAATTCATTTAAAAAACACAAAAGATTGCTTCATCGTAAAGTATGACGAATGTGGTTTTATGAATCAGAGCACTTTCAAGCCTGACCACCCCTCTCTTTTTAAAGCATGTGACGCAATTGTTTTTTGTATTAATAAGGGCTCACCATGCATTCTTTTTTGTGAACTAAAATCAAGCAAGCCCAATAAGTCTGTCGTTAGCCCCCAACTTAACGGAGGATTGTGTTTCTTTGAGTGCTTGTCATCCATACTAAAAAACCATCATAACTGTGAGATACCCTTTTCGGAATGGAAAAAATATTTTTTTGTTTTTTACAGTGGTGCAAGTGTGCAAAAACGAACAATTCAAAAGAATCAGCAAATACAATCAACAGCAACTCGACCAGCTTATATTTCAACCAAAAATGCGCAGGCATTTTATTTACAACAATTACTTGAAGAATACTAAAATTTTAATTCCATGAAGCACATCACCTTAAACCCCGCCACCTCCGCCCGTGGCGACATCAAACTCCCCGGCTCTAAAAGCATCTCCAATCGCGTTTTATTACTCGCGGCGTTGTCCGCCAAAGGTCAAATCACCCGCGTGCGTGACGTGCTCGATTCGGACGACACGCGCGTGATGCTCGATGCGCTCAATGCCTTGGGCGTTGAAGTCCAGCAAATTGCCGAGCACGATTACGACGTGACAGGTACGGGCGGTGATTTCCCGAACAAGGACGCGGATTTGTTCATGGGCAATGCGGGCACGGCGATTCGTCCGTTGACGGCGGTTTTGGCCTTGCAAAATGGGACGTATAACTTGCACGGGGTGCCGCGCATGCACGAGCGGCCGATTGGCGATTTGATTGAGGCGTTGCAGCAGATTGGCGTGCAGGTTGAGTACGAAGGGACAGTGGGCTATCCGCCGTTTGTGTTGTCGCCGGCTCAATTACCTGCGGGTGATTTGAGTCTGTCGATCAAGGGCAATGTGTCGAGCCAGTTCCTCACGGCGGTGTTGATGGCGGCGCCGTTGTTGGCGAAACAAACGCAACGCACGGTGACAATTCACGTCATCGGCGAGTTGATTTCTAAGCCATACATTGAGATCACGTTGAATTTAATGGCGCGGTTTGGCGTGAACGTGGTGCGCGATGGCTGGTCATCGTTCACGGTGGCGGCAGATGCGAATTACACGTCACCCAAAGAAATTTACGTCGAAGGCGATGCATCGTCCGCGTCGTATTTTCTCGCGCTGGGTGCGCTTGGCGGCGGACCTCTGCGCGTCACGGGCGTGGGTTTATCAAGCATCCAAGGCGATGTGAAATTCGCCAATGCCCTGCAAATGATGGGTGCGAATGTGATGATGGGCGAAAACTGGATTGAAGTGCGCGGCATCCACCATGAGGACGATCCAGAGGAAACACAACTCAAAGGGATCACCCTCGATTGCAACCACATCCCCGATGCGGCGATGACGTTGGCCACGGCGGCGTTGTTCGCCAAAGGCACAACGACGTTGACCAACATCGCTTCGTGGCGTGTCAAGGAAACAGACCGCTTGAGTGCCATGGCGACGGAGCTGCGCAAAGTTGGTGCGACGGTCGAAGAGGGCAGCGATTACATCGTGATCACGCCACCCGCAGCAGACGGCTGGACACATGCTGAAATTGACACGTATGACGACCACCGCATGGCGATGTGTTTTTCGTTGGTGGCCTTATCAAAAGTCGGTGTGACGATCAATGACCCCAAATGTGTGGGCAAAACATTTCCGACGTATTTTGAGGTGTTGGCAGGCTTGCTTAATTGAGCACTCAACTTTAAATCAAGGAAAATGAAAGGTAGGGGATATGAACTTTTTGGATGTTCTTTTAAAGTTATTGCCGTTTACACATAAAGACGGCTCGGGCACACATTTTGGATTGATGGCGTTAGATGCAGCCGACTGGATTATCACCGCGTTTATTTTGGTTTTGTGGGGAATCTTTGGACGGGCGTTATGGACGTTATATCAATCAAAACGAGCTGATGAGGTGATGGTTTCACTTCTCCACGATGAGCTGTCAAAGAACAAAGGCAGCATCGAGGACGGCTACAACGATTTTGTCGAATCATTAAAAAAAGACGATGAACTATCGGGTTTATGGAACGAGTTTGATGAAAGCCTCATCAAAACCACCAATCCGCTCACAAATAAAACCGAGATTCGCAACTCAATTGATGCCGAGTATTTTTTCAACAAACACACTTTACTCTCTCATTTGGGTACGAAATACTATGCCGCCATTCCGTCTATTTTGTTGGGAATTGGTTTAATTGGTACGTTCTTCGGGTTGTTTTTTGGTTTGGTGCAGCTCAATATGGGCGGCGATGATACTGAATTGCTTAAAGACTCGATGGCAAAACTCATCAACGCAGCAGGGGTTAAATTTGCCGCGTCAATTTGGGGTTTGGGCTTGTCGTTGGCGTTTACGTTTTATGAAAAATACTCCGAGGGTAAATTAGAGCAACGCATCGAAAAAATTCAATGGCTGGTCAACACCGCGTTTAAACGCAAAACAGCCGAGCAGAGTTTGGCGGTGATGGAGTTTGAGTCCAAGCAACAAACCAACGAGTTGCGCAATCTGTCGATTAGCCTGACCGATGACTCAGTCAACAAACTCTCCGATGCGCTGGGTCAAAAGATCAAAGAAACATTGGAAATTGCGATTGGCGAACCGATTCAGCACATGACGCGCAATATGGGCGGCACGGCAGAACACACCTTGTACGACACCATGAAATCATTTAGTGGTGGTTTGGGTGATGAGTTTGTCAGCGGGATGCGCAATATGATGAATGAGGTTTTGGCAGAGATTCGACAAACCACGGGTACAGATGCCGCGCAACTGCAAACGACATTGTCCACGCTTACATCAACTTTGTCTGACCTCAAACAAACCTTTGATGAGCAAAACAGCAAAACCAAACAAGCCACCGATGACACGCTCAAGGCTTTGAGCGATGGTTTGGCGCAAATCGGCAGTAGTGTTGCAACTCATAATGAGGGGTTGCAAACTTCAATGAAGACCATTTTGGGCTTGGTCCAAACTCAAGCCGATGTGCACGCAACACACACGGGTCAATTGGGCGATACAACAACGCAAGCCACTACGCAAATCAGCGAGACGGTCAATAAGACGCTGACAGGCATCCGCGAGACGTTGGAGGATTTGACCCACAGCATTCACGAAACTTTTAAAGGGATGCAAGAGACGATTGAGCAATCCAAAAATCAATTGCTCCCTGTACCTGACTATTTGCGCCAATTTGCCAGCAGCACCGAAAGCCTTAAAACCAGCGCGGAAAGTGCCGACAGCGGGGCGCAAAAATTATCACAGTCAGTTGGTGGTTTGGATACGGCAAACAATGTACTCAAAGCCTCAATGGCAGGCTTTGCCGCCGCATTGGCCGCGCAACAATCCAACATGACTGATGTATCAGAGCAACTGGGGCAAACCGTTGAACATGCTGGCGACATTACCCAAAGCACTCAAGCGACCTATGAGCATTTGGCGAAAGGTTATAGTGAATTGTTAGAGAAAAACGCCCAAAGTATTGCAGGTTTTACCGAGCAAGTTAAAGAGTACAAAAAACAAGCCGACGAAGGCATTGCTGCCTATCAAAGCCAAACCGATGCCAACATCAAAGCAACCTTGGGCGCATTTGATGCGCAACTCAAAGACTTTGCAACCAGTTTGAGCGGTGCGATAGCTGAACTAAATGCCACAGTTGAGGGCTTGAGCGAAATGATGGGGCGTAACAAATCATGATACAGCGACAACGACCCAGCGGTGGTGAAGCCGTGGACGAGGGGCATTATTGGATTTCTATATCCGATTTAATGACTTCTCTTCTGTTTATTTTTATCATTATTTTGGCTTATACGATTTTGACCTTGACTGAAAAATCGGATCAACATAAAAAAAATGTTAGCGAACGCACTGCTTTGCTAACTGCAATAGAAACAAGCTTAGCGAAAGAAGAAATTGATATTCAGGCGATTAAAAAAGACGGCATTATAAGGCTTAGGACAGATAATTTTTTTGAACCCAGCTCTGCAGAATTGAGTGTGGATGGTAAAAAAACAGTAGCAATTATTGCAAAGGTTATACAAGAGGAACTGGAAAAAAAGGATTATAAAGAAGCGATTGATACTATTTTTATTGAGGGGCATACTGATAACGAGCCAACGAGTATGGTAGATGGGAACGATGGAAACATGCTCTTGTCAGCAAAGCGAGCAATTAACACTTACGCCACAATGGATGAAGCTGAACATATCGGGGAGGCGACAAACCATGGTAAAAGCTTATATTCATATAGCGGCTATGCAGCCACTCGCCCCATCCAATGTGACGACCAAAGCTCCCAAGATTGCCGAGCAAAAAATAGACGTATTGAGTTTTTCTTTGCCTTGGCGCAACCAGTAGATCCGAACGAAAAAGGGAAAGAGTGATGGTGTCTGAGTTTTATCAAAATTTCCCAACCGATAGTTTTAAAACAAGCTTGAGCAAAGCCAGTGACGATTTAAACCAAATCGGCAACGGTAGGCAAGCTGGTGAAGCGTATAACGCCGTGGTTGAGCGGTTGTGGGCGTTGGCGAATCATCGGCAATTGACTCGTTTTGGTTTTGAAACGCATGGACAGGTGCGTTATGCAGTGGCGGCATTGGTGCAGGAGCGCGGTGAGGTGGCGGGCGATGAGGATTTATTGACTCGTCTGGTTAAAAAATCAAGGTTTAAGGCTTTGATGGATGAGTTGTTGGCGTTTGAGCAAGAAGGTTTTGATACAAATAACGCGCATCAGCGATTGACTCCAAAACTGCTTAACTTGTATTACCAACGTTATTTTAGTTTTGAGGCGGGGATTGCGGATGATGCCTTGCGCAGCGCATTGCTTGGGCCGATCAAGCAAATGTTGCGCCGTTATGATGGACGTCATCGCATGACTGTGTTGGCGAAAAGCCATGCGCCGCTGCTTGAGGGTAAGTTGGATAAAGTGTTGCGTGATTTTGATGATGTCAAACCGCTCGATGAAATCCGTGCAGAGTTGATTTTGTCGAACAACCACGAAATTTTTCAACGCTTGCGTTTGCTGCGTTTGTTGGTCAATATTCGGGCGTTGCGTGCCAATCAATATGATGTGCAGGTCAAGCAACTGTTTGCCGACGTTAAGCAGTATCCGTATGTGTGGGCGAATGCACAGCGTTTGATTTTAGAAGAGTGTGTGCGTGAAATGCTGCTTAAGTGCAAAAGGCTCAATGAGGTTTGCGAGGACTGGCAGCAATTTATTTTTGAAACAATTGGTGATCCACGCTCATTTGATGATTCTGTAATCCAATCTTGGGGAAGAGTTGGTCGTGATTTATATGATTGGTATTTGGGTTTAAAGTCACGAGGTGATTTACTTGAGTTTTTGAATATTATGACTGATAAACCACGTGATGCAATAGTTGGTGGAGGAAATGAAGCGGATAACAATGAACGCCTTGTTTATCCGTATCGCAGGCAATTCTGGTTGCAATACGTACCTCATGCAAAACGAACAAAGATAATGCTCGGCGGAGATAATTTTTTGTTTTTACAAAAAAAACATCCTAAAATTGCTGCACGCTTTTCAATGGATAAGCAGACGTATAGCACGCTTGAAGAAAGAAAACGGTCTTGTGTATATGTTGATTTTGGTGGTTTTTGCATCATTGAAGGAACTCATGACGCAAGCATTCGGATTTATCAAACGCCCCCAATTGATTTAACAGACTCAAAATACCGTTATACGGAGTTTCATCAGCAAGTTTACAGTGATCGGCCAGAAATAAACCTGCTTAAAGAGTTCAGACACGTGAACTCAGAAAACTATGCTTGGCAAAATAGAGTGCGCGTCTTGCTGAATCAATGGACAAAACCGCCTATAACCTTGGAATCAATTCTGCTGCCTGTTGATCAAACTCCACAAAGGATTGCGCAAATCCGTGATTATTTGTTACGTAATAACCAAAATCCAAATTAAGAGACATAAAATGATTCAGCTCCCTATCCTCACCCCATTCGCCCAAACCACCGCTGAAAATATTGCCAACGATGGTTTGGGGCGCATCATTACCGACAATGCGGGTAATCCAATCATCGAAATTAACGATGCCGATATTTACCAAATCGAACCTGAACGCTTGGCGCAACTCAATGCGCCATTGTTGTTTGAAGGTTATTTGTCGGTGCAAATGCGCGGCACGCCTGCACAAGCAGCGTGTCAGTTTTTGCCCCAATTTGCTGATGGGCGCGGGCAAGATTTGCATGGCGTGAGACGTGAAGGCTGTGTGTTGCGACTCAATCAGTTTACGGCGTATCTGTTGCCGCAGACGATGTTTGAGTTGAGCGCGTTAATCGAGCAGGCGAATCAGCCAAACGCCGATGAGGCACTGCGCTGGCGTGTGGTGGAGCGGGCAAAAAATGCGGGCGATCGCGTACGTTTTGAGGGTTTGCCTGACAATACTGTATTTCAAGACAGTATTGCGGTGGCAATGGATGTGGTCATGAATGCGAATGGTTCTGTGTCGATACAGCCGCGCATCAACGGCGTATCTGAGCACACTTATTTAAACCACAAAGAACGCTTGAATGAAGAAGGGCGCACGATTTTGGTCATGACCGAAGTGCGTGGTGAAGGCGAAAATCGGCATGTGGTGCGACAAATCACCGAGGCGGAGGTCATCAAGGCGCACCAACGCATTCAGGCGGTCGGGCGCATTGCACGTGAGGATGTGAGTAAGTTTTTAGACAATCCTGCGGCGTTTATTTTGAATGATGAAGAGTCCGTAGGTGATGTGGCGATTGATTTTGGCAGTTACCGTATTACAGGTATGGGCGAGCCGTACGTGGGGTACTTTGGTTCTAAAAACTTAGACTCACCGATTAAACAAGCCTTGATGCAAGATGGCGACCCAAAAGTACATGAGGAAATCCGCCAGCGCGTAGTTGAGTCGGTGGATAAGCGGAGTGTGACTGAGGTTAAAGCTTTGATTGAACGAATTGAGCAAGCTGAACAGAATAGCACGCCACAGATTGAGTTGCCCAATGGTGAGGTTTTGCCACAAGCAGGGTTTGCAACAGCAAAGGCGGCATTAAGCAAAGTCGCTCAAAAAGCCACCGAACAAGTAGGCGGGGCGGCTGGTAAATTGGTGATTCAAATCAAACCCAATGATGAGGAGGGTATTGATTTTGATTTTGTGACCCGTAAACCATTGAGCGAGATACGGATTAACCATCAAGAGCCATCTAGTTTATTTAATGCAATCGCCTTTCCACCGAAGTCATATCAAGTAGCAGGGGTCAATTGGCTCAAAGATTTGTTTGATGCAGACTATCGCGGCGGGATTTTGGCAGATGATATGGGGCTGGGTAAGACCTATCAAATGGTGGTATTTATGAACCATTTACTTGGTTTACCGCAGTATCAAGGTGTGAATGCACAGCGCATGCTGATTGTTGCACCCACGATTTTATTGGATAACTGGCGTGATGAAATCGATAAATTTGTAGTGGACGCGAAAGCACGGAAAAAATTTAAGGTGAAAGTCGTGCGCGGCAGCGACTTGGCTTATCGCAATCTAAAAAAACAAGGCGACACGCGCCCATACAACTCATTTGATGTGGCAAGTTTTTTAACGGTTGAAGAGCAGCCTAATGTGTTGATTATCAGTTACGAGACCTTGAGCAATTACGAACTTTCATTTATTGACAAGGTATTTAACTGGGGGTGTGTAATTTATGACGAGGCCCACAAAATTAAAAATCCCAATGCACAAATCTCGCGGGCTGCAAGAGCATTGAGTAGCCTCACACCATTTAGTGCATTATTGACAGGTACGCCGATTGAAAATGAATTACGTGATTTATGGGCGTTGTTTGACGTGTTTGATCCTGCGCATTTGGGCTCGTGGAAAGCGTTTAAAAAAGAGTTTGTGACCAATGCTGTTGATGTCGATACACGGCTGCGTGAACGCGCGGGTAATTATGTTTTGCGTCGATTCAAAAAAGACTATTTAGGCAATGAGTTGCCGCAAAAAATTGAACAAACGCATGAGGTGCAGTTTTCAATCGATGAAGCCGAAGGTTACTTGAATATTAAAAATCAAGAAGCCGCCGCATTGGTAAGGCTACATGGCTTAAAAGCCTTTGGTTTGCATCCTGAATTAAAAAATGCCCCCAATCAAAATGTGGATTTGAAAGCTTTTTCAAAAACCGTTGAGTTGTTGCGTTTGTTAGACAGTATTAAAAACAAAGGTGAAAAAGCGATTATCTTTGTTATGAGCCGAGTGGCGCAAGATGCTCTTCGTTTTGGTATTCAAACCCAGTTTGGCATAAATGTGTCGATTATCAATGGCGACAATAATAGCTCTGCGCAGGTCAAAGACAAGCTGGGTAGCTTCAAAGCCACTGAAGGTTTTGCGGTGATTATATTGTCTACTTTGGCAGCGGGCGTGGGTTTGACGATTACTGAGGCGAATCACGTCATCCATTATGAACGTTGGTGGAATGCCTCCAAAGAAGACCAAGCGAGCGACCGCGCCTATCGGATTGGCGCGACCCGTGATGTTTATATTCATCATATTATTGGTGCCTTACCGCTTGTAGATGGTGTGCAAGCCTTGTCATTTGATCAAGCTTTGAATCAATTGATTGTTCAAAAACGCACTACCGCTGGTTATCTTGTGCCAGCCAAAGGTGTTCATACCACCGACATTATCGATGCCACCATGCAAGCAACACTTAGAGAAAAGATTGCCGCAATGGATTGGCAAGAGTTTGAGGTGTTGGTTAAAAAAATCTATGAAGCGCAAGGGTTTGAATGCGAATTGACCCCTGCTTATCCTGCACGTGAATATGGTGCGGACATTGTCGGCAAAAAATCAAATGAGACTATTGTTGTTCAGTGCAAACACAGCCAAAGTAACAAAGCTAAAGATGAAACGGTCATTTACCAATTACAAGAAGAAGCGAGAGAGTACTACAAAGCAAACAAACTCATTGCGGTGACTAATGTACAGTTTTCATCGGCAGCCAAAAATTTGGGTGCGAAATATAATGTTACCTTAATTGAGCAAGAAACCTTAGAACAGCAAATACGTGATTTTGGTATTGATATTTAACAAATTTTATAGTTTTTTTTGGCTGTGCTTTTTACTTTAATTTAAAGTCAACAGAGTCATAACCAAACTGAAATAAAAAGGGGGAACAGATGAAAAAAACGATATGGGCTGGGTTAATGATTTGGAGCACCGCAAGTTTGGCGGCGCCTCAAGTGTTGCTGGATGCGGCAAGTGCTTATAAAAAGAGTGGGGCTCAGTCATTTGTCAGCACACTTTTAACAAATTCAGTGACCTTGCAATTGGCCAATATGTCCGCCGCCGATTTGCAGCGCAGCTTTGAAAGCATTGAAGCCACCTGCGGCCGGTTCACAGGCATGGATGTTGTCAAGGAGGTGGATGTTTCACCTCAATCTAAAATGGTTTATTTTTCCTTAAACTATGGTAAATGTGCACTGTTCAGCAATGCCCTTTTTTACAAAAGCACTGATGGCGACGTGCTGGCCTCCGTTGCGGCGTACACCAACCCTTACACCGCGTGGCCTCGCTTTTTAATTGAAGGCAAATAAATGAATACCATTCAAGCCCAAACCTTCGGCGGTCAAATCCTCCGCGCTCACCTGTTGGGCACAGAGATTTTTTACTGTCCAGCCGATCTTCAACCACCCCCCACCCCCGCGCGTGGCGGTGTGCCGGTGTTGTTTCCACAATTTGGCACATTGGGGACTTTGACCAAGCATGGGTTTGCCCGCACGCAGGAATGGCAAGTGTTTTCGATGCTGGAAGGGTGCGTGTCGGCGAGTCTGTTGTTGACCGAGCGAGCCGATTGGCCGCATCGGGCGCAATTGAACATGGATGCGTCGATTGAAGATGAGCACATCGACATGTACTTTGAAGTGCGCAATGTCGGTGAGTCGGCGTTTGAGTGGACAGGCGGCGTACACCCGTATTTTCTGGTGGGCGATGTGTTGCAAACTCGCGTTGAGGGTTTGTTGGAGCAGCCTGTGTTGGACTTGGCAACGGCAGACCTCGCTCACTCAGCGATCGATCAAGCGCACGCCATCACGCCTGAAGTGCGTTTGTATTCACCGAATATGAATGTGCGTTTGACGCAAGAGGGCTATGATGCGTGGCAGGTGTGGAACCCCTCTGCACAGCACCTTTTGAACGACATCCCTCATGCCGATTGGCAACGCTTTTTGTGTGTTGAACCTGTGGTGTTGACACCCAAAACTTTAGCGGTCGGTGAAACTTGGGTGGGCCGCTTCACCATCACATTGATTGATGACATCAAGTGATGACTCAGTTGATTGAATTAGTTGATTGAATTATTGGCAATTATTTATGGCTCTTAAGCACACGATTTTTAAGGTTGAACTGGCGATCGCTGACATGGATCGACATTATTACGAAACCCACAGTTTGACGGTGGCGCAACACCCCTCTGAGACGGAGGAGCGCATGATGGTGCGGATTTTTGCCTTTGCGCGACATGCGCATGAGCGTTTGGTCTTTGCCAAAGGGCTGTCGGTCGACGATGAACCCGATCTGTGGCACATCGATTACACGGGTGATATTCTGACGTGGATCGATGTGGGTTTGCCCGATGAACGGCGCATCCGCAAGGCGTGCGGTCGTTCAAATGAGGTGATGGTGTATTTATACGGTGGCAACATCGCCGACATGTGGTGGAAGGACAATGAAAGCAAGGTCAAGTCCTTGTCCAAAGTGTCGGTGTTCAATTTACCCGACACCAGCGCATTGACGGCCATGGCAAAGCGCAACATGCAATTGCAATATTCCATCCAAGATGGTGAAGTGTGGCTGAGCGATGCGCAGGACGCACATTCAATCGTGGTGGACACATTGCAATTGGCGAACGCTTAAGCAAGGTGAGGGAAAAGCAAAGCAGCACTTGCTGGCCGACCACCGTTTAAAGGTGAGACAAAGCGTGGGTCACATGGGCGCTCACCGATACCATTCAGTGATCCCATTCACCGATGCCACATGGTGGTCATTTTATAAAGCAGCCCAAATGATCATTTGGTGTTTGTGGGTAGTGTTTAGTGGTTAAGGGTTAAGCAGTTGTTGCACATCGTGTGCAATGATTGGGGCGGTTGTGCCGTAAGGAATGGACACACGGGTGCGGCCTTCGCTGTCGATCAAGTAGGCGTTTGCACTGTGATTCATTGTGTAGAATGGCCCAGTGCCTACTTTTTCATAGACGATGTTGAAATCCTTGGCAATTTTTTGTGTGTTGTCTGGGCTGGTGTATGCACCGATCACGGCGGGGTCAAATGCCGCAGCATAGGCTTTTAAGACTTCTGGCGTGTCTCGCTCGGGGTCGATGCTGACAAAAACGATGCGCAGACGATCGGCATCTGCTTTATTTTTAATCAACTCTTGCTTGACCAATTTCATTGTGCCCAACGTGGTCGGACACACATCTGGACATTGCGTGAAGCCAAAAAACAACGCTGTGACTTGATTCGGCGCGGGTGCGCTGAGTTGTACCGTGCCACCACTGGCGTTTTTGAGCTCCACTTGAGTCGCGTAGCCTGAGCCGGTCACATTTTGATTGAGGAGTTGAGGAGAGGGTCGGCATGCGCCCAAAACGATCGCACAGGTGAGGGCCAAGCCCATCGCTTTGAAGGCCGACAATAAGGTCATGCGCCCCGTCATGATTGCGTTCATTTATAAGTTCTCCGTTGTTCAAGTTGCGAAGTTAGGCTTTCGAGCGACACCGTGTGCGTGCCCGACAATGGCTTTGATGCGCGGACTTGCCAAACCTGACCATACAGCACCTGTAAGCTGAGTTCGCGTAAGCCTTGATCAAAAAGCTGCTGCAATTTTCCACGCCAGACCTCACGTGCCGCCCCATCCATGCCCCTCAATTGTGGCAACAGGGCATTGATGTCATGCCACATTGTGGCGCAATCGGCATACGTCAAGGGCACAGACTCGACGTCCAACACCGGCAAGCCAAAATGCAACACTTGTAAACGCGCGCCCGCATCCATGATGTTCGGCCAATGGGCGAGCAGCTCAAGCCATTCGGGTTGCGCGTTGACCAACTCGGGTAAGCCACCCGCCGCAAAAGTTGCAAACAACAACACACCTTCATCGGCAAACCATTTTGGGAAAAGCTCAAAATCGTTTAACACATCCTCGGAAGCCTCCAACACGAGCGGTGCAAACACCAATTGTGCGGCAGGCTGGTGGGGCGCGTGTGCAGTCAACTGTGCCCATGTGATGGGGTTCACTTGTGCGCCCACGTTTAAGGTCTTTTTTAAGCGCGAAAACAAAGAGGGTGCCTCACGGTGGGCATTGAGTTGCCATTGTGACAGCGGCGCATTTAAACCTTCGCTGACAAAAGCTTCTGGCGGCAAAGGTGCAAGGCTGATTTCGCGCATCAAGGCAGGTAAAATTTTAATTGACACACTGCGCTCAATCAAGCCACGCGCAACATAATGCACGAGGGCGGCGGGGATGCTGGGCAGGGCTGAGGTTGGTTTTTGAGGCGTGGGCATGGCGTGGTATGATGCACAAATGGAAAACCACATTCTAACATGGTCACGCACCCAAACGATACGCGTCCGCAACCAACTGGCACGCTGGGTCGGCGGCTGTGTGTACTGCGGCGGCTCGGGTGCGGCATGTGCTTTTTCCCCGAGGCTGTGCGCACCCTGCGCCGACAAACTGACGGGGCTGAATGTTCACCGCTGCGGACAGTGTGCCGTGATGTTGATGACCGATGATGCGTTGTGTTTGCCGTGCATGCAGTCACCCCCTGCCTTGCGTTATGTGTTTGCCTTCGCCGATTATCACTCGGTGATGCAGCATTTGATTTTGAATTATAAATTCCACAATATGCTGCACGCCGCCCCCGTGCTCGCAGACATGCTACATGCGGCGTTGACCTTGTACGCACAACACCTGCGCCCTGATGTGATTGTGCCTGTGCCACAGTTCGATGGCTTGACCCACATGCGCGGTTTTGTGCCTTTGTTGCACATTGTGCGGCAGGTCGATGTTCAAAGACTGTGGCTCAATCCACCCCAAATTCAAGCCAACGCGGTGATTCGCTTGCATCACGCCCATTTACAAGTCTCAAGCGCCCCTGAGCAACGCCGCCAACAAATTAAAAACGCCTTTGCGGCCGCCTGTGATTTTACGGGGCAACAGGTGTTGCTGATTGATGATGTGTACACCACGGGCGCAACGCTGAATGAGCTGGCACGTGTTTGCTTGGAAGCGGGCGCGAAAAGCGTCGATGCGCTTGTGTTGGCACGTGGGCGCAAAGTAAAATAGCGATCATACCGTGTGGTCAATGGCTCACATGCCACCCGCCGCGACGGCCCTCACTTGCGAAAGCCACAATGAACGCTGAAGACATCACCCAGTTGTACCGCCAAAAAAATTATGCCTTGGCCGAAAAAGAGGCCAAAGCAGCATTGCTGCTGGATCCCAACAACGTGCATTTGCTGTACATTTATGCCTTGATCATGTCTGCGCAAATGCAATTCGCGCCCGCTCTGGGTGCATGCAGTCGGATTTTGAAACAAGAACCCAACCATGCTTACGCCCTATCTGCACTGGTGACCTGCTGTGTGCAACTGGGCTTACCCGATTTGGCCGAAGCACACATTCAACAATGCTCACAAACGGACTCACCCACCACTCAATCATGGCTGGCAGGGCTGTACGGTAGCTTGGCCATGTACGATCATGCCATCGACAGCCAAAGCAAGGTTTGCGCGGCACACCCCAATGACCCTTATGCTCGCTACATGCTGGGTACATTGCAAATGAGTGCGGGTCTGGTCGATGAGGGCATGCGCAACTACCAACACCATGCCAGCCGCAATATGGTGCGCACTTACCGCACCGACATGTTAAACAACGGCTGGGACATTGAAAAGTATTGGGAAGGGGAGTCGGTCGCAGGCAAAACCATTTTGATTTGCCCCATGGGTGGTTATGGTGATTTCATGCAATTTTGCCGCTATGTCAAAGCACTCAAAGACATGGGGGCGGCGCGTGTTTTGGGACTGATGGGCAATCCACGCATTCATGGCTTGCTCCGTTCATGTGCGAATTTGGAAGTGATCGAACACCATGAAAGGCACGAATTTGACTTTTGGACGGATCCATTTGGACTGTGTGCTTACCTTCAGCCCCAACACGGCTTCATGTCGCAAGACCATTATTTGACAGCACCCTCATCGGATTGGGCCAATCAAACGGTTCAAACCATTCAAGCGCGCGCTGCAGGCAAACGTTGCATTGGCATTTCATGGTACAGCGACACCGCAGATGCAGGCACACGCAGTGTGCCTTTGGCGACGCTACTGCCGTTGTTTGGCCTGCCCGACATCCATTGGGTCATCATGCAACGTGGTTTGGCGCTGGAAGAGTTTCGCGCCTCTGGTTTAGACCAAATCTGCTCCATCGTCAGCGAGGATGCCACTTTTGATGACACGGCGGCCATTGTCAATCAGCTCGAAGCCGTGGTCAGCATTGATTCATACATGACGCACCTCACCGCCGCCATCGGCAAACCCGTGTATTTCATGGCCAGTCGCGCACTCGATTGGCGACACATGAACAATGAAACGCAATCGCCGTGGTACCCGCGCACCACCATCGTCCGTCAACCCATGATTGGCGATTGGCGCAGTGTGGTGCAACAACTGAGTACTTTGCTGACCTCACCCAACGCTTAACCCCTTAGAAAAACGCCACACATGTTCAATCTCGTCCTCGTTCAGCCCGAAATCCCACCCAACACCGGCAACATCATCCGCTTGTGCGCCAACACTGGCGCACAACTTCACCTCATCAAACCGCTTGGTTTCCCACTGGATGATGCACGCATGCGCCGCGCAGGGTTGGATTACCATGAGTTTTCTGATTTGAAAGTGTACGAAGACTGGCTGGATTTCATCACCACCGCGCAACCCGAAGCCGCACGGATGTTTGCCTTGACCACCAAAGGCTCGCACGTGCTGTCGGAAACACGTTTTCAAGCCAACGACTGGTTTATTTTTGGCTCTGAAACCAGCGGCCTACCCGACCATGTGCGTGATTTTTTCCCTTTGACGCAGCGCATCCGCTTGCCCATGATGCCAAACAACCGCAGCTTAAATTTGTCCAACACAGCGGCCATCATTGTTTATGAAGCATGGCGGCAATGTGGTTTTGCAGGTGGGCAATAAGCGGTGAGTGGACTTTCAGAATCCGAACAGCGCCAAATTGATTGGCATGCCCCATGGTTGGCGCACATCTCAGAACGTGCGGAGCTGGCCGGCAGTGCAGATTTAATGGCCGCACTCAATCAGTGCCTTGCGGGCACCTCATCTGTGACGGGCGCGGGAAAACCCTTGCATTTCATCCCGCAAGATGACCTGCCCGAGGGTGAGGCGTATGAGGCACACATTGCGGCCACAGGCGGTGTGCCGACTCGCTTAAATTTGCATGATTTCTTCAACGCATGCATCTGGTTGACCTTTCCCAAAACCAAAGCAGTGCTCAATCAACGTCAAGCTGAACAGCTCAAACACTTCGGCGTGCAACACACACGCGGGATGGCACGCGACGCCCTGACGCTGTTCGATGAAAATGCGGCCCTTTTGGTGGTGAGTGACCCCCACATTGGCCATGCGCTGCGTGCTTTTGATTGGCACCATGCGCTGATCGCCTCGCGTGTGGATTGGGATGATCCATTCACGCCCCGCGCCGATGCGAAAGCCGTGCTGCACGCTTTCGGCCATGCGCTCATGGAAAAGCTCACCGCACCGCGCAAGGCGATTTGTGCCCACACATGGGTGATGCAAGTCGATGCGGATTGGTTTTCATTGCCACCAGCAGCGCGTTTGCTTGCACTGGACGCGATTTTGGCACAACAGATTCAAGCATGGGACATCAACCCGCGTGATTTTTGCCCACTGCCGATGCTCGGCGTACCGCATTTTTGGGCGGACAATGCGGACGAAACGTTTTACAATGACGAACGCGTGTTTCGCAGTGGGCGAATGCGTTTACAGACATCCACGCAGGGTGAGTGAGATCCTCTCAGCCTGCGCATACAACCGCCACCTCATTCCTTAAAGGCACATCATGGCAGTCAATTTCCCCAGCATCCATGCTGAACAACTCCACCCCGTCGCAGGCGTTGAACTTGGTTTCGCCCAAGCCGGCATTCGCAAAGCCGACAAAAAAGACGTGTTGGTGATTCGCCTCGCCGAAGGCACATCCGTTTCAGGCGTGTTCACCACCAACGCCTTCTGCGCCGCGCCTGTGCGCGTGTGCAAAGCCCATTTGGCGCAACGCGACAGCATCCGCGCCTTGGTGGTCAACACAGGCTGCGCCAATGCAGGCACAGGTGCACTGGGTTTGGCCAACGCGGAAAAAACATGTGCTGAATTGGCACAATTGCTGGGTTTCAAAGACGAACAAGTGCTGCCATTTTCCACGGGCGTGATCCTTGAACACCTGCCCATGGATCGCCTGCTCGCGGGTCTGCCTGCGGCCATCGCCAATTTAAAAGAAGACAATTGGTACAACGCCGCGCAAGCCATCATGACCACCGACACCTTGCCCAAAGCAGTGTCCAAGCAAATCACCTTACAAGGCAAAACCATCACACTCACCGGCATTTCCAAAGGTGCGGGCATGATTAAACCGAACATGGCCACCATGCTCGGCTACCTCGCCACCGATGCAGGCATCGCTCAAACCGATTTAGACGCCCTCACCAAAACCATCGCTGACGGCTCATTCAACAGCATCACCATCGACGGCGACACCTCAACCAATGACTCATTCATCGTCATGGCCACAGGTCAAAGCGGTGTCATGCTTGAACAAGGCACGGCCGATTTTGAACTGTTCGCCACCGCCCTGCAAGCCACGGCCACCGAACTCGCCCAACTCATCGTGCGCGATGGCGAAGGCGCCACCAAATTCATGAGCATCGTCGTTGAACAAGCTGAAAACTACGCCGAAGCCAAGCGCATCGCCTACAGCGTTGCGCATTCTCCTTTGGTCAAAACCGCCTTTTACGCCAGCGACCCCAATTTGGGCCGCATCCTTGCCGCCATCGGCTATGCCGGCGTGAA
>CALMCL010000014.1 GCA_937862905.1 uncultured Burkholderiaceae bacterium | reverse complement strand
CTCACTTGGCCTTTTTCAATCTACGAAAATTGCTATTCGTACTTTAATTAACGTTATATGACAGCAATCCCCCATTGTATTGGGTTGGGGGATTGTTTCTTAACTTAAACAACACACTATTTTTTATGGCTAAAAAGCAAAAACCACAACCGATTGCCCGCATCCTTCAACAGCAAGGTTTCGGTACGCGCGCCTATTGCACCGCCCTCATCGAGACAGGAGAAGTACCTGTCAATGGTGAGTTTTGCGATGATCCTGATGCCTTGTTTGACACTGAACACCTGTCATGGGTGATTGATGGGACGACATGGCAGTACCGTGAATACGTGTATGTGCTGATGAACAAACCTGAAGGCGTGGAATGTTCGCAAAAGCCCAAACATCATAAAAGTGTATTGACGCTGCTGCCTTCAAACCTGCGTGAGCGTGATGTTCAGTGTGTTGGACGCTTGGATGTGGACACAACGGGTTTGCTGTTGCTGTCAGACGATGGTCAGTTTATCCACAAAAACACTTCACCCAAAAAAAATGTTGATAAGATTTATCATGCCACTTGCCGCCACCCCATCAGCGATGACATGATCGCTGCATTAAAAGAAGGCGTGTTGTTGCACGATGAAAATGAAACATTAAAAGCGGCCAATGCCCAAGTCCTGAGCGAAAAAGGTGATAATGTGCTTGAACTCACCTTGCGTGAAGGCAAGTACCACCAAGTGAGGCGCATGGTGGCTGCTGCTGGCAACCGTGTCGATGCATTACACCGTGTGGAAGTGGGCGAGTTTGTACTGCCAACAGATTTGAAACTGGGTGAATGGGTGTTACTGGATCTTTAAAAACATTAAAGATATTTAAAATTGAACTTTAAACATTTTTTAATTTTTGGGTTTTTATCCCTTTTTCAAAAAACAAACCCATCTGTTTCACAGCGGATTACTTGAGCCGCAGCGAATTTATGGGTCGTGTCATTCAGGGTGACTCACTCCATCCTGAACTGGTCTGAATTGGTTTCACGACCGATCAGCATGCCCAGTTCGTTATAAAAAAGAAAGACATGCATGCGTTAATGCTTGAAAAAAGAGCTCATTCATGAGCGTTATGTTCAAAATCCTTCATTCCCGCACAGGCGGGAATAACAACATTTGGGGCTTTTGATAAACTTAACATTTAACAAAATACTTAACAATTAACGCATACATAACCAGAAAAACATGACCACACAAGCGCAAATGAAGTTTCTCACAGGTTCAACCATGCACCATGTATTGACCATGACCGCCACAGGTGCCATCGGTTTGATTGCCGTGTTCGTGGTTGATTTACTCAATTTGTTTTACATTTCACGGCTCGGGCACAAAGAGCTCGCTGCTGCCATTGGTTATTCTGGCACCTTGCTGTTTTTTGTGACCTCAATCGCCATCGGCATCTCAATTGCAGCCACCGCGCTCACATCACGGGCTTTGGGACGAGGCGATCGTCATCAAGCCAAACAACTGGCGGGCGCTTCTTTGATCTTAATGACCACCATTATGGTGTGCCTGATTGTGCTGTCGTTGCCTTTTTTAAACCAATTGATTGCACTGCTGGGCGCAACGGGTGAGACCGCTCGATTAGCGGTTCGATTCATGTACATCGTCCTACCCTCTTCGATTTTACTTGGTTTGGGCATGTGTTTGAGCGCCCTGCTGCGTTCTGTGGGTGATGCCCGCCGTGCCATGTATGTGACACTCGGCGCGGGTGCCGCAACAGCAGTACTTGATCCTATTTTTATTTTCGGTTTTAATTTGGGCATTGATGGCGCAGCGATCGCCACCTCGTTGGCACGCGTGGTCATGGTTGTGCTTGGATTCAATGCTGTGCTCAAGATTCACGGTTTATTTGCTTGGCCCCCTGTGTCCGTGTTCAAACGTGAACTCAAACCCTTTATGGCCATCGCATTACCTGCCGTATTGACACAAATCGCCACTCCGGTCGGCAATGCATTCGTGACCCAATCCATCGCTCAATTTGGTGACAGTGCCGTCGCTGGTTGGGCGGTGATTGGGCGGGTGATTCCCGTGGCTTTCGTCGTTTTATTTGCACTCTCAGGTTCAATTGGCGCCATCTTGGGGCAAAACTATGGTGCCAAGCGTTTTGACCGTTTGCGCTCAACCATGAACGACAGCATGATCATCACCGTGATTTATGTCCTGGTGGTGTGGTTGTTGCTCGCATTGGGCAGAAATCTGTTGGCGGATGCTTTTGGCGCACAAGGCACGGCGCATGAACTGATCACATTTTTTTGTGTGTTCGTCGCGGGCAGTTTTTTATTCAACGGTATTTTATTTGTATCCAACACCGCTTTTAACAACCTCGGTTTTGCATTTTACTCCACCGCTTTGAATTGGGGGCGCGCCACATTGGGCGTGATTCCCTTTGTCTGGCTGGGTGCGCAATGGTATGGTGCGAAAGGGGCGTTGGCGGGTTATGGCTTGGGGGTGGTGTTTTTTGGCGTGCTTGCAGGCGTGCTGTGCTTTCGAGTGCTGCGTCAAATCGAAAAGCAAGCTTAACTGTAAAAATGGTGTGGCTTGAGTGAGATTGCTGGGTGGCATTGAGCCATTATTGTATGGGGATGTGCATGACAATCACAGCATCCCTGTTTCTCCCACAAGTCACAACCAATTAAACCACTTGTCCATGATCCAGTTGAATGACACGTTGTGCCATGCGAATGGTGCTTTCACGGTGTGCCACAAAAATTCGAGTTAAATCCAATCGGCTCACTGCCTCATTGACCTTCATTTCATTGCCACCATC
>CALMCL010000013.1 GCA_937862905.1 uncultured Burkholderiaceae bacterium | reverse complement strand
GGGGGTTGTTTGTCAGCAAGCTTCACCTTAAAAGATGAGCTGGAAGCCGATGAATCTTATTTGGCTCACATCGAGTACGAGGCAAATGTGGGCGCGGTGCTCTGGTATAAGCATCCGACTTTTCTTGTTTATCGCACTTAAGCAATTTAAAAGTAAAAAAGTGAGCGCAATGGCTCACTTTTTAATTTGCTTTATTTCATTGGGCTTTGAGGGCGGGGGCTCACCCTCACAATTTCACCGTTGGGTTGGAACTTCGAAGCGTCAATGGGGCTGTTTTTGCTGATGTAGGCTTTCAAAACGTCGGCGTCGTTAAATCCTGTGTTGACATAGCTGGAAGTTGATTTGAGTTTTGGATAGCCATCGCCGCCCGATGCAGCAAAATCATTGAGTGCGATGCGGTAGGTTTTGTTTAAATCCATGGGGGTGTGGTTGATTCGAATTTCACTCGCAATGCCGTTTTCAAATACAGCTTGAATGCCAGCGAATTGAGGAAATGCACCAGAACCTGGGGTCATTGTGGCCATGGCATTCATGTAGGATTGAACTTCTTGCCCCGTCAAATCGGCATAGACAATGGTGTTGCCGAAAGGTTGAACTTTCAGTATGTCTTTGTAAGTGATGATGCCATTGGCAATGGAATCCCGCACACCGCCTGAATTCATGACGGCAAAGTCTGCTTTGACTTTCTCCATCATGCTGGTGGCGATTAAAGTGCCCAAGTTGGTGGGTTGAGCGCGGACATGTGAACGGTCGCCGTCCAATGCACCGCGGGTACTGCCCACTTCAAGCATTAAGGTTTTTTGACCTTTGTCCTGAAACGGTTTTAGAAAGGTCAGCATGTCAGGATTTTCGCTGATTTCTTCGGTGTACAGTACCTTGCTGGTGGTGGCACCATCGGGAGATTTGATTGATTTTTTTAAATTGATTGGAATCAAGGCATAGTGATCCAATGTCAAGAGGCCATTTTTAAATGTGAAGTCGGCACGACCAACATATTTCCCCCATTCGTGGGCTTGAACAATCCATGCGCCATTTTGGCGGTCAGGCGTGCATTCACCTCCTGGGACATATGCGTCGTTGCGATCATTTTCAGCCTTCATGCACACGGGATTTTGGCTGTGGCCACCCACAATCAAATCGATGCCATTGACCGCTCGTGCCATTTCGACATCACCAGGGGCATTTGAGCCATGATTGCCATTGGTGTAATGCCCCATGTGGGTGGCGGCGATGACCACATCTGCTTGGGTGCGCAACACAGGAACCCATTGTGCTGCAACCTCAATCGGACTGCGAAATTCAAGCCCAGCGGCACTTTTTGGGTTGATCACACGTCCGCTTTTCCAAGTGTTTGAATAAGCCAAGTTGTCAGGACTGACCATCTTTTGAGTGTCATTGGTGGTCAACCCCAAAACAGCAATTTTTAGCCCACCTTTATTAAAAATTCTATATGCCTCAAACATGGGGCGACCCGCACGGTAAATGTTTGCAGAAAGGAAGGGAAAGGTTGCCCATTTTTGTTGTTTGGCCAACACGGAAAGTGGGTTGTCAAACTCATGATTGCCCAAAACCATGGCATCAAAACCAATTTGACTCATGCCTTTAAAGTCGGGTTCTGCATCTTGCATGTCAGATTCGGGCACCCCTGTATTGATGTCGCCACCGCTGAGGACTAAAATCTGTCCGCCGCTGGCTTTGACTTCTGCTCTGATTCTATCAATCGCTGTTTTTTGGGCAGACAGGCCATATTCACCATCATTGTTTTTCCAGAAACGACCATGGTGATCGTTGGTGTGAACGATGGTGAAATGGTATACATGATCTTTAATGGTTTTGGCGTGTGCGGGTGGACTGACAATGGTTAAAATGCTGGCGGCCAAAAAGGGTAGGCAAATGCGTTTCATGAGAAATCTTTCTTGTTGTTAAGAATGAAGATGTATTCAGAAATAAGATGCTTTTGAGATGAACTGCATGGATTATGACGCAGCTTGATCAGAGCCACAAGTGATGGCACATTAAAAAAGCAAGTGATGTTCTCACTTGCTTTTTTGAAATTGGTTCAGCAGGGTATAAAATACTTTCACAATCGATTGCAATGCTCAGATTCTATAGAAAATTATACCCATCGTGTCGACGAAACCTTTGGGGTGATTCAAGTTCGATTGCAGTAAGCAAGGCATCAAAAGATACTCACCCAGCTTACCTTCAACGCCCCAAATAAATGGTGTACACATCACTTTTTCCACAACTGAAAAAGATTTTGTTTAAATTAAACGATTGAATCAGCGCAAACGGCGGCGTGTTACTTTTTCACTTTGTCTGCCGCACTCAAAAATGCATCAGAATAAA
>CALMCL010000012.1 GCA_937862905.1 uncultured Burkholderiaceae bacterium | reverse complement strand
TCTGTAGATTAACGCTTTGCGGATTAAGCATGGACATGGGATGCCGCGAGGGGTCATATCCCACATTCGCCGCCTGCGTGCTCATTGCAGGAGACGCAACGGGGGCAGGGGTTTGCGCCGCACTTTTACGCTCATTGAAGGCCTCAACCAACAGTGCCAAACCACCACCCACAGCGGCACCCACAGCAGTGCCAACAATGGGAAAAATAGACCCCACCAAAGCCCCAGTCGATGCCCCTGTAATGGCCGCAGACCCATAACGCGTGACCGCACTGTCTTTGCCTGCCACAGCCGTCAGCACAGGCTCGGCCACCACCGAGGCCAATGCCGTCAACCCCACACCCTTGGTCAAGCCACTGGCTGCACCCCAGCCCGCCGCCCGCCCTGATGCAGAACCACCCAGCATGCGCGTACCCAACACGGCCAAACCTCCCGCGCCCAACGCCGATGCACCAATCACCGTGCCACCTGTGGCTTCAGGGTTTGCGGCGGCAAACCTCGCAAATGCATCCGCCGCCGCATTGATATTGGGTGTTAAACGTTGCAAGGCGGCATCGACCCCCTGATCCTTGGCATTTGTGGCAACATCAACCGCGCTTTGCGCATCATCCTTGACTGTGCCGTAAGCCGTATCGACCACCGCGCCGTTTTCTTTGCCCAGCCCATCCTTGATTTCTTTGTACCGCCCCTGGTTGGCCGACATCGCCACAAATGCCTTCATGGCCTCGGTATTGGCCAGCAACTTACCAATTTCCGTGTTTTTAACAACCCCCGCCATGTCATCAAACACCCGTTGCTTGTCCGTGTCATTTGTCGCTGCGGCGGCCTGCTTTTTTAAGTCTTGATATTGCGCACTTTTGCTCAGGATTTTTTCACCAATCGCCACAAAAGCCTCGTTGGCATCCATCTTGCCGCCCGCCATGTTGTGCAGCATTTCTTTTTGCACATCCAATCCAAATGATTTTTTGGCGTGCTTTTGCGTCACAACAGCGGTAATGTCTTTAAGATACTGTTGATAATTGGTACCTGCGGCATCGCTGGTACCCGAGGTCATGCGCACCACTTGCAAGCCAGCCAACATGGCCTCAGTGCCTTTCATGCCGTGCATAATGGGCGCACCTTGAGCGTACAACTGAGGCATCCACTTGGCCATGTCAGGCGTGTCAAATTGCCCCATGCCACCCGCCGCCACCACCTTACCAAAATAAGCATGCATGTCCTTGGCCTCAATGCCGCCCACTTGCCGTGCGGCAACGGCCAACTGCCCCAAATCGCCCGCATCGCCACCCACGCCTGATTTAACTTTTTGAATCTCAGGCAAAATTGTTTTTAAATCATCTAAATTTTTACTAAAAACACCCGAGTCCACCATGACTTTGGCATCGACAGCCGCACTTTCGCGCAAACCGCCGCCATTTTCTTTTTTGACCGATTCGTCGATCAAGGCCTTAAGCCACTCTTTACCAGCCTTGCGCCCCGCCACATCCCGATCCGCAAACCCCGTATTGGCCATCTGCCCAAGCGTCCTGTCATAACCGACCTGAGGCATCAACACACTTTTTGCCCCCAAAG
>CALMCL010000011.1 GCA_937862905.1 uncultured Burkholderiaceae bacterium | reverse complement strand
ACTTGGCCTTTTTCAATCTACGAAAATTGCTATTCGTACTTTAATTAACGGAATAAAACAGACTTTCAAGGAAATGGACTTTATGGAACACTTGAAGTGTGCCGAGTGGGCGGTGGCCGCTTTATTTTAAACTCTGGTTATGCTTCGCTAAAAGCCGATGCCTCAGTAAATACAAAATTTGAGAAAATTCCATTTTCAGGCACTACAATTGATGCCTTAGTTGATTTTTCTTCGCCTGAGTTATTAATAAAAGCACTTATGATTAATGGTCGAGAAACCCCACCAGCAGATTACATTGAATACTATTATGAACAAGATGGGCTACAAGAAATTAACTTCATTCTCAATAACGAAACGGACTCTTTTAGATCTAGACTTGCTGGAAAACCAATAAAGAATAAGCTAGCCAATCTAATTGATGCCTGTCATGGACAAAGAATATTTATAAGTTTTGAAGGAGTATCTGTCATCTCAAGTAGTTTCGCTGATGAGGTTTTTGGAAGATTGTTTGTTGAATTAGGACCAATGAGCTTCATGAGGACAATAACATTTGTAAATACTAACTCAACTATTCAAGCAATCATTGACAGGGCTATAACTTTGCGAATGCAAGAATCTAAAAAAACTTAATGAGCAAACTAGATACACTATCGAGAACATAATATATGAGCACCATAGTCACAGACGATTTCTCCACTGAAGATTTTCCCAACCGTGTGGCGGATGTTAAACCACCACGCGAGGAGGAGCAAATCGAGCGCGCTTTGCGTCCGAAGCTGCTGGACGATTACGTCGGGCAGCAAAAAATCCGTGAGCAGCTTGATATTTTCATCGGTGCGGCAAAATCGCGCCACGAAGCGCTTGACCACACCTTGTTGTTTGGCCCACCTGGCTTGGGTAAAACGACATTGGCGCACATCATTGCCCGTGAGATGGGCGTGAATTTGAAGCAAACGTCAGGGCCCGTGCTGGAACGTGCGGGCGATTTGGCGGCGTTGTTGACCAATTTGGAAGCCAATGATGTGTTGTTCATCGATGAAATTCACCGTTTATCACCTGTGGTTGAGGAAATTTTGTACCCCGCGCTGGAAGATTATCAAATCGACATCATGATTGGTGAAGGCCCCGCAGCGCGCAGCGTGAAGCTCGATTTGCAACCGTTCACGTTGGTGGGGGCGACGACGCGAGCGGGGATGCTGACCAATCCTTTGCGCGATCGTTTTGGTATTGTGGGTCGTTTGGAGTTTTACAATGTTGCTGAACTGACCCACATTGTTCGCCGTTCAGCTGGTTTGCTGCACTGTGAGATGGACGAGGAAGGTGCCATTGAAATCGCTCGCCGTTCGCGTGGCACGCCGCGCATCGCCAACCGCTTGCTGCGTCGCGTGCGCGATTATGCTCAGGTGCGCGCCGATGGCGTCATCAGCAAAGCGGTGGCAGATGCGGCGCTAAAGATGTTGGATGTTGATCCTGTGGGCTTGGACATGATGGATCGTAAGCTGCTTGAGGCCATTTTATACCGATTTAACGGCGGCCCCGTCGGCTTGGACAATTTGGCCGCGTCCATCGGTGAATCCAAGGACACAATTGAGGACATCATTGAACCATACTTAATGCAACAAGGTTATTTACAACGCACCCCACGTGGTCGCATCGCCAGTCCAATGACGTTTGCTCATTTTGGGGTGGAGATGCCCGCAGATGGCGTGCAATGAGCGTAAACACTTGTGCATCAACACACAGGCCATCACTCGGGAAACCTCTTCTTTGCCATCAACGCCCTGAGCGGCGTTGACCCCAGCTGATGTGACACAGGGTGCTCATACGTTTATTTTCTAGAGAATGCTATATTGTGCACCTAACGCCGCCATTCCCACGCGGGCGGAAAACCATGCGAATGCGCAGATTTGTATTTATTCACCGTTGTGGCGTATTTTGATCTCAAGGTGTGCTTCGCGCTGCGCTGGAATGACGATGATTAGGGACTTGTTAGAGATTTGCTAAAGGCGGTTTGCTAAAGGCTTGCAATGTCAAACCTGATTTTGGCACTGTTTAAACTGTGCTTAATTTTTACGCAATGCGTGACATCAAATCCAAAAAAGGATGAGACTTCCATCTCATCCTTTTTTATTTGAAGGATCGACCGACCGATCAAGCCAGCCATCCATCCTTCAGGCGCTTAGAGCCATCGGTCATTTACCACTTCGGCTGATATTGCACGGACAACAACACATTGCGAGGCGTTGAGTTATAACCATGCAACGTTTCGTACTTGCGGTTAAACATGTTGCCGAGTGTCAAGCCCACTTTAACCTCTTTGCTGACATCATAAAAAGCAGAAGCATTGAGCACGCCGTAACCACCCACGGTGCTGCTGCTGATGTCTTTCATGTTGCCTTGTGATTGCCAATTCACTTGAGTTGACCATTTACCCCATGCTTTGCCCAAGCCAATGCTGGCCAAAACGCGGGGTTGGCGCAGCAAAAGCGCGCCTGTGTCACGGTTTTTAACCTCTTGATACGTCAAACCCACATCCGCTGTCCAGCCATTGCGTTTGTATGAGCCGATCCATTCAACGCCACGCACTTTGGCGCGGGCGATGTTGCCCACGGTCCAAGTCGCTGAATCATAAGCAATTTTATTGCGATAACGGTTTTCAAATGCAGTCAAACGGCTGGTGTAAGTGTCGTCGCTGTATTGCACGCCGATCTGACCATAATTTGAATATTCAGCTTTCAAATTGGGGTTGCCATATGCGCTGTACAAATCGTTCAAAGTCGGTGCTGAGAAACCATTGCTGTAGCCTGCCAAAACGCGCCAGTTGGTATTCAAATCAAAACCATAGTTAATGGCACCCGTATTCTCACGGCTCATGCTCGACAACTTGTCTGTGCGTGCGTTTAACTGCAAGTGATGGCGCGCTTTGTCAAGCATGTAGCCCGCCCAGATGCTGGTTGTGCCTCGGCCGGTGTTGCTGTATTGGCTGTCGGTGGTCAGACGTTGTTGTGTGCGCGAGATGCCAACGATGAAATCACCTGCGTTGGTGTGCACATCATTTTGCCAAGAAATTTCTTTACTGCGGGCTTTGTACACACTGTGACCATCTGTCCATGTCGGTGCGCTATCATAGTCGTCCGTGCGGTCGGTGTACTGCGATACGCGCACACTGCTTTTCCAGTTGTCGGTCAGGCGGTTGTTGGCGTACAAGCTGATGTTTTGCACACGTGTGTCATTGTATTGCGAAGCCGTTTTGCTCGATGCATAGGCATCGTCGTAATTGTTTTTGCCACGGCTGTCAAAAAACTTGAGGCCAAATTCATTGTTGGCATTCGGACGATAGCGCACACTGCCGTTTGCACTGTTGTTTTTATAACCATCTTTGTCTGGGTTCACGCTGCTGTAAGCATCGGTCGGGTGTTGTGCACTGGTTGATTTTTCTTCATCATGCGAAATACCAAAAGTCGCTTGCACCGTGTCACTGCCACCACGCACTTGAGCCGAGGCTTGACGTTGACCGTGGCTGCCAACAGCAAAGCGGATGGTGGCATCCTGACCACTGCCCACTTTACGTGTGAACACTTGCACAACGCCGCCTGTCGCTTGTGAACCATACAATGCAGACACGTTGCCACGCACGATTTCAATGCGCTCAATCGCCGCCAAAGGAATTTGCTCCAATGCACCTGTGCCCGACGACAAACTGTTCATCGGCACGCCATCAATCAACACCAAGGTGTGGCGTGGATCACCACCGCGGATGTTGACGCTGACGGTTTTGCCTTGCGTGCCGTATTGACGAATCACCACCCCTGCTTGCATTTTGAGTAAGCTCACCACATCCGATACAGGTGCTTTTTCGATATCGGCACGACTGATGACTGTGGTGCTGGGCAAGGCATCGCTAACGATTTGTTCACTGCGCGCTGCGGTCACGACCACTTCAGGGACTTCGGTTGAAGTTTGAGCATAGGCCAGATTCATACCACCGATCAATGCACATGCACTGGCGACCGCATGGGTGATGAGGCGTGTGTTTAAAGGAGAACGGCCTAAGTGTGAGTTTAATTTTAAAGCGCGCGCGCTTTTTTTGCACGCCGAGCGCGTGCTGTGATTGAACAAGGTCATGTCAGAATTCCTCAACTTTGCGACCCGCAAAGTGTGGGTTAGAAGAAAAACGTGCTTTTTGGGTCAAAAGACACGCCATTCATCGGCCGGTCTCCGGGCTGGCCCATGACGCAGAACACCTTCCCATTTAAATGATGTTGTCACAGCAAGGTGACACTTGGATTTAAACAGTGGTTTTCGTTCCGCGCAGATTCAAGCGCATCAAATTTTTCATGCGTTCAAATCGGGGCATACCGTTGCGGGTGCAGCATGGTCAGGATGATGCATTGAGCACCACCACTGCCGATTTCCCGTTTCACTCGCTTTTCATGTGTGATGTTGGACAAAAAAAGGACAAGCACCGATGGGTGCTCACACTTTACGATAAGCCCCATGAAAAAGCAACGCCATTCTCACGCGCATAAATCATAATTTCGAGTAAAATAAGCGACATTACCGCGCTGCATGGCCAATTTAGTTATAAACTGTACAAAACAACGCGGCCTTTCGATAACGACACCGTTGTCTGCCAGAAAAAGCCCACACCATGCTCACACCACTCAAAAACCTCGAACAAAAACTGGAACTGCTGATTGCGGCCGTTAAACAGACCCGCAACGAAAATCTTGCGTTGCGCCAAGACAATTACACTTTACATGTACAGAACCAACAATTGCTTGAGCGCATGAGCCAAGCGCAAGAACGCCTTGACTTGTTGTTGCATTCACTCGAACAACGCGTTGATGCGCCACCTTCAGAAGGGAACAATTGATGAATACTGTTGTGAAAAAAGAAACCTTGAATGTCTCTATTTTGGGACGCAGCTACACTTTGCTCTGCTCACCCGATGAAAAGGCTTCGTTGCTGGCCTCGGTGGCTTTGGTGGATCAAAAGATGCAAACCATCAACCAACAGATGGGGCTGTCAGGTCACGATAAAATTGCAGTCTTTGCTGCCTTACAAATCGCACATGAGTTGCTGCAACACAACCTGCATAACCACACAAACATCGAAGCGGTACAGCGCATCAATGCCATGAACAATGCCATTGATGAAGTCATGAGTGTGCCACAGACCCCTTTGTTTTAAACGGATGTACGCGCTTTTCTGTATTGTCCTGCGCTTTGTCTTTCATAAATAAAACGCTGGTGAACTCACCAGCGTTTTTTAACACCTTCATATTTGTGGAACCCTCATGGCACAACGCCCTTCTGCTCAAGCGGCTCAAAAAACCCTATTCACCATTTTCGCACTGCTCGGTATGATGAATGGCCTGTGGGCCGCATCGATTCCATTGCTGCAAAAACGGCTGAACCTGACCGCAGACATCTTGGGCTTGAGCATGTTTTGTTTTGCCTTGGGTGCGATGTTAGCGACCTTTGTGGTGCCCAAACACATCCTCCGCCACGGTACGCGCTGGGTCATGATGGTGAGTGCCACCATTATTTGGCTGACCTTTCCATTGATGCTGGACGCATCGAGTTTAAGCACGCTGTTGCCCATCAATGTCGCGGTTGGTTTTGGCTTTGGCGCGATGGATGCGTCCATGAACAGCCATGCATTCAATGTCGAACATTTTTTACAAAAACCAACCATGTCTTTACTTCACGCAGGCTGGAGTGTGGGCACCATTGTCGGCAGTGGCGCGGTGGCTGCAGTGCTGTATTTGAACATGCCGTACATGGGCAGCATGTATGTCATCTGCATCGTGGCCTTGGCACTCATGTGGACGCTGCGCCAATGGTGCTACGCGCGTGATTTTCAAGCCTCAGACACGGCCGATGCGCTCACCAACAGCACTCGCGTGCCGTTTGCTTTAATTGTCATTGCCATCATGACCGCTTTAAGCTTTTTCACCGAAGGTGCCATCTCCGACTGGGCGGGCTTATTTTTGCGTGATGACAAATTCGCCTCCCCCACGCAAACGGCGCTGTCCTTGGCAGCATTTTCTATTGGGATGACCTTTGCACGGTTTCGAGGCGATGCTTGGCGTGCGCGATTTTCCATTCTACCGTTGTTACGAGCCAGTTGTGGCGGCGCGGCTTTGGCGACCCTGGCTTTTATCGCCGCACCCAATGCACCGCTTGCCTTGTTGAGCCTCGCTGTTGCGGGTGTATGCAGTGCAAACATTGTACCGCTGCTGTTTGTGCGAGCAGGGCACATTGAGGGCGTACCTTCCGCTCGCGGTGTGGCTTATGTGGCGGGCATGGGTTATGCCAGCTTACTCGGAGGCCCCGCATTATTGGGTTATCTCGCCCATCATTGGAGCTTATCCCTTTCTTTCTTGATTGTCGTGTCTTGCAATGTGCTCTTGTTTCTGGAAGCATCTTGGCGGATAAGACAACAACGCTAAACCATATAAAAAAACCGCACATTCTCAAATGTGCGGTTTTTTTAAATCAAAGCTCAGCCTGCAAATTATATTTGCGCACCAAAATTCGGATCGCGTCGATCCATTTCGCCGCGCCCCAACTCATGATCAGGAATCGCCAAATCTTTGCTGGTCACACCCAACCACATGGCAATCGCAGCGGCCACGAAGACCGATGAATAAATACCAAAACAGATGCCAATGGTCAAGGCCAAAGCAAAGTAGTGCAATGTCGGCCCGCCAAAGAAGAACATCGCCAACACCACCAACTGGGTACAGCCGTGGGTGATGATGGTTCGACTGGTGGTTGATGTGATCGCATGGTTCATCACGGCGGGAACACTCATGCCACGGCCTTTTGGATCCCGAAACACCTCTCGGATTCGGTCAAAAATCACCACCGACTCATTCACCGAATACCCCAAAATCGCCAAGACCGCGGCCAGCACCGACAGCGAAAATTCCCACTGAAAGAATGCAAAGAAACCCAAAATAATCACCACGTCATGCAAGTTCGCAATGATGCCCGCAAGCGCAAATTTGAATTCAAAGCGAAACGCAAGGTACAACACAATGCCAATGATCACGAACAACAGTGCCTTACCACCATCGGTTGCCAACTCTTTACCAATCTGCGGGCCCACAAACTCTGTGCGTTGCAATTTGACGGTTGGATCTTGGGCTTGCAATGCCGTCAACACCTGCTCACTTTGGGTTTTGCTTTCGACCCCCTCTTTAATCGGCAAACGAATCAACACATCACGCGGGCTGCCAAAGTTTTGCACTTGCGCGTCGGCATAGCCAATTTTATTCAAACTGTCACGAATGTTATCGACATTCGCAGCTTGCGTGTACTGCACCTCGGTCAGCGTTCCACCGGTGAACTCGATGGAGAAATGCAAGCCACGATGAAACAAGAAAAACACCGCCAAAGCAAAGGTGGCGAATGAAATCACGTTGAACATCAACGCGTTTTTCATGAAGTTAATGTCTTTTTTAAATCGGAAAAATTCCATTTTGAGACCCCTTATCCGATGTCTGTTATTTTTTAGAAGGCGTTTTGGCGCCACTGGTCACATCTGTTGAAATGGCATCCGCCATCTCACCACGCCACACTTGACCAATCGAAATGCTTGCCAAACGCGGACGACGGCCATACCAGAAATTCACCAAACCACGAGAGAAAAAGACCGATGAGAACATCGATGTCAAAATCCCCAAACAATGCACCACGGCAAAACCTTTGATCGGCCCTGAACCAAAAATCAACAAGGCCAAACCTGCAATCAAGGTGGTGATGTTCGAATCCAAAATCGTATCAAAAGCATGTTTGTAACCCAAATTAATCGCATTGGCAGGTGTGGCGCCATGGCGCAATTCTTCTCGCACACGCTCGTTAATCAACACATTCGAGTCAATCGCCATCCCCAAAGTCAACGCAATCGCGGCGATGCCTGGCAAAGTCATGGTCGCCCCCAACAACGACAATAAAGCGATGAGCAAAAACAAATTCATGCCCAAAGAGATCACCGAAAAAACCCCAAACATGCGGTAATACATGATCATAAAAATCGAAATCGCAATGAAACCGTACAACAATGAATTGAAGCCTTTTTCAATGTTGTCCGCCCCCAATGAAGGCCCAACCGTGCGCTCGTTAATGATGTCCATTGGTGCAGCCAATGAGCCTGAGCGCAACAAAACCGCCAAATCATTCGCTTCTTCGGCCGATTTTGAACCGGTGATTTGGAAGTTTTCACCAAACTCACTTTGAATCGTTGACAAAGAAATGATTTCCCCTTTGCCCTTTTCAAACAAAATCATCGCCATCGGTTTTTTGACATTGTCATGTGTGACTTGGCGCATGATTTTGCCACCTGCACTGTCCAAAGTCACCGACACGGCGGGTTGGTTCTGATCCGTGAACGACACTGTGGCATTGGTGATCGAATCACCCGACACCACCACTTGTTTTTTTACAGCCGCTTCACCCGTGCCGTATTTGAATTTTTCATTGTTGAAACCCGTACCTGTTTCAGCCAAACGAATTTGCAAAGTGGCGGTGCGACCAATCAAATCCTTGGCGCGCGCCGTGTCTTGCACACCAGGCAATTCAACCACGATGCGGTCCGTGCCTTGTTGCTGCACAATCGGCTCGGCCACGCCCAATTCATTCACACGGTTGTGCAAGGTGCTGATGTTTTGCTTGATGGCATTGGTTTTGACCTCAGTGATGGCCACCTCATTCATCGTGATGTTCACATTATTGGTGTTGACCGACACATTTAAATCCGTGTGCTTCTGCAAAATCTCACTGCGCGCGTTATTTGCTGTTTCGGGTGAGTCAAACATCAAGACCAATTGACCGTCTTTGTTGTCACTGTTCGCAACCGTCAAATTTTTCTCTTTCAAAGTGGCTGTCAACTCGTTCTGTAAGCTGTCCAAACGTTTTTGAATGGCGCCATTCATGTCCACTTGCAGTAAGAAATGAACACCGCCACGCAAGTCCAAGCCCAACGACATCGGATGTGCACCCAGTTTGCTCAACCAATCGGGGGAGTTGGACATCAAATTCAAAGCCGTGATGTACTCAGGCTCTTGTGGATTTGGATTGAGGGCTGCGCTCAAAGCCTCTTTTGCTTTGAGCTGGGCATCGGTGTCTTTGAAACGAATGCGAAATGAGCCAACGTTGCCATTCTGGGTAAAGTAAATGCCCGAATGGGTCAAATTTTGTGCGGTCAACACCGCTTCGATTTTGTCCTGCATTTGCTGCGTAATTTTGACCGTCGACTTGCCCGCAGACACCTGCACGGCCGGTGCTTCACCAAAAAAGTTGGGGGTGGTGTAAATCAGCCCAAACAACAACGTCACTAAAATTACTGCGTATTTCCAAAACGGATAACGGTTCATGCCATCACTCACGTAAAAATTAATCATCCAAGGCCACATGAAACAAGTGGCTTTTCACCTGTCTCATCTTGCCCTAATAAACCACAAACCGCCATGACCACAAAGCGGCAATGGCGGTTTATTTTAAAACGGCTGTTGAGCAACAGCGAATGGGTGACCTGTAGCCACCACACACATGTTGCATATACAACGGATTTATTTGATTGAGCCTGTAGGCAAAATCGATTGCACAGCACCGCGTTGAAATTGCATTTCCACACCTTTAGACACTTCCAAGGTGATGAAATTATCATCCGCTTTGGTGATTTTTCCAACAACACCGCCGATGGTTGCCACTTCATCACCTTTTTTCAAAGCGGCGAGCATGTTTTTGGTTTCCTTTTGGCGTTTCATTTGAGGACGAATCATCAGGAAATACAACAAAACAAACATTAAAATGAATGGCAAAAACTGGGCAATCGCACCACCCGATGTCATGTCAGCAGCTGTTTGCGCGCGCGCATCCGTGATAAAAAACATAGTAACTCCATATAAAAATAATAAAAACAACGCGAACAATTATAGCATCACTTCACGCCTTGATACACAAACCCGCAGTTAAACCTTGTCGCCGCCAATGCAAAGCCGGCATTCACCCCATTGGGTTACAACAGAGTCACAGCAAACCACACACAAAAACGCAGAATCAGCCTCTTTCCCAGATGAAATCCGCTGGCAGCAAGTCAAATCCAACACACCTTGATCCTCCAACCGCCTGATTTATTTACGGTCTTTCCTTAGGCAATGCCACGCGCGCGATTGGCATGAAACAAGCGAACGACCTCATCAAAATTGTCATTGTCCAGCCCATCGCGCAGCTCTTGCATGAGCTGCAAATAGTAATGCAGGTTATGGATGGTGTTGAGCTGCGCACCCAGCATTTCGTTCATTTTATGCAAATGATGCAAATACGAACGGCTGAAATTTTGGCAAGCGTAACAGGTGCATGTGTCATCAATGGGTGCGAGGTCTTGCTTGTAACGTGCATTTTTGATTTTCACATCACCAAAACGCGTGAACAACCAACCGTTGCGTGCATTGCGCGTCGGCATCACGCAATCAAACATGTCAATGCCCTGCTGCACGCCATAAACCAAATCCTCAGGCGTGCCCACCCCCATGAGATAACGTGGCTTATCTGCTGGCAATTGATGACCAATGTGCTCTAAAATACGATGAAACTCCTCTTTTGGCTCACCAACCGACAAGCCACCAATCGCTGTGCCATGAAAATTCAACTCATTCAAGCCCGCCAATGACACTTCACGCAGGTGCTCATGCATGCCACCTTGCACAATGCCAAACAAAGCATTTGGGTTCTCCTGTGCATTGAACTCATCCATCGAACGTTTCGCCCAACGCAAAGACATTTCCATCGACAGCTGTGCGGTTTTTTCATCGGCTGGATACGGGGTACACTCATCGAATTGCATGACAATGTCGCTGTTGAGCACGGTTTGAATTTGCATCGACACCTCAGGCGTGAGGAACAACTTATCGCCGTTCACGGGCGAACTGAACATCACCCCCTCTTCTGAAATTTTGCGCATGTCACCGAGAGAGAACACTTGAAATCCGCCCGAGTCCGTCAAAATCGGTTTGTGCCAATTCATGAATTGATGCAAACCGCCATGGGTTTTGATCACGTCCAAACCGGGGCGAAGCCACAGGTGAAACGTATTGCCCAAAATGATTTGCGCATTGATGTCGCCCAACATGTCAGGGTTCATGCCTTTGACCGCACCATATGTGCCAACGGGCATAAAAATCGGTGTTTGCACCTCACCATGATTTAAGGTCATCGTGCCGCGACGCGCTTTGCCGCTGGTTTTGTGTAATTTAAAAGTTAAGCTCATAAAGTATCTTGTCGTGTCAGCAACATGGCATCGCCATAGCTAAAAAATCGATAATGGTTGGCAATCGCATGATTATACGCATCACGCATCGTTTGCACCCCGCTGAACGCTGAAACCAACATCAGCAGGGTCGATTGAGGTAAGTGAAAATTTGTAATCAGCATGTCCACCAAGCGAAAACGATACGGTGGGCGGATGAACAAACGCGTGTCTGCGCCTTGCGCAACCAAGGTCCACGCCGCATCATGCGCAGGATTTTGCAAAGCCGCCGCTGATTCGAGCGCGCGCAAACTGGTTGTGCCCACAGCAACCACACGCCCGCCATGGGCACGCGCTTGATTGATGAGTGCGGCGGTTGCCTCAGGAATTTCAAACCACTCCTGATGCATCACGTGCGCATCAAGGTCATCGGTTTGAACTGGCAAAAAAGTGCCCGCGCCGACATGCAAAGTCACATAGGCCAACTGCACACCCTTGTCTTCCAAGGACTTCAAGATGGCCTCATCAAAATGCAAACCTGCTGTCGGTGCCGCAACCGCACCCGCATGCTCAGCAAACACCGTTTGATAACGCGTTTCATCAAAATCATCCGCCGCGTGGTCAATGTACGGTGGCAAAGGCAAATGCCCATGCGCATCCAACATCTCAAGCAATGGCGCATCGCTGCGCAATTGATAGAAACGATCATTTTTCGCCAACACCGTGAAATTAAACGCACCGTTGATGTTCAATGTTGAACCCACCGCAGGTGCTTTTGAAGCACGAATTTGCGCGATGCACTCGTTGGCCGCGGTGATCCGATCCAGCATGACCTCGACTTTGCCACCGCTGGCTTTTTGTCCAAACAAACGCGCCTTGATGACTTTGGTGTTGTTCATGACCAACACATCACCTTGATGCAAGTGGGCAATGATGTCACTGAAACGACCATCCGCCAACCCACCTTCACGCACCACCAACAAGCGACTCGCGCTGCGCTCGGCCGCAGGCATTTGTGCAATCAGCGCATCGGGCAGTTCATAATTAAAATGCACCAGTGTCAGTTTCGCCCAATCATCAGGCAAAACAGTGAGAAAGGCATTCTGATGGTTTTGACCACTTTGAAGCATATAAAAATCGACCTTTTTTATATAAAGAAAACATTAAGAAAAAACAAACACCACTACCGCTCATGGGTTATGCCTCGTTCGGCACATCCATCAACAACACGCGCACATCTTGCGTGTTCAATAACTTGGCATCCGACAAATTTCGCCGCCATGCACGTGCACCTGCCACACCGTGGTATAAATTCAGCCAATGGCGCGCCATATTGCGCAAAGGCACCCCTAGACTCATCTGCGCTTCAGCATACGCCATCAGCCGATCCAGAACCGCCCTGCGGCTGGGCAACTCAGCGGTTCCAGCAAACACCCGCACATCCACCTGCGCCAGCCAATACGGATCATGGTATGCCTGCCGTCCCACCATCACCCCATCAACATGCTGCAACTGTGCATCAATGGTTTCAAAATCGGCAATACCACCATTGATCACAATATTCAATTGCGGAAAATCACGTTTCAACTGATGCACCACCTCGTAACGCAAAGGCGGGATATCGCGATTCTCTTTGGGCGACAGGCCTTTCAACCACGCATTGCGTGCATGGACAATAAATGTTGTGCAGCCCGCTTCACTGACCTCACCCATAAAGTCACGGACAAACCCATAATCTTCATGCTTATCCAAACCAATTCGATGCTTCACTGTCACATCGATGCCACAAGCATCCCGCATGGCTTTGACACCATCCGCCACCAACGCAGGCTCATTCATCAAACACGCGCCAAATGAACCACTTTGCACGCGCTCCGACGGACAACCACAATTGATGTTGATTTCATCGTAGCCCCAGTCTTCAGCAATCTTGGCACACTTCGCCAGCGCATCGACATCGCTGCCACCGACTTGCAACGCAAGTGGATGCTCACTCGCATCAAAATCCAAATGGCGCGCCGTATCGCCGTGAATGATTGCATTTACATTAACCATCTCGGTGTACAGCAACGCATTTTCACTGAGCACACGATGAAAATAACGGCAGTGCCTATCGGTCCAATCCAGCATCGGCGCAACAGAAAAACGACGTGCAACAGCAAGCGGCGTGGATGATTGAGAAGCTGCGGATGCAGCAACAGGTAAAACGTTCATGACAAAAGCCCATGTGCAAGCATGCGCATCGCAAAAGAAAAAACAGACCCCTTTTGCAATGCTTAGCCATGTTTAAATGATAAAAATGAGATGCAAACGCAACAAAGCCCCAAATGTCAGACACTCGGGGCTTTGTATAAATTTGGTAGGCGATATTGGGTTCGAACCAACGACCTCCACGATGTCAACGTGGCGCTCTAACCAACTGAGCTAACCGCCTATTTTTAAGAACCGCAATTCTAACACATAAAAATTGAACGTGGCAAGTTTTCGGGACACAACATGCATTTCTGCCAAACAATCAAACAAAATCAAACAAAAACACCTTTCAAGTACCTTTCAAATCGGCTGCG
>CALMCL010000010.1 GCA_937862905.1 uncultured Burkholderiaceae bacterium | reverse complement strand
ACGGTTTTTTTCGCGCACCTGTACTGGTTTATGGTGACACTGAAGCGGTTTTAATCGACGGTGGTTTTACATTTTCTGATGGTCGTGCGGTGGTTGAGGCGATTCAAGCGACGGGCAAAACATTGACCACGATTTACATCAGTCAATCAGACCCTGACTTTTATTTCAGCATCAAGCCCATCAAGGATGCATTTCCCAATGTGCGCGTACTCGCGGCCTCGGACACCATTGCCAGCATCAAGGGTAATATTGAGAAAAAACTCGCCGTGTGGGGCCCACAATTGAACGACAACGGCCCACAAACTTTGGCCGACATCGTGATGCCCGAGGCGTTTGACGGCGCATCGTTGGCAGTTGACGGCGAAGCAATTGAGATTATCAACGCCGAAGGTTTGGCCAACCGCCGTTATGTGTTTGTGCCCTCGCTCAATGCGGTGTTTGGCGGCGTGATGATTTTTGCGAATGCGCACGTTTGGACGGCAGACACCGCCACACCAGAATTGCGCAGCGCGTGGATTGCCAACCTCGATAAAATCGCCGCACGCAACCCCACCACCGTCGTGGCAGGTCACATGACGGTTGATGCGGCGACTGATGCATCTGCGATTGCCCACACCAAAGCGTATTTGCTTGCCTTTGATGAAGAACGCGTCAAAGCGAGCGATTCAGCGGCACTCAAAGCGGCCATGGAAGCACGTTTCCCGAATCTGGGCCTTGGCGTTGCGCTCGACATCGGCTCGAAAGTCGCGCTTGGTGAAATGAAGTGGGGCTAACATGGGTGCCAATCTCGAACTCATCCGCGCCACTTACGAAGGCAAATCAGAGGAGAACGGGCGCAATTTACTCGCCGCCCTCGCCCCTGATGCTTCGTGGACAGAAGCTGAAGGTTTTCCGTACGCGGGCACGTACATCGGCGCAGACGCGATCATCGCAGGTGTTTTTCACCGCCTTGGTACGGAATGGATAGACTACCGCGCACAGGTACACACCTATATGGAAGACGGCGATAAAGTTGCTGCATTTGGTGTGTACTCAGGGACGTACAAGGCCACAGGCAAAGCCATGCAAGCTGATTTTGCACATTTTTATGTGGTGCAAAATGGTCAAATCCAGAGCATGAAGCAGTACGTGGATACAGCAGTGGTCAACCGAGCACTGGTTTAATCTTTAAAGTTTCACATAGAGATTTTATGCCATCAAGACAATTATCACTCATCAGCGCTTTGGTATTGTCGCTCGGCGCAGCATCGACACATGCTGCAGGTTTTTATGGCAGCGTGAATGTTGGTGCATCACGGTCAGACAGTCGTCGACAGGGTCGGTACCAACTCTGACGGCTCACCCGCATTTGATTTGGGTAATGCCGCTGTGTTTTGCGCGGGCGCTGGTTATCGTCTCGACGACAACTGGCGCGTCGAATTGGATGTACGGCATCGTCAAGCCAAAACCAGCGGCAGCATCACCCAAATTGAGATGTGATTCAAGATGCCCCTGCCGCCTCTGCCAACCCGCATCCAATGTTCTGATAGAAACCACCGAAGGAGAGCCGCCATGCCCCTTTTATTAAAAGCACCTGATACAGAAAGTGCGCCCATTTTTAAACAACACATGCTGTTCACAACCATTGATTTCACAGCCGTTGAAACTGAGTTGGCATGACGACCTCATCAACACAGCCCGCCTAAAGTCCGTAGGGTGTACAATGAAGATTGCTTTTTCTTATATGCTCAGTTGCAAAACCCAACCACACATTAAGAGGATTCGTCATGCCACACAATCTCCACCACACCCTCAAAACATTCATTGCTGGCAACGGCGCAACGGCACAATATTACAGCCTGCCCGCTCTCGAAAGCGCTGGCATCGCAAAAATTTCTCGCTTGCCCATATCGATTCGAATTGTCCTCGAATCGATACTGCGCAATTACGATGACAAAAAGATCACGGCCGAACACATTCAACAACTTGCCCATTGGCAACCCAATGCCGCACGCACGGATGAAATTCCATTCGTGGTGTCGCGTGTGGTATTGCAAGATTTCACGGGAGTGCCGTTATTGGCGGATCTCGCTGCGATGCGCAATGAAGCGGAGGCAATGAATCACAACCCAAAAATCATTGAGCCGCTCGTGCCTGTGGATTTGGTGGTTGACCACTCGGTGATGGTGGATCAGTACGCGTCACCCACTGCTTTGCGCCATAACATGGAACTGGAATTTGAGCGCAACAATGAACGTTATCAGTTCATGAAATGGGGCATGCAGGCGTTTGATACGTTCAAAGTGGTACCTCCAGGGATCGGCATCGTGCATCAGGTCAACCTCGAATACCTGTTCCGCGGTGTGCATGCGAAAAATGGTGTGTATTACCCCGACACTTTGGTTGGCACGGATTCGCACACCACCATGATCAATGGCGTCGGCGTCGTGGGCTGGGGAGTCGGCGGCATCGAGGCCGAGGCTGCGATGCTCGGTCAGCCTGTCTATTTCCTGACCCCAGATGTGGTGGGTGTCGAATTATCGAACAGTTTACTTGAAGGTGTGACCGCAACCGATTTGGTGTTGACCATCACTGAAATGCTGCGCCGTGAAAAAGTTGTGGGTAAGTTTGTCGAGTTTTTCGGTGAGGGTACAGCCAGTCTGTCCGTGACCGACCGCGCCACCATCGCCAACATGGCCCCCGAATATGGTGCGACCATGGGCTTTTTTCCCGTCGATGACAAAACCGTTGACTACATGAGCAAAACGGGGCGCGATGCGACCGAAATTGCCACCTTTAAGGCCTATTTCCAAGCACAAAACTTATACGGTGTGCCACGTGCCGGTGAAATTGATTACTCAACACACCTCAAACTTGATTTGCACAGCATCGTGCCTTCGCTTGCCGGCCCCAAACGCCCACAAGACCGCATTGCTTTAACTGACATGCGAACCACATTCAACCATCTACTCAGCGCATCAACAGCGGACAATGGTTTCAATAAAACGGCAGGTGCAGAAAATGAACGCTTTGCCATCGAAGGCAGCGAAACCACACTGGGTCACGGCGACGTGGTGTTGGCAGCAATCACTTCGTGCACCAACACGTCCAATCCTAATGTCATGCTCGCAGCGGGTTTACTGGCCAAAAAAGCTGTGGAAAAAGGCTTGAAAGTCGCGCCACACATCAAAACTTCGCTGGCCCCAGGCTCACGTGTGGTCGCTGAATATTTGAACAAGTCAGGTTTACAAGTTTACCTCGACCAACTCGGCTTCAATGTGGTCGCCTTTGGCTGTACAACCTGCATCGGCAATTCAGGAGACCTTGCCCCTGAAATCAATGAGGCCATTCTCAGCAACGATGTGATTGCAGCGGCGGTCTTGTCAGGCAATCGTAACTTTGAAGCCCGGATTCACCCAAACATCAAAGCCAACTTTCTCGCCAGCCCACCGTTGGTGGTCGCGTTCGCGATTGCTGGTCACATGAACAAAGATTTGAGCAGTGACCCCTTGGGCATCGGCAGCGATGGCCAACCTGTTTACCTGCGTGACATTTGGCCGAGCTCAGATGAAATCAACGATGTGCTCAAATTTGCATTTGACCCCGAAGTGTTTAAATCACTGTACAGCAACCTTGCCAAAGACCTTGACCTCTGGGAAAAAGTGCCCGCACCCACAGGACAAGTGTACTCATGGCCAAAATCCACCTACATCGCTCAACCGCCTTTTTTCAACCATTTTAAAATGTCCACAGACCCCATCAAAGGGTTGGCGGGTATGAAAGCCCTGCTCGTGCTCGGTGACTCGGTCACCACCGATCACATTTCGCCAGCAGGCTCATTCAAAGCCAGCACACCTGCGGGTCAATGGTTGGAGTCACAAGGCGTGCGGCCACAAGACTTTAACAGCTACGGTTCACGGCGCGGCAACCATGATGTCATGGTGCGCGGCACATTTGCCAACGTCCGTGTGAAAAACCTCATGCTGCCAGCCAATGCCGACGGCTCACGCATCGAAGGTGGATACACCCTGTGCAATGGCGAATACACCACCGCTTACGACGCAGCAATGACATACCTCGCCAGCGACACACCCACCATCGTCTTTGCGGGTGACGAATACGGCACAGGTTCATCACGCGACTGGGCCGCCAAAGGTACGCGACTGCTTGGTGTCAAAGCCGTAATTGCCAAATCTTTCGAACGCATTCACCGCGCCAATCTGGTCGGCATGGGCGTTTTGCCTCTACAGTTTAAAAACGGTGAGTCCGCAGAAAGCCTTGGCATCACAGGCGATGAGACCTTCGACATCATCGGCGTGAATGATGACATCACGCCACAACAAAACATGACCTTGGTGATTCATAAGAAAGATGGGACCAGCGCACATGTTCAAGTTCAAAACCGCATTGACACCCCCATTGAAGTCGATTACTACCGTCACGGAGGGATTTTACCTTTTGTCCTGCGCCAATTGCTCGATAACAGTGGTAAAATCGCGGGCGGCACGGCAGCAAGTGCGGGCGTGGCTGCGGCGGGCGCAGCGTTAAGTCATGAACGGCATGACGAACATAAGGTGATACACACAGCAATGACAAACGACTCAAATAAAACTTCAACCGAATACAAAACCGCAGCACCTCACTCTGGATCCAGCAGCATAAGCAAATGGGTCGGCGCTGGCGTCGCTGCCCTATTGGTCGCCCTTTTATTCCGTGGTTGCGGCGTATGGGACAAAACCGTTGAAACACCCAAAGCCGTCGCACCAGCAGCTTCCGCCGCACTCGCCAAATCCGCCGAACAAGCTGTGGCCACCAAACCCATACAACTCATGGGCGTGAACAAAAATGGTAAATTTGAACTCTCAGGCATTGTGCCCAGTGAAGACATCAAAGCCAGCATTGATGCTGAACTGAAAAAAGTATTCGGTGAAGGCAATTACATCAACAACCTCACGGTCAGCGCAGATGTCAAACCATCGGCATGGACAAGCAAAATCACGGGCATGTTTGACCTGTTCAAGCTTCCAGGCGCAGAAATGAACGTTGATGGTGACACCATGACCTTGTCAGGCACCGCTGCCAGTCTCAAAGATAAGCTGCAAAATTACTTTGGTGACACGATGAAAGTCAATGCCTTGGACATCGCTGAAGCCGCCAAAACAGCCACGGGCAGCGCAATGGATGCTTTAAATGCACTCAAAGCCGATGCATCGGGTCAACAAGTCTTAGACGCACTCAGCCTACAAATCATTAATTTTGCCAGTGGTTCCACGGCCATCCCAGCAGACAACCAAGCGGTCTTGAAAAAAGCGGCTGAATTTTTGAAAGCCAAACAAGACTTTAAATTTGAAATCGGCGGTCATGCCGACAACAAAGGCAATGCCGCCGGCAACCTCAGTTTGTCCGACAAACGCGCTGCCGCCGTACGCAACTTTCTCATTGCCAACGGTGTACCCGTCGCCATGATGACGGCAAAAGGTTATGGCGACACCATGCCTGTCGCCGACAACACGACAGAATCTGGGCGTTTAAAAAACCGTCGGATTGCTTATAAAGCAATGTAAATACCGTCGCATATGCTGTAGCATCATTGATTCAATAAAAAATCCCTTGCCAAAAACAAGGGATTTTTTAAAGCACACGCACATCGAATTTAGTCAACTCAATCAACTCAATCAACTCAGTCCACTCAATTAACTCACTTGTTTCAATTGAAAGACTTTACGATTGTCTTCATCCACCGTGACATTCGGCGTGGTCAATAACTTTTCACCATAAAACACCGAATTTGCACCTGCCATGAAACACAAGTTTTGCGCCGCCCAATCCAGCTCATGACGCCCCGCCGCAAGGCGTAAAGTCGTTGAAGGCATGATGATGCGTGCCACAGCAATGGTGCGAATCCATTCCTCATCATCAATGCGATCCACGTCCGCCAAAGGTGTGCCTTCAATCGGAACGAGGCGATTGATCGGCACCGACTCTGGGTGCGGTGACATGTGCGCCAATATGTGCAACATGCTGATGCGATCCGCTCGCGATTCGCCCATGCCCAAGATGCCGCCCGTACACAGTTTCAAACCCGCAGAACGTGCTTGATTCAATGTGTCGATGCGGTCATTGAATGTTCGAGTGGTCACCACTTTGTCGTAATATTCAGGCGAAGTGTCGATGTTGTGGTTGTAGAAATCCAAGCCCGCTTCTGCAAGCGTTGCCGCTTGTTCTTGTTTGAGCATGCCCAAAGTCATACAGGTTTCCAATCCCAGTGCGTTCACACCTTCAATCATTTCAATCAACGCGGGCATCGCCGATGCAGGTGGACTGCGCCATGCCGCACCCATGCAAAAGCGTTGCGCGCCTGCGTCTTTGGCATTTTTTGCAGCGGTCAACACCTCGCTCACCGGCATGAGTTTTTCGCGTTCCAACCCCGTGTCGTAATGTGCTGATTGTGAACAATAGCCGCAATCTTCAGGGCATGCGCCCGTTTTGATGTTCAATAAAACTGCTTTTTCAACGGTGTGCGTGCCAATGAATTGACGGTGCGTGGTCTGCGCTTGATACACCAAATCCATAAATGGCAACTCATACAGTGCAGCGATTTCATCTTGCGCCCAATCGTGGCGCATGGTTTGAGCGTGTTCGTGAATCAGATGTTCGTTGTGTCCCATTTGGGTTATTCCTCGTGTTTTTAATATGCGACATCTTAGCGCAGTTAGAACCCAAAAAGAAGAATATTAAAACAGCCTTGATTTTAACTTTTCATTAAAAATGAAAGATGATAATGAATTTTAAACCGTTTTAATACCAAACAGATTAAACCACATCAACAACCCACACTTGCATTGTGATCAGCGGCACTTGATTGAAGAACAAATGAACCCTGTTTTAATTGACAAGAAAGGTGGGATTGACATGTTAAAATTCGAAAAACAAAAAAACATGTGCCCATACAAAAAGTGGTGTCGGTGAAACTTTTAAACCCCTCAAACGAATCGCAAATCACTTCATCTTGATGACCACTTTGCCTTTTGCTCGCCCCGTTTCCACATAAGCCATCGCCTCATTTGTGTCTTCAAATGCAAACACTTTATCCACCACGGGACGAATGACACCCGCTTCGATGAGATGGGTGATTTGTTTCAGTTGCTCCCCATTGGCTCGCATGAATAGAAACGAATAGTTCACCTTCAACTGTTTGGCTTGCTGACGAACACGTGCACTAATCAGTTTAAATGCAAATTTCAGAAACCACGGCGCTTGAGTGGATTGTCCAAATGCGGGATCAGGAGGCCCTGAAATGGACAGGAGCTTACCGCCTGATTTGAGTACACGCAATGATTTTTTGAGCGTGGGTTCATCTTGACTGTTCAGCACCACATCATATCCTTTGAGAAGGTGCTCAAAATCTTCTTTTTTGTAGTCAATCACCACGTCTGCACCCAGACTTTTAACCCATGCCACATTCGAGGTGCTTGTGGTGGTTGCTACAGTTGCACCCAAGTGCTTGGCCAGTTGAATGGCAAACGTGCCTACCCCACCTGAGCCCGCTTGAATGAATACTTTTTCTCCTTTTTTAAGCTGCGCTTGCTCAACCAATGCTTGCCAAGCCGTCAAACCAACCAATGGGATCGATGCGGCCTCTTCCATGGTCAGGTTTCGGGGTTTTATCGCCACATCCCTTTCGTTGATTGCGATCAACTCAGCAAATGTGCCCACATGGTGGTCGGATGGGCGTGCGTACACCTCATCACCGACCTTGAATTGGCTGACCTTTGAACCCACTTTCGTCACGACACCCGCCACATCGTGCCCAAGAATAAATGGTGTTTTATAGGGCAACAGCAGTTTAAATTCTCCGCTTTTAATTTTAGCGTCCAATAAATTGATCGCTGCTGCGTGAATTTGAACCAAGACCTCATGCTCTTGCACCAAAGGTTCAGGCACATCAAGCAACTGTAAATCATGTTTTTTACCATAGCGGTGAACAACAAAGGCTTTCATTGTTTTTTCCTTTTGAAATGTAAATTGACCGTGTGTGTGTTGTTTTAGGTTCGGAGCATTTGCGTCGTTTGAGCTGAATTTAATATTTTATGCGCTATTTTCGGAAAAAATCGGCTAAAAAAATAAATGACCTTGGTGTCCCCCACTCGAATGGTGTATTGGTTTCTTTTTACACCTGCAATCAAATGATTGACCAACGTTGTGGGGCTGATGGCTTTGGCTGGAAGGCCATCGGCCATGTCTGTCGCCACCAAAGGTGGCAAGATCTCAAAAACTTTTACAGTGCTGTTGATGATCTGCAAATGGTTGCGCAACGATTCGGTATAAAAACGCACGGCGACTTTAGAAGCGGAATAGGTGGGCGCAAGGTTAAAGGATTGATAACTCAAAATCGATGACGTATTGATGATCGCGGCCTCGGGTTTACTTTTAAGCATGTCCATGAATAAATTATTCAAGCGAATGACGCCCAAATAATTGATGTCCATCTCATATTTCGCGGCCTCGGCATGCGCATCGTTCGGCATGCCCAAGTTTTTGGGTGGACTCACAACACCCGCATTGTTATACAGCACATCAATGCCCCCCATGGCTTTGACTTGATTGAATAAAGCTTGCGCATCCTCTGCTTCTGTCACATCACTGCGAATGATTGTGATGCTGGGGTGTTGTTTTTTGACTGCATCCAGCTTGTCTTGATTGCGCCCTGTGATGATGACCTGTGCACCATTCGCCAAAAACTGCTTCGCCGCTTCCAACCCTATGCCCGAAGCACCCCCTGTGATCAGAATGGTTTTCCCTTTGATTTGCATGATTTGTCCTTGAGTATTTGAATGGATTATTCATTGAAATGATGTTACTATCGAATTGAAAGTATATTACTACCATTTTGATATTAAGTCACTATCAAAACGATACTTATTTAATTTTGACATGAGACAAAGATGAAAAACAACACTTTTGATGATGAGCCTTGCCCCATCGCCCGCACTGTTGAGCAGATTGGTGATGCTTGGAGCCTTTTGATTCTGCGTGATGCACATGCGGGCATGACCCGTTTTGATCAGTTTCGTAAAAGTTTAGGCATTGCACCCACCATATTGACCCGTCGATTATTGGCCTTAACGGAACACGGTTTATTGGAAAAAAAATTATATTCAGAGCGGCCACCTCGTGAAGAATACCTCCTCACAGCGGCGGGACAGGATCTGTTGCCCGTCCTATTCATGCTGGGCGAATGGGGGCGAAAACACGGTGGAACAGATCGCTTGACGCGCTTTTTTGATACTGAAATGGGCACAGAAATTAAAGCCGTGGCGATTGATGAAGTGACTGGAGCCAAGATTGGCACACGTGCCATAAAAACACTGCGGCCAAATGAACCACAGCAGATGAAGTCATCGCTTAACCATCATAATGAACATGAATCAATGGCAGAAGCCGTTATAATTACGCCTGACTCTTAATGGCACATCATGAACGCTCCTGATTTTTTTACCCTCTTTTTACTCATCATCACTGGATTCATCGCGGGTGTTTGCAATGCGGTGGCAGGCGGCGGCACGTTTTTCACTTTACCCATTTTTTTGGCGGCGGGCTTACCGCCTGTGCTGGCAAATGCTTCGAATGCTGTTGCAGTCTGGCCTGGACACATCTTGGCCAGCATCGGTTATCGAAAAATATTGCTGAAAGAGCGAAAAACTTTAATCACAGCCTGCATCATTGGTTTGTTCGGTGCATTGGTGGGTGCTTATGCTTTGATGGTCATTGGCAATGCTCGATTTCGCGTCCTGATTCCTGTCTTGATTTTTATTGCCACCGCCTTATTCGCCAGTGGGACACGCATCCATCATTTTTTCAATGCCCATCAAACAACACCCTCGCGCAGTTTCAGCTTGGATCAACCCAATTTATGGGGGGTGTTGATTCAGTTGGCTTTGGCGATTTACGGCGGGTTCTTTAGTGCAGGTTTGGGCGTGATGTTGATGGCGATGCTGATGCTGTTTGGCATGCATGACATGCAGCGCAACAATGCGTATAAGAATGCAATCGCCAGCGTCATCTCAACCGTTGCTGTGGTGACATTTATCAGCATGGGATTGGTGGCTTGGTCATATACACTGCCCGCATGTGTGGCTGGCGTCGTCGGCGGTGTCGTCGGCACGCGCATGGCTCAACAGTTGCCCGCATTACTGATGAAGCGCATTGTGATTCTGACAGGTACGGCATTGACTTTATATTACGCTTGGACGATTTACCTAAATTAAAACTCAACTGCTAAGAAACAAAAGCACCTCATTGCATGTTACAAAAAGCCTTCTGTCGCAGCATTCAAATTACAATATTCGCCCGCCTCAGTGGTTTTTTGCATTGAGCATCAACGGTGCGCTATGCGCCCCACTGGATTCCCGCCTACGCGGTAATAGACGAGGTAAAAACTTGGTTTCGAAAGCAGTCTAATGTTTCTAATGTTAATTGACAGCTTAATCAGCAACTATTTTTTCGGTCTATTTTATATTTTGGCTCAAAGTAAAATTTTTTTGCATGTCTTTACTATGCATTCTTTTCAAATCTAGCTTCGTTCAACTTGCAGCACACCCGTCACCTGCATCAATGCTGACATGGCTTTTTGCAGTTGCGTGGTGTTTTCCACTTCCAAACTGAAACTCAACTGACAACGCGACTCTGTGCCACCTTGACGAACGGTGCGTAAGCCGCTGATCAGGATTTTTTCGCGGGCGAGGATGTCGGTGATGTCTTTCATCAAGTCAACTGATTCTTGGGCATGCACCAGCACGTCCACCGCATAGCGTGTGCCTGCTCGAGTCGCCCATGTGCATGCCAGCACACGCTCGGGGTGTTGGTGTTGCATGTTGAGGAAATTATCACAAGCACTGCGGTGGATCGAGATGCCTTTACCGCGCGTGACAAAACCCATGATTTCATCAGGGGGCGCAGGTTTGCAACATTTGGCGAGCTGGGTCATCAAATCATCCAAGCCGACCACGAGCACCCCACCTTTGCCCACTGCACCTTTATTGGCTTGTGCACTGATCCAGTTCGCATCGGTTGCGGGTTTGGCAGGTTCAGCAGGGGCTTGGCTTTTGAACAATTCTTCTAAGTTATGTGCCGTCATGTCTTCACGACCGAAAGCCAAATACAGTTCTTCGGTTTTGGAAAAGCCCAGATTCTGTGCAATGTCGTCGTGTTTGACAGCGGTTTTACTCAAACGTTGCAGTTCTTTTTCAAATACGGCGCGACCTTGCGCAATGTATTCAACAGTGGCTTGTGCATTAAACCATGCCCGCACTTTGCTCTTTGCACGTGGGCTGTTGGTGAAACCTTCGCGCAACCAGTCGCGTGAAGGGCCACCTTGCTTGGCGGCAATGATGCTCACCGTCTGCCCTGTTTGTAATTTGGTTGTCAAAGGCACCATCTGACCATTGACTTTCGCGCCACGGCACAAATGACCGAGGTTCGTATGAACGTGATATGCAAAATCAATTGGTGTGGAGTCACGCGGCAATTCAATCACCCGTGCATCGGGTGTGAGCACGTAAATGTGCGGGTCTTGCAGTTTGAATGCTTTGTCCTGCCCTGCCAATGTGTGCGTCAAATCGGTTTGCCAGCTGATGAGCTGGCGCACCCATGCGATTTGCTCATCGTAGGCAGATTGCTCGGTTGTGGCAACAGCACTGTTTTTAAATCCACCTTCTTTATAGCGCCAGTGCGCCGCCACACCATATTCAGCGAACTGGTGCATGTCACTGGTGCGAATTTGCACTTCAATCGGCCGCCCATCATCACCGACGACGACGGTGTGCAATGATTTATAGCCATTGGGTTTTGGGCGTGCGATGTAGTCGTCAAACTCTTTGGGAATTGGCTGCCACAAGTGATGCAGCACACCCAGCACGCCGTAGCAATCCTTCACATCATCCACAATGATGCGAAAGGCGCGGATGTCATACAAATCAGCGAACTGCAATTGTTTGCCACGCATTTTGTTAAAAATGCTGTAAATGTGCTTGGGGCGCCCCGAAATCTGCGCACTGATGTTTTGAATTTTAAGTGCATGATCCAAAGCCGCAATGGAACTGACGACAAAATCTTCGCGCTCGATGCGCTTTTCATCCAGCCATTTGGAAATTTCTTTGTAAGTCACGGGTTCGGCAAACCGAAAAGCCAGATCCTCCAGCTCCCATTTGATTTGCCACACCCCCAAACGATTGGCGAGCGGAGAATACAGCAACAACGTTTCTTGCGCCACACCCACAGGGCACACCACTTTATTTTTTGCGTAATAACGCAAGGTTTGTAAGCGCGAGACCAAGCGCAAAATCACCACACGAATATCATTGGCCATCGCCAACAGCATTTTGCGCACACGTTCAATTTGCGCCAACATGTCGGGATTGGTACTTTTATCGCTGTTGTTCTTGACTTTGGTGCGCTCACCAAGGTGCATCAAAGCGTACAAATTGCTGACGCGATGCGATTGCTCTCCACCCCATGCTTGCCCCAACAACTCAAGCTGTGCTTCACGTTCACGCGCTGTGTGTTCGCCATGCAACCAACCAAACAAATACGCCGACACATGCATGTCATCGGCCACGTCCAGACGGGTCAAAATATCACTCATGCCAGTGGCATGGTCAAACATGGGCTCACCCGAAGGTAAGCAACGATCTGCATAATGAATGTGCGCAGCGGTGCGTGCGGCTTCAATGGTGGGGAGTGCGTCAGGGACAGCAGGCGCTTGTGGGGGCATATATCAACCAAATTGAATCAAAAGTAAACAACGTCATCATATCATCGAGTCAGACATTCGACATGACAACCATGCAATCAAAACGTATAAATATGTACAAATCTGTTCAGGCGTATAATGAACACACAGGCTGAATGCACAGGCATTAAAGCCACTTACATCAAGGAGATCATCATGCCCAGTTACACATGGCTGATTGTTGCTGCTGTTTTGCTGGCCACAGAGTTGGCATCTGGCACATTTTATTTATTGATGTTGGCCATAGCCGCCACAGCGGCTTGGTTCGCACAATTGACTGGGGCTTCTTTCCTCTCACAGGCTTCGGTTTTTTTGGTCACCTCGGCCATTTTGGTCACATGGGTGTACCGCTATCGCAAACAAAAAAACAGCGCATCATCCAACAATACCGATGACATACTCGATGCGGGTGAAATTGTCAGCGTGAGCGAGTGGCACAATGGCATAGGTCATACCCACTATCGAGGCAGTGTGTGGCAAACGGTATTACAAACACCCAACGCGCACCCACAAGCGGGGGAATACCGCATTGTGCGCTTTGAAGGCACGCGATTGATGGTGACGCCACTTTAAAAATATACTTTGCAGCTTAATCCGCCCTCGCATCTGTTCAGTTTCACACTCACATCGCACAATCCCGCACAACCCATTAGGAGCTTTAACCATGGAACTTTTGACCTTCCCCCTGATTTTACTTGCACTTGCCGTTATCTTTGTCCTGCAAGCCGTTAAAGTCGTGCCTCAACAAAACGCATGGGTGCTTGAACGTTTCGGTAAATACAACCGCACCTTGCTGCCGGGTTTAAACATTGTCATTCCTTTCATGGATCGCGTCGCTTATAAACATTCGCTCAAAGAAATCCCAATGGATGTGCCGAGCCAAGTGTGCATCACCAAAGACAACACACAATTGCAAGTGGATGGTGTGATTTACTTCCAAGTCACCGACCCAATGAAAGCCTCTTATGGCTCATCCAACTTCATTTTTGCCATGACTCAGCTTGCTCAAACCAGCTTACGCAGCGTGATCGGCAAGATGGAATTGGATAAAACATTT
>CALMCL010000009.1 GCA_937862905.1 uncultured Burkholderiaceae bacterium | reverse complement strand
CACTTGGCCTTTTTCAATCTACGAAAATTGCTATTCGTACTTTAATTAACGAATTCATATTGTGCTAAAAAAGGAGGGGCTGTGCCAACTTCATTTGATTTTAATACGTCGCCATTTGATGCTTTAACCGTATTGGAGCAGGACAAGATAAAGCAATCGCTTGATGTCGCTTACTATCCAAAAGGTGCTGAAATCATCAATGCAGACGCGGATAAAAACTCCCCCCTTTTTTTGGTGATCAAAGGGGAGGTACATCAGTTTCGTGGCAATGCTTTTGTTTCCTCATTTGGATCCACTGATTGGTTCGATGGAAAGTTGATTACGATTGGTCGAACAGAGTTTAGATATGTTGCCGCCGAAGAGGTGGTTGCGTATTTATTACCAGCACATTTGATTCGCCAGCTTGCCGCTGATAATTCACGTTTCGGTTCTTTATTGTTTGCAGACATTTCTGAGCGCTTGAGTGCCGCGGCTTCAGGTGATCAGCAGCGTGAGTTGCAAGGCTTTATCATGGCCAAGGTCAAAGATGCTTATTTACGTAAACCGTTTTTTGTTGATGGTGAGATGAGTGTCTTTGAGGCGACGCGTATTTTGCGCGAGCGCAATGCCTCACATGTATTGGTCAAAGATGGCGACCAATCGGGCGTGTTTACCAACACCAATTTGTGTGATGCCGTTTTGCTTGACCGAGACTTAAAAGTCATGCCAGTTAAGGAGGCTTCACGTTTTAATCTGCTGACGGTTGATGTGAACGATGACATCACGGAGGCTTTGCTTATGATGATTCGCCATCGGATTCACCGTTTGGTCGTGACCGAGCATGGGGACATCGTGGGTGTGTTGGGTCAGCTTGATTTGATGAGCTTCTTCTCAAATCATTCACATTTGATTGCATTACAAATTGATATGGCTGAGGACATTGATGAATTGCGTGCAGCGGCTGGTCAAATTGAAAAATTCATTCGAACACAACACGGTTCTGGTGTGAAGGTGTCGGTGATTGGCCGCATGGTTCAAGAATTGAATTTGCAAATTTTTTCTAAATTATGGTCTTTAATTGCACCCATGGATGTGCAGTTGAACAGTTGCGTACTGGTCATGGGCAGCGAAGGGCGTGGTGAACAGGTGCTGCGCACAGATCAGGACAATGCGTTGTTGCTGCGCGATGGTTTTAGTTTTGATGGAATGGAAGGCATTTGTGCTCGCTTCAATGAGGAGCTGGCGATCATGGGTTATCCATTGTGCACGGGTCAGATGATGATGAATAATCCCATTTGGCGCCAGCAATGTGGCGATTTTAAAAAAACAATCACTGAATGGGTATTTTCAAGTGACCAACAAGCCCCTGTTTACTTGTCGACGTTTTTAGATGCGAAGGTGGTCTGCGGAGATGTCACATTGTTCGAAGATGTCCAACAACATTTGATTCATGGCCAGCGCGATTATGCGGGTTTTATCAATCGGTTTGCGCAAGCTGTGAATTTGTTTGGTGATGCGGAGCCCTCATGGTGGCGTAAAATTTTGCCGATTGGACATACCGAGTCCAATGAGATGGATTTGAAAAAGGCAGGTATTTTCCCAATCGTGCATGGGGTGCGCAGCTTGGCTCTAGAGCAGGGGTGCATTGAAACCAGCACAAAAGGTCGAATTGAGAGCCTTGTTGCTGCCCATGTTTTAGAAGCTGATACGGGACGCAATCTGATTGAAGCCTTGTATTTTTTGCTCGCTTTGCGCTTAAAAAGTAGCTTGAACCTCAATACCGCAGGTGGTGCGGCCATTAAACCCGATGATCTGAGTGCGCTTGAACGTGATTTATTAAAAGACTGTTTGCACATTGCCAAAGAGTTCCGTGCTTTTGTTTCTAAGCATTTTCACCTGAATGTGTTTTAGGAGAGTGACATGTTTTTTGGCTTTCAAGCTTGGCTGGATTTCAAAGCAAAGCGATTGCAACAGCAACTGACCGATACAAGCTATAACTTTCTGTTTGCAGCACCGCCTGAACAGGAGTGGGTGAGCTTGGATTGCGAAACCACGGGCTTGGATCGCAAAAAAGATCACATCATTACCATTGCAGCGGTGAAAATCGTTGGTACGAAGATCATGAGCAGTGAACGGCTGAACTTGACTTTGTGCCCACCGACTGCCCTTAAGCCTGAAAGCATTCGGATTCATCGTTTAAGAGAGGCCGATGTACAAGGTGGTTTATCTCCCGAAGAAGCCACTGAAAAACTTTTAAACTTCATTGGTGCTCGACCTTTGGTCGGCTATAACATTAAATTTGATCAGGACATGATCAATCGGCTCATTCAGCCTGTTATTGGAATTAAACTGCCCAATAAAGTGATTGATGTTGCACCGATGTTTCATACTTTTCGAAGCAAGCAACTGGGGCAGGGGGACATTGATTTGAGCTTTAAAACCATCATTAACACTTTGAATTTGCCCGTTTGGGCTGCGCATGATGCTTACAATGATGCATTGATGACGGCGTTGATATTTTTGAGTCTACAAAATAAAAATAAACCGTAGGCTTCACCTCAACGTGTGTTTTCATCGGTTCGTGAAACAGTGCACCAAAAGCATGCGCATTTGTCAAAACGCACCAAATCGGTGCTTTAAAGTGTGTTTTGCACCAAAATGAGTCTATAATGAACCGTCAAATTGTCTTAATATTTCACACATCAGTTTTGAAGAAGCTTGTTGTAAAGCAAGCATTGTTTATGTGAGCGGTTCTCCGTTTCGTTAGTTTTTGTCAAATTTTTACACGTCAATTACACGCAAGTGTAGTTATTTTAGGAGCGAATAATGAGTGTTGCAAAAGTAATGCAATTGATCAAGGATCAAGATGTGAAATTCATCGATTTCCGTTTTACGGACACCAAAGGCAAAGAACAGCACGTTTCTGTGCCTGTGTCTGCTTTTGATGAAGACAAATTTGAATCTGGACAGGCATTTGACGGTTCTTCTATTGCAGGCTGGAAAGGCATTGAAGCCTCTGACATGTTGTTGATTCCTGATCCAACAACAGCCAACCTCGACCCCTTCACGGCTGAAACCACATTGATTTTGACATGTGACGTGATTGATCCAGCCGATGGTAAAGGTTATGAGCGCGATCCACGTTCAATCGCACGTCGTGCTGAAGCTTACCTCAAATCAACAGGCATCGGCGACACCGCTTTCTTCGGTCCAGAACCAGAATTCTTTATTTTTGACTCAATCCGTTACAAAACCGACATGCAAGGTTGCTTCGTGCGCATCGGTTCAGACGAAGCGGGCTGGTCTTCTTCAGTGAAAACTGAAGGCGGCAACTTGGGTCACCGTCCTGGCACCAAAGGTGGCTACTTCCCAGTTGCGCCGACTGACACGTTCCAAGACATCCGTTCTGAAATGTGCTTGTTGCTCGAACAAATGGGCGTGCCTGTTGAAGTGCATCACCACGAAGTCGCGGGTCAAGGCCAAAACGAAATCGGTACTAAATTCTCAACTTTGGTACAGCGCGCTGACTGGACACAAGTATTGAAATACATCGTGTTCAACGTGTCTCACGCCTACGGCAAAACAGCAACGTTTATGCCAAAACCAGTGGTCGGCGACAACGGTTCAGGTATGCACGTTCACCAATCAATCTGGAAAGACGGCGTCAACACCTTCGCGGGTGACGGCTATGCAGGTTTGTCAGAAACTGCTTTGTACTACATCGGCGGTATCATCAAGCACGCACGTGCTTTGAACGCGATTACTAACCCATCGACCAACTCATACAAACGCCTCGTGCCTCACTACGAAGCGCCAGTTAAATTGGCTTACTCAGCGAAAAACCGTTCAGCTTCGATTCGCATTCCATTCGTCGCCAATCCAAAAGGCCGCCGCATTGAAGCGCGTTTCCCAGACCCAATGGCCAACCCATACTTGTGCTTCTCGGCTTTGTTGATGGCTGGTTTGGACGGCATCCAAAACAAAATCCATCCTGGTGACCCAGCGACTAAGAACTTGTACGACTTGCCACCAGAGGAAGACGCACAAATCCCAACAGTGTGCACCAGCTTAGAACAAGCCTTGGAAGCCTTGGACAATGACCGCGAGTTCTTGACCCGTGGCGGCGTGTTCACCAACGAAATGTTGGACGCTTACATTGCACTGAAAATGGAAGATGTGAACAAAATGCGCATGACGACTCATCCGTTAGAGTTTGAAATGTACTACAGCTTGTAATGTTGATTGAGTCAACTCCGTTTGATTTGGGTGTTGTACGGGTCGCTCCCATGTTTCATCTGAATCAAACGTTGGCAAAAGAAAGGCATTTCTTTTGCAGTTGCACATGATGTGTGACAGCCTGTTGTCTTTGGCTTTGTAAATGTTGTTATGTTTTCACGCGCTGAACCTATTTTATTTAGAAATGTCATAAGAAGGCGTGAAAATTCAAAAGCTTCTTTTCTCGTGTGAGAAGTTGACAGCGCTGGTGCAGTTTTGTATCAGCGCTTTTTTTATTTTTAAATCCAAGTTGAGTCGGGTGTATGAGGGTGATGAGGTGGATGGTGAGCGGGTTTCATCTGAAAAACAGCATGATGCTTTATAATTGTATGGGTCAATTAACGACAGACCTTCTGGACAAACCGTTAAAGCATGGGATAAAAAATGAAAATTAAACAAATGTTATGCCTTGGGTTATTCACATTGAGCTTGTTGCTGACTCATTACAGCTTCGCTCAAATGCCAATTGACGCCAAAGTGTATGTCTGTACCGATAAAAAAGGTGCAGTGACCCTACAAAATTTAGGCGCACGCGCCGATTGTAAAACCCGCATTGTTCGGGTTTATATGAATTCAGCTTCAAAGGTGAGCTATTTTCCATCGGGCATGCCAGATCCTCGACCCGCCGCAGGTGCTTTGATGGCGGGCAGCAAAGTTGCACCGGCTGTTCAAAAAGGGCGTGATGATGCCCGCATTAAAATTTTACTTAATGAGCTGGCTCAAACACAAGAACGATTGGTGGCTTTAAAAACAGAATCTGCAAACTCAGGCTCTGCGCGTTTTAATCCTGACTTGAAAAGTCAACTCTCATTGACTCAGGCCAATGTCGATTCACTCAAGCGAGAGATCTCGAGTGCCCGAGGTACAACTGAAGAACCCTTTGTTTTTGTTTTACAGTAAGTTATTTCTGTCGCCTTATGAGTGCAATGGTGTGATCTTTTGGTGAGGGGCGATGAATATGTGTCATACCCTAAAATCAAAAAACAATCCCTATTCAATCCCTGTTGTTTGAATATTAAAAATATTAATTTATTTTAAATCAAATAGTTGTGATTTATTTTTAAAGTAAAAAATGAATAAAATGCCTGTCACCGTTGATGCGCTTCAGAATGCCGTTGCCGTGCTTGATCGTCAAGCACAAGTCAAGGCACTGAACTCTGCAGCACAAATGATGTGGGGCAGCACTGTTGCCCATGCGCAAGGTGTGACCATTGGCCATTGGTTTGAGCACGATGAGACCTTGAGTAAACTGTTGCAACACATGGCACAGGGTAAAAATGAAGTGTGCCGTGGTGTGCTTCGTTTGCTGCGTGTTCAAGATGAAATGACAGACAGTGTGCTGGTACACGTGATCGTCTCACCTGTGCATGAAAGTGCTTTTTTGGGGCAAGTTGATTCATATTGTTTGGAATGTCACCAACTTGGTGCATACGAAAATGCCAGTCAAGATGCACAATGGCGTGCACAGATGCAAAACCATCAACTCTTGATGCGCCAATTGGCTCATGAGGTTAAAAATCCGTTGGGGGGCATTCGGGGGGCTGCTCAATTGTTGCAAAATGAATTGGAAGAGGTTGCACCTGATTTGATGGAATACACCGAGATGATGATTGCTCAAGTGGATCGTTTGAAACACATGGTCGATCAATTTCTCGTGCCGTACCGTCAGGGCTTGGCACAAATGCAAGTGCTCAACATTCATGTGGTGTGTGAATCTGTATACCGTTTGGCTCAAATAGAGTTTGGTGCGCAGCTTGAGCTGATCCGTGATTATGATGTGAGCGTGCCTGACGTGCGAGGCGTCTCAGATTATTTGCAGCAGTTGTTATTGAATTTGGTACAAAATGC
>CALMCL010000008.1 GCA_937862905.1 uncultured Burkholderiaceae bacterium | reverse complement strand
AAGTGGTCACAGGCAAATGATCACAAGCGGTTGCCGAAGCTGTTGCCTGTGACGTGCTTTCCTGTTTCAAAATGATTGAATAAAGAAGTAAAAAATGACTTTCCTGCGTTCTACTTGCTCATATTGTGGGGTTGGCTGCGGTGTGTTGATTAAAAAAAATCCACACACAGGCGAAATTCACCTCAAAGGCGATGAGTCCCATCCCGCCAGCCGTGGAAAGTTGTGCTCGAAAGGCATGAACCTGCACCATGTCGCGATGGACACGTCCGATCGTTTGACTGTGCCACGCATGCGTGTGAACTGTCAAGCACCATTACAGGATGTGAGTTGGGAAACGGCGTTGAGCCGTGCGGCCGCTGTTTTTAAAGGTTTGATTGACAAATTTGGTCCCGACTCGGTGGGGTTTTATTTGTCAGGTCAATTGCTGACCGAAGAGTATTACATCATCAATAAACTCACCAAAGGGTTTATTGGAACGAACAACATTGACACCAATTCCCGCTTGTGCATGAGCTCTGCGGTGGTTGGTTATAAAAAATCACTGGGCGAAGACGCCGTGCCCATGAGCTACGATGACATTGAATTGGCGGATTGTTTTTTCATTGCGGGGGCGAACCCTGCGTGGTGTCACCCGATTTTATTTCGTCGAATTGAAGCCCACAAATTGGCTCATCCCGATGTGAAAATCATTGTGGTTGATCCCCGACGCACGCAAAGTGCATCGATTGCGGATTTACACTTACCCATCATTCCCGGTACGGACATTTATGTGTTCAATGCAATTGCGCGTGTGCTGATAGAGCAAGGCAAAATGGATGCCGCATTCATTGCCGAGCACACCAATGGTTTTGAGCACGTCCAAGCCAAAGTATTTGAGCTGTCACTGGACGAATACGCTGAGAAATGTGGCGTGCCTGCTGCGGACATCGTGCAAGCCGCGCTATGGATTGGTGATGCGAAAGGTTTCATCAGCATGTGGACGATGGGGCTGAATCAAAGTGTGGTGGGCGTGAACAAAAACCTTGCTTTGATTAATTTGTCACTGATCACGGGGAAAATCGGTAAACCTGGTAATGGACCTTTCTCACTCACAGGTCAGCCGAATGCAATGGGTGGACGAGAAGTGGGTGGTTTGTCGACCATGCTGGCGGTGCACAAAGAAATCAACAACCCCATTCACCGTCAAGAGGTCGCTGATTTTTGGGGCGTCCCTTCAGTGCCCGATCGCCCTGGGCTGTCGGCGATGGAGATGATTGATGCGCTTGAGGCTGGGCGGATGAAAGCGGTGTGGATTGTCTGCACCAATCCCATTGACAGCATGCCCAATGCGCGTCGTGTTGAAGCGGCTCTGCGCAAAGCCAACTTTGTCATTGTGCAGGATATTTCTAAAAATGCATCCTCGTTGGATTTTGCCGACTTGATTCTGCCCGCAGCTGGTTACATGGAAAAAAGTGGCACGATGACCAATGCCGATCGCCGTGTGAGCTTGGTGCAAAAAATCACCGCTGCACCTGCTCAAGCCTTACCCGATGCGGAAATCATTTGGCGTTTTGCAGCGAAAATGGGCTGGCAAAAATCGTTCAATTACAGCAGTTATGAACAGATTTTTGATGAATATAAAATGCAGACCAAGGGCACCAACATTGACGTCAGTGGTTTGTCGCATGCTTATTTAAAAGCCAATGGTTCGGTGCAATGGCCTTTTTCATGTGCTGATTCGAAAGGCACGCCGCGTTTGTTCACCGACCACCGTTTCTATACGCCGGATGCGCGTGCCAATATGTTTGCCGTCGCCCCCGACAACGCTTCTGAAAGCACCGATGCTGAATTTCCATTGATTTTGACCACAGGACGGATTCGCGACCAATGGCACACCATGACGCGCACAGGCAAAGTCAGCAAGCTGAACAAGCACATTCCAGAACCTTTTGTGGAAATTCATCCAAACGATGCCGCTCGGATGGGCATCATCAATGGTGATTTGGTTGATGTGCGTGGCCGCCGTGGCGATGTGCGGGTGCGCGCTAAACTGACCGATACGATTCGTGAGGGGGTGGTGTTTTTACCCATGCACTGGGGGCGAATCATGCAGCGTGATGCGGGGCGCGCCAACAACCTCACCCATGATTTGATTGATCCGACCTCCAAACAACCTGATTTTAAATTTTCAGCGGTCAATGTGCGCAAATACGCGCCAGAGATGCAAAAAATCATTGTGATCGGCGCAGGCGCAGGCGCGGGTCGCTTCATTGAAGCCATGCGTGAGTGCGATCAACAGGCTGACCTCCATGTGTTCAGCAAAGAAGTGAACCCATTTTACAACCGGGTGTTGTTGCCTGAATACCTGTCTGGCCATAAAGGCTGGGATCATTTGCTGCGTTTCAAAGCCGAAACCCTGCAAGCCTTGAATGTGACGGTGCACAACGGTGTCGCGGTCAGTCGGATTGATCCCGAAAGCAACACCTTGGTGGACGCAAACGGGGTGACCCACAGTTACACCCGTTTGGTGGTGGCAACAGGCAGCCGTGCCTTTGTCCCCGCCGATTATCCGATGGACAAATCGAACATGTTCACCATTCGCCAGCGCGAGGATGTGGAGCGGATCCAAGCCTTGCTCAAACCGAATGCACGGATTGTGATTGTGGGCGGTGGTTTATTGGGGTTGGAAATGGCCGATGCGTTTGATGCGCTTGGTCATCGCATTGATTTGATTCAACAATCGGATCGTTTGATGCCCCGTCAGTTGGACGCGTTGTCGGGTCAATTGTTAAAACAGCAAATTGAAGAAAAAAACATTGTCGTTCATCTGAACGATCAAGTGGTGCATTTTGTCGAAGACAGCAGCGATCAAAATCGCATTGCCGCAATTAAATTGAAAACGGGCAAAACATTGCACGCCGACATCGTCATGTGCGCCATTGGCACGACCCCAAACATTGAGATGTTGCGTGCGGCGGGTTTGGCATGCGGCCGGGGCGTGAAGGTCAATTCGCGCCTGCAAAGCAGCGTCGACAACATTTACTGCATTGGTGAAATCGCTGAGCTTGATGGCATGATGTGGGGCATCACCGCAGCAGCAGAAGAGCAAGCCGATGTGCTTGCCAAAGTGATGTATGGCGATCCGCATGTGAATTACAAGGGCAGCACGTTCATGAACATCTTGAAGCTCAAAGACATTCACCTGAGTTCAGTGGGCATGATTGAAGAACCGCTGAACGATGATGCGTATCAAGTGGTGCGCATGGAGGATGTGTCGCGGCATTATTACAAAAAATGCATCATCCACAACAACAAGCTGGTTGGCACCATTTTAATGGGCAATAAAGATGAGTTCGTGCAATTTAGAGACTTGATTAAAAATGGCGCAGAGCTGGATGATTTACGCGATGCCTTGCTGCGCCCGAATGGCGGGGCGGTAAAAGAGCCGCTCAAAGGCGCATTGGTGTGTTCATGCAACAATGTCGGAGAGGGCAACATCAAAGGGTGCATTGCGGGTGGTTGTAAAACATTGTCCGATGTCATGCAAAAAACTGGGGCAGGCACAGGCTGTGGCAGTTGCAAACCCGAAATCATGGTGTTGCTTGAACAGGCCAAGCAAACTAAGCAGACCAAGCAAGCCGAGGTGGTGGCATGATGAAGCACATTGTTAAAGTTCCCAGCGTCGGTGGACGCATTGCCGTGAAGACCTTGGCCAAAGCCGTCAAATTGGGTTTGAAACATCAGTTGGAGCATGTGTGGTTCAGCGCACGGCAAGAGGTTTTGTTTGAGTTGCTCCATGCCGCTGAAGCAACCGAATTCACGCGTGCCTTGAGTCTCATGCACATTGCAGTTGGCTCGTCAGACACCCGCAACGTGGTGACATCGCTGCCAGCCAATGATATTTTTCCGAAACGATCTTGGTTGCATTCAGGCAACTACACGGAGATCGTTCAAAGCTTTCAGCACAAGCCCCGCTTGACGGTGGCGATTGTTGATCCACGTCAGGACTTTGTGCCGATCATGGACAGCGAGTTGAATTTTATTGCAGCAGAAAAAGAAGATTTTTGGTATTTGTATTTGTGTTTGGGAGACGCGGGCAAATCGCCATTCATTTGGCCTGACTTGATAGACAGCAAGAGCATCGCGGATGTGTCTGCATGCATTGAAGCGCAGCTTGCTTTGGGTAAAACGGAGCTGGAACTAGTGGAACTGCTGGCTGACAACAGTGATTTTCACACCGCGCCATACGACTTTATTCCCGCACCGATACAGCAAAATCACCCCCAATACGATGGTTTTTTTCGGGTTGGTGAGGTCTATTGGCTGGGGATTTATAATGTGGGTCAACGCATGCCACTGCTCAAGCTCGAACACCTGTTGAATGTTTGCCAATCTCAAAACATCAATTACATTGACCTGTCAACATGGGGTTCTTTGCTCATCAAAGACCTCAAACGCACGGCTGTGGACGAATGGAATCGTTATTTGGGGTTAAACAACCTCAACATTGGGCCCGCTTATCATGAATTGAATTGGAAACTTGACCCTTTTAACTTGGAACACCATGCTTTAAAAGTTAAGGTCAATGAAGGGCTCCAAAAAGCGGGTTTGCGTACATGGGGTTTGTCTTTGGGGGTGGCCTCAGAAACACGTCGGATTCGACCCAGTATCCTGATTCGCGTCCATCCCAAAAAACTGTTTGGTCGACAACGCTATGATTTGTACCATGCCAAGCACTTTAACCCTGTGAATGGTGAATACGTGTTGTTTGATGGCGATATGGTTCAGCAGGATTTGATTTCAAACCTCAAAGGATTGATTTCACAATACCAACGGCGCATGCGCATCAAAGTGGAGCCCATCCAAGCGCTTCGCCGTCCAGAAAAAAATAAAACGATTATTTATGAATGTCAGGTGTGTTTGACACAATATGTCCCTAGCTGGGGTGATCCAGAACATGGGGTCGCGGCTGGAACTGCTTTTGCTGACCTACCATCAACATATTGTTGTCCCGTGTGCGAAAGCAGTCAGGCGGTTTTTGAGGTGAAATGATTTGTTGCTGTAGCGCT
>CALMCL010000007.1 GCA_937862905.1 uncultured Burkholderiaceae bacterium | reverse complement strand
GATGAACACTTGGCCACTTGCAGGTAAACGTGTTGAAGCAGCCAATTGGCTCTTATACAGAGCTTCGCCAAACGTCGTGCCCACGCCCATGACTTCACCCGTTGAACGCATTTCTGGGCTCAACACAGGATCCACACCTGGGAATTTATTGAAAGGGAACACCGCTTCTTTGACGCTGAAATACGGCGGGACGATTTCGTTGGTCGCATCGAGCTGTGCCAAAGTTTGACCCGCCATCACGCGTGCCGCCACTTTTGCCAAAGGACGGCCAATTGCTTTTGATACAAACGGCACAGTGCGCGAAGCGCGTGGGTTGACCTCAAGCACGTAAATGATGTCGGCACCGTCTTTGTGTTGAATGGCAAATTGCACATTCATCAAACCCACAACTTTCAATGCACGCGCCATTTCAGCCGTTTGACGTTTGATTTCATTGACCGTGTTCGCATTCAAATAATACGGTGGCAATGAGCAAGCAGAATCACCCGAGTGAACACCCGCCTGTTCGATGTGCTCCATCACCGCGCCAATCAAAACCGCACCCGTGGCGTCACAAATGCAATCAACGTCCGCTTCAATCGCATCATCCAAAAAGCGATCAAGCAGCACAGGCGAGTCATTCGATACTTTGACCGCTTCACGCATGTAACGCTCAAGATCAGAACGCTCATGCACGATTTCCATGGCGCGACCACCCAACACATAAGAAGGACGCACAACCAAGGGATAACCAATTTCATCGGCCAAACGCAAGGCTTCAGCCTCTTCACGCGCCGTGCGGTTTGGTGGTTGGAGCAAGTTCAAGTCTTGTAACAACTTTTGGAAACGTTCACGGTCTTCGGCCAAGTCAATCGAATCAGGCGATGTGCCAATGATTGGCACGCCTGCGGCTTCCAAATCCAAGGCCAATTTCAAAGGCGTTTGGCCGCCATACTGCACGATCACGCCCATGGGCTGCTCCACCGCAACGATTTCGAGCACATCTTCCAAAGTCACAGGTTCAAAATACAAACGATCTGACGTGTCATAATCAGTCGACACGGTTTCAGGATTGCAGTTGACCATGATGGTTTCATAACCATCGTCACGCAAAGCCAAAGCCGCATGCACACAGCAGTAATCGAATTCAATGCCCTGACCAATGCGGTTTGGACCACCACCCAACACCATGATTTTTTTGTTGCTGGTCGGATTTGCTTCGCATTCTTGATCGTAGCTGGAGTACATGTATGCGGTGTCAGTGGCAAATTCAGCCGCACATGTGTCCACACGTTTGTATACCGGGCGCACATTGAGTGCATGGCGTGCAGCGCGCAACTCTTGATCACTGATTTTAAGCAGTTGTGCCAAACGACGATCAGAAAAGCCTTTTTGTTTCAAACCGCGCATGTCATCCGCACTCAAATCAGCCAATGTGCCTTGGGCCACATGGGCTTCCAATTTGACGATTTCTTCGATTTGCACCAAGAACCAACGGTCAATTTTTGTGTGATTGAACACCTCTTCCACGCTCATGCCCACACGGAATGCATCCGCAACGAATAAAATGCGTTTGTCTTTCGGCTCACGGATTTCTGCGATGATGTCCGCTTTGTCATCGGTGATCGGATTCAAACCATCGATGCCAACCTCCAAACCGCGCAAGGCTTTTTGGAATGACTCTTGGAATGTGCGGCCAATCGCCATCACTTCACCCACCGACTTCATTTGCGTGGTCAAATACGCATCGGCTTCAGGGAATTTTTCAAAGGCAAAACGAGGGATCTTCGTGACCACGTAGTCAATCGATGGTTCAAATGAAGCTGGTGTTTGACCGCCTGTGATGTCATTTTGCAACTCATCCAAGGTGTAACCAATCGCCAGTTTCGCAGCGATTTTTGCGATCGGGAAACCCGTCGCTTTCGATGCCAGCGCAGACGAACGCGACACACGCGGATTCATTTCAATCACAATCATGCGGCCAGTATCTGGATTGACAGAGAACTGCACATTCGACCCACCCGTGTCCACACCGATTTCACGCAGCACCGCGAGCGACGCATTACGCATGATTTGGTATTCTTTATCGGTCAACGTTTGCGCTGGCGCTACCGTGATCGAGTCACCCGTGTGCACGCCCATTGGGTCTAAATTCTCAATCGAGCACACAATGATGCAATTGTCCGCTTTGTCGCGCACCACTTCCATCTCGTACTCTTTCCAACCGAGCAACGACTCTTCAATCAACAATTCATTGGTTGGTGATAAATCAATGCCACGCTTGCAGATGGTTTCAAATTCTTCTTTGTTGTACGCAATACCACCACCCGTGCCCCCCATCGTGAACGATGGGCGAATGACAATCGGGTAACCCGAGTTGTCATTGGTTTTGGCAATCATCGCATGCACAGATTGCGCTTCTTCCCATGTGTGGGCGATGCCAGACAAAGCTGAACCGAGGCCAATTTTGGTCATGGCATCTTTAAACTTCATGCGGTCTTCGGCCTTGTCAATCGCTTCTGGCGATGCACCGATGAGCTGCACATTGTGCTTCGCCAACACGCCATGACGGTGCAAATCCAACGCGCAATTCAATGCCGTTTGTCCACCCATCGTCGGTAAAATCGCATCAGGCTGCTCTTTTTCAATAATCTTTTCAACCACTTCCCACGTGATCGGCTCGATGTACGTCGCATCCGCCATTTCAGGATCCGTCATGATGGTCGCAGGATTCGAGTTCACCAAAATCACACGGTAGCCTTCTTCGCGCAATGCTTTACAGGCCTGAGCGCCCGAATAGTCAAACTCACACGCCTGACCAATGATGATCGGGCCTGCACCGATGATAAGGATACTTTTTAGGTCTTCACGTTTTGGCATTTTATACTCCATTTTACCGTTAAGCGAGCCGCCACAGCCCGCCTTCAATACATTCAATTACATTATTTAGGTTCGCTCTAAGTCAGCTCACCTTTAAATCGTCGCCATTGCCAATTTCGCCCCAAAACCCAAAAACATAGCACCCACTGCGGCCGTTCCAGCCACCATCCACACAGGACGTGCACGGAATGCTTGCGCCAAACGTGCACCTGCAAAAATCAGCGCACTAAGGTAAGCGATGCTAAAGCATTGCAAGATGGCACCCAAAACAAAAAAGGCCAAAGCTGGATTTTCGGCATCGGGCGAAACAAACTGCAAAAAAAACGACAAAACAAATAAAATCGCTTTTGGGTTAATCAAACTCACCAAAAGTGCGCGTTTAAAGGGTGACGTGCCTTCGGGCGTTTTCAAACTGCCTTGCTCTGACAAATCCAGTTCCGCGGCCGCATCGCTCATTTCTGCAGGGCTGAGATGAGCGCGATTGCACCAAATGCGCCACGCCCCCAACAACATTTGCACCCCCAAGTAGCCCAAATATAAAGCACCCGTGACTTTCAATGCGATGAACAGTGAAGGTGCTTGTTTGAGCAATGTGGCTGCACCAACCACTGCCGTCACCATGATGACGGTGTCACCGACAAACACCCCCAAAGCCGCCGAGTAACCACGGCGAATGCCATGCTGTGCGGCAGTGGTGAGCACATACATCGAGTTCGGCCCGGGCAATAAAATAATCGCAATGGTGCCAATGATGTAGGCTGTCAGATCTGTGATACCAAGCATGTTTAAGCTTTCGCGCTGGACATTAAATCAACAAATTTGTCAAACAAATACGCAATATCATGGGGCCCTGGTGACGCTTCGGGGTGCCCTTGAAAGCTGAATGCAGGTTTGTCTGTAAACGCCAAGCCTTGCAAACTGCCATCAAACAACGACACATGGGTTGGACGCACATTGGCTGGTAAAGTCGCTTCATCGGCTGCAAAACCATGATTTTGTGAGGTGATGACCACACGACCCGTGTCCAAATCTTTGACCGGGTGATTTGCGCCATGGTGACCAAATTTCATCTTCATGGTTTTTGCACCCGCCGCCAAGGCCATGATTTGGTGGCCCAAACAAATACCAAACGTTGGTACATTTTTGTCCAAAAACTCACGCGTCGCAGCAATTGCATAATCACATGGCTCTGGATCGCCAGGACCATTCGACAAAAATACGCCGTCTGGATTCATCGCCAACACATCAGCCGCCGAAGTTTGAGCGGGGACAACGGTGATCTCACAACCGCGCTCAGCCAACATGCGCAAAATATTGCGCTTCACACCAAAGTCGTACGCCACAACTTTGAATTTCGCTGTTGTTTGCTTGAGGTAGCCTTCGCCCAAGCGCCATTCGGCTTCAGTCCAAGGGTATGCGGCTGTGACCGAAACGACTTTGGCCAAGTCTTGACCGCTCATCCCACCAAAGCCAGCAGCCAATTCAGTGGCCTTCGCCACGTCATCGCCGACCAGAATACAGCCACCTTGCGCACCTTTTTCGCGCAACACACGGGTCAAAGCACGGGTGTCAATGCCTGCGATGGCAACAATGTTGTTCGCTTTCAAATAATCGGGCAAACTTTGCGTTGCACGGAAATTCGACACCACAGGGGACACATCTTTGATGATTAAACCTGCTGCATAAACTTTATCCGCTTCGACATCCTCTTCATTGACACCGACATTACCGATGTGCGGGTAAGTCAAAGTCACCATTTGCCCCGTATACGACGGATCGGTGAGGATTTCTTGGTAACCGGTCATGGCGGTGTTGAACACCACTTCGGCCACCACGTGGCCAGGTGCGCCAATGCCGTAGCCTTGGAACACCGAACCGTCGGCCAACACCAGTACGGCTTTTGGATATTGATTAGAAAAAATGGGTAACACGTTCAAACTCCTTAACATCTTGGACACACAACTCCACACGAGACAAAATGACGGACATAAAAAAAACCGCCCCACATCAATAAAAAAATTTACTGTGTTGGGCGGCTTTTGCCTGTTTTCGTCTTTAGTAGCCAGTGTGTCATCTTAATTTCGTCGTTTCTATAAAATATATTGCTAAACCCAGCCATTTTAGCAGAAAAACCATCTTACTTAAAGACTAAGACGAAAATTGGCGCAAAAATTACGCTACAATTAAGATGCGAGACGTCATATTCTTTTCAATCGGAGCCTACTCATGAGCACATTAGACCAACTTAAAGCCTTAACCACCGTCGTTGCCGACACGGGTGATTTTCAAGCGATTGCACAATTTTTGCCACAAGATGCCACCACCAACCCATCTTTGATTTTAAAAGCGGTGCAAAAACCAGAATACCAACCCCTGTTTGAATCAACAGTCAAAGCCCATGTCAGCGAATCCGTTGCAGACATCATGGATCATGTGTTGGTGGCTTTTGGCTGCGAGATTCTCAAAATCATCCCTGGTCGCGTATCATCCGAAGTGGATGCACGTTTGTCATTCGACACCGAAGCCTCTATCGCACGCGGTCGCCGTGTGATCGCTTTATATGAAGCCCAAGGGTTTAGCCGTGAACGCATTTTGATCAAAGTCGCATCAACATGGGAAGGCATTCAGGCTGCCAAAGTTTTGGAAACAGAAGGCATTCACACCAATTTGACATTGATGTTTAACCTTGCACAAGCGGTTGCTTGCGCCGATGCCCACATCACATTGATTTCTCCGTTTGTGGGTCGCATTTATGATTGGTTCAAAAAACAAACGGGCATTGACTATGACATGAGCAACGACCCAGGCGTTTCTTCTGTGACCACCATTTACAATTATTACAAAAAATTTGGCATCAAAACCCAAGTCATGGGTGCAAGCTTCCGCAATGTCGGCCAAATCATCGGCTTGGCTGGGTGTGACTTACTGACCATCAGCCCTGACTTATTGGCCAGCATGCAAGCCAGCAACGACGATGTTAAACCCGCGCTGACCGAAGCTGCCGCAATGACACAAGACATTCAACCTTTGACATTAACTGAAGCCAAATTCCGTTTGCTGTTGAACAACGACGCCATGGCGTGTGAAAAGCTCGCAGAAGGCATCCGTGCGTTCTGCGTGGACACAGAGAAACTGGTGACACTAATTGAACAAGCCCGTAAATAAATTTTTCCAAAAAATTATTTCAAAAAAAAGCCAACTCAATGTTGGCTTTTTTTACATCTAAAAAGTAAACACAAAGGCATATTTAAAAAAATCACAAGCATTGGTTTTGCTGTTTTTAAAACAAGCACTTATGCCGCACTTCACACCCAACTTCCACGCTTGATGACGTAACTCAACGCACAAAAAACAAGTGAAAACTTAACGAAAAATGGCAAATTTCCAACGGCAGAGCATGCGTTTTTTTGTTATGATGCACCCCATCACACTTTCATCATTGACTCGCCTTGCTGCGTTGTGATTTTTAAACATCGATTGAAAATATGATTTAAAAATCAAATAGTTAATACACAAGCATTGCATACAGGGAACCATGTGGAACTCATGGACTGTGGCGCAACTGTAAGGGATCGCTGTTCTTTTAAGCACCGAGGATGGACCTCTCGACGGACTCGATCAGCTCACCCAAGTCAGATACCTATCAATGATCATCGTGTGCAGGCCTTCGTACCAAAGGCATGCACATCCTGTCGCTTTTTCGCGCAATGCTTTGCGCGCGAAGCGGTTCTATTTGTGCCCCCTTTTGGTAAAGATAAATCATTCATCATCGTTACTTTAGGGGCGCGGACATGTCTAATTACACCATTGAGCAACCATCGTTTTTCAGCGACACCTTTGATCCATCGCTAGAACCCATTTTGGCGCACAACCCGCAACGATTCGTATTACTCCCCATCCAACACCCTGACCTTTGGCAGCAATACAAACAGCACAAAGCCAGTTTTTGGACGGCGCAAGAGATTGACCTTGAGTCGGATTTGGCCGACTGGTGGTCGCTGTCTTCTGGTGAACGTCATTTTGTCAGCCATGTATTGGCATTTTTCGCCGCTTCGGATGGCATCGTCAATGAAAACTTGGCTGTGAACTTCATGAGAGAAGTTCAAATTCCTGAAGCCCGTTGCTTTTACGGCTTCCAAGTGGCCATGGAAAACATCCACTCAGAAACCTATTCGTTATTAATCGACACTTACATCCAAAAACAAGACGAAAAAGACCATTTATTCAATGCCATTGACACCATTCCTGCGGTCAAAGAAAAAGCCAGTTGGGCGCTGCGGTGGATTGATCAAGGTAACTTTGCCGAGCGTCTGGTTGCATTTGCAGCGGTTGAAGGCATTTTCTTCAGTGGCAGTTTCTGTGCCTTGTTCTGGCTGAAAAAACGTGGTTTGATGCCTGGTTTGACATTCAGTAATGAGCTGATCAGCCGTGATGAAGGCTTGCATTGCCAATTTGCCTGCTCCCTTTACCACATGCTCAAACAGCGTTTATCCAGCGACACTGTTCATGCCATCATCCGCGATGCGGTGAGTATTGAGAAAAATTTCATTTGCGAAGCTTTGCCCGTGAGTTTGATTGGCATGAATGCTGAATTGATGAGCCAATACATCGAGTTTGTGGCCGATCACTGGCTGGATGCCTTGGGTTACAGCAAGCTGTACAACACAAAAAATCCATTTGATTTCATGGACATGATTTCGCTTGAAGGCAAAACCAACTTCTTTGAAAAACGCGTTGGCGATTACCAAAAAGCAGGCGTTTTGGGCACCAAAAGCGAGCAAGTCTTTTCACTCGAAGAGGATTTTTAACCCTCTGCTGTTTCAGTTTCAGCTGTTTTTTAAACCACCTGCACCGTCAATTGTTTCCCTTGTATGTGGCTCAAGCAGCTGACTCAATCGACATCGAAACTGTCATCAGCTGTCATAAGCTACCATTTCACACAAAGTACCTTGATCAGGCCAAATGTCCCCATTGGCCTGTTGTTTTTCACCTTTTCCATTGGCGGCACATCACACACACACCACTCATTCACTCTGTACACACAACAGAGCGCAGTAAATAAGTTAACAAAGTAAAAAAAGGATCAAACAATGCTCGTTCTCAAGCGCAACGGTAAATCTGAAGCCGTCAAATTCGACAAAATCACAGCCCGCATCGAAAAGCTGTCCTACAGCCTGAACCCATTGGTGGAACCTGTTGAAGTCGCGAAAAAAGTCATCATGGGCTTGTATGACGGTGTGTCCACCACGGAACTGGACAACTTGGCTGCGGAAACAGCAGCCAGCATGGCCACACAGCACCCTGACTTCGCCATTTTGGCCGCCCGCTTGGCAATCAGCCGTTTGCACAAAAACACGACCAAATCGTTTTCTGAAACGATGCAAAAACTGTATGACCACATTGATTTAAACACAAAAAAACACTCCCCAATCATCACGGAAGACGTGTTGAACGTGGTCAAAGCACATGCGGACCTGCTGGACTCGACCATCATTTATGACCGCGATTTCAACTCAGACTACTTTGGTTTCAAAACATTGGAGCACACTAATTTGTTGCGCATCAATGGTGAAATCGTCGAACGTCCACAACACATGTACATGCGCGTCGCCCTCGGCATCCACGGCGATGACATTCAATCCGCGATTGAAACCTACACCTTGATGTCAGAAGGTTGGTTCACCCACGCCACCCCCACCCTGTTCAACTCTGGTACGCCGCACCCTCAAATGAGCAGCTGCTTCTTGCTCACCATGCAAGACGACTCGGTCGAAGGCATTTACAACACCCTCAAACAAACCGCATTGATTTCTAAAAATGCAGGTGGCATTGGCTTATCCATCCATAAAGTTCGAGCCAAAGGCAGCACCATCGCAGGCACACACGGCACCAGCAATGGCATCGTACCAATGCTCAAAGTATTCAACGACACCGCACGTTACATCGACCAAGGCGGCGGTAAGCGCAAAGGCGCATTCGCCATGTACCTTGAACCTTGGCATGCCGACGTATTCGAGTTTTTACAATTGAGGAAAAACCACGGCGCAGAAGAAATGCGCGCCCGTGATTTGTTCTATGCCATGTGGGTCAATGATTTGTTCATGGCACGCGTTCAAGCCGATGGTGAATGGAGTTTATTTTGCCCGCACGAATGCCCAGGTTTGGACGATTGCTGGGGCGAAGCCTTTGAAACACTGTACACACGATACGAAGCTGAGGGCAAAGCACGTCGCGTCATCAAAGCGCAAGAACTCTGGTTTGCCATTTTAGAATCACAAATCGAAACCGGTACACCTTATTTACTCTATAAAGACCACGCCAACCGCAAAAGCAATCAACAACACCTCGGCACGATCAAATCAAGCAACCTGTGCACGGAAATCATCCAGTACACATCGCCTGAAGAAATCGCCGTGTGTAACCTCGCATCCATTGCCTTACCAAAATTTGTTGAAGACAACGCATTCAATCATCAAAAACTGTATGACGTGACCTACCACGCCACAAAAAACCTCAACAAAATCATCGACAAAAACCTCTATCCCGTCGAAGAAGCACGCACCTCAAACATGCGTCACCGCCCGATTGGCTTAGGGGTTCAAGGTCTGGCTGACGCTTTCATCATGCTGCGCCTGCCGTTTGATTCCGAAGCAGCGCAAACACTGAACCAACGCATTTTTGAAACCATGTACTACGCCGCCATGAGTGCATCCATTGATTTGGCTAAAGAACTCGGCACATACGAAAGCTACCCAGGCTCCCCCCTGTCCAACGGCATTTTGCAATGCGACATGTGGGGGCACACGCCCTCAAACACATGGGACTGGGCACAATTGCGTCAAAACTTGGCTCAATACGGCGCACGCAACTCACTCCTGCTCGCCCCAATGCCAACCGCCTCCACCTCGCAAATCTTAGGCAACAACGAATGCTTCGAGCCCTACACCAGCAACATTTACACCCGCCGCGTCCTCAGCGGTGAATTCATCGTCGTGAACAAACACCTGTTGATCGACTTGGTCAAACGCGGCCTGTGGAACGACGCCATGCGCAACGACCTCATCCGCGCCAATGGCTCGGTTCAAAACATCGACCGCATCCCAGAAGACCTGAAAGCACTGTACAAAACTGTGTGGGAAATCAAGCAAAAAGTCCTCATCGACATGGCCGCAGATCGCGGTGCATTCATTTGCCAATCGCAATCGATGAACCTTTTCATGGCGCAACCGACCATTGCCAAGCTCTCGTCGATGCACTTCTACACGTGGCAAAAGGGTTTAAAAACAGGTATTTACTACTTACGCGCCAAAGCCGCCAGCCAAGCAGTGCAGTTCACCGTCAGCGCAGCGGCAAAACCCGCCGTCATCGAAAAAGAGGACGAAATCGTCGAGGGCGCGGTGTGCACGATGGAAGAAGGCTGCATCAGCTGCGGCTCGTAAAGTCAGGTAACGGCTGGTCGCGGCGAGTTTTTCACGCGGCAGCCAGCACCATCCGCACTCGCTCGCGTAACTGTGGCAAGACATCCGTTTCAAACCACGGATTCTTTTTCAGCCACGGGTTGTTGCGCGGGCTTGGATGTGGCAGCACCAGCACATGCGGCCAATGCGCGCTCCACGCCAGCACCGCGGTGGTGACGGAGTCGTATTCAGGCAAATGATAGGCCAGCGCATATTGCCCCAGCACGATGGTCAGCTCAATCTGCTTTAAATGCGACAACAATGGCTTCCGCCACGCAGGTGCGCATTCGGGGCGCGGCGGCAAATCGCCCGAAGCCCCCATTCCGGGATAGCAAAACCCCATCGGCAGCACCGCCACTTGCCGCTCATCGTAAAACACCTCGCGCGAAATGCCCAACCACGCGCGCAAACGCTCGCCGCTGGCATCGTTGAACATGATGCCCGTTTCATGCACTTTACGACCTGGCGCTTGACCGACAATCAAAATCCGCGCATCGGCATACGCCTACACAATCGGCCTTGGCCCCAGCGGCAATTCAGCGGCGCAGATTTGACAGGCGCGCACTTGTTTAAGCAATGCAGTCAAATTAGTCATGATGCCCCTCCTTTTTGCTTGTATGAGCTTAGTGTACACCTGATTTCAACAATAAAAAAACAGCCAAAAGGCTGTTTTTTAAAGAATGATATTCCACATTAGTCTAAAGTAAAATTTTGTCTCTGGATAATGTTCGGTAAATAAACTCCACCTTCGGCTTTTTGTTTTAATGCTTTCTCTCTCACAACAAAGACAAAAGAGAATATGGCGGAACGAGTCAATTGTAACAAATGCTTATAGTGATAAATAAAATCAGCTTCATTGATGAAAAGCATATCATTCATCATTTTATATGAACCATAAACATCTGAAGGCTTTTCCCCCTTGTGAACTATGACAAATTTATGTTCTAAGTCATTTCTCCAATCTTTCAAGAATGCCCACTCGCCACTGCCTTTTTCATTCAAGTCTGTAGCAATACTATAAAGTGCTAACAATCCGGGACTTTTTATTGATTCAAAAGTTTCCATCCTATTTTCTAGGTGTAACTGCCAAAAGCTTTGAAAAAACACCACCCTATTCTTTGGGTAGACATCAAACAACTCACAAACTGCCACAGCGATTTTGTCTAAAATACTAAAACATTGTCTAAACCCTACCCTGATTTTTTCCACCTCACCCCCTAAAATTTCATCATTGAACAACTCTGAAAAGCAAGATTCATATCGCAATTCATCAAGTGAGCCTCCAGTCAGATATTCAAAATACATTCGTCTAGCAAATGAAAATTCTGATTTAAGACGGTTAAGCACCATCTCCATTGGAATAACAAACTCCCCCACAATCCCTGTCAAGGTTGGAATCGTCAAATTATCTCGAGCACTACCTGAACATTTACAGTACAACCCATGCTAAGATAGAGAAAGGTTTTGGTCTAAACAAAATTTACGATAATCATTCATCGTGTTATATTCATTTTCTGTATCTTCGTGTTCA
>CALMCL010000006.1 GCA_937862905.1 uncultured Burkholderiaceae bacterium | reverse complement strand
CCCCCATTGACTCTGATTGTTGCGGACAGCAACCATTTCAACCCATTCACTGACTTCTAATTTAAGGCAATACCATGAACCAAAATGACATTTTATTTGACCGCGCGTGTAAAACCTCACCAGGTGGCGTCAACTCACCCGTTCGCGCATTTCGCTCTGTGGGCGGCACACCCCGTTTCATTAAACGTGCCAAAGATGCCTACTTTTGGGATGAAAATGACCAGCGCTACATCGACTACATTGGCTCATGGGGCCCCATCATCGTGGGTCATGCACACCCCACTGTGGTGAAGGCTGTGCAAGAGGCCGTGGCCAATGGCCTTGGTTTCGGCACACCGACCCGCGCAGAGGTGGACATGGCAGAATTGCTGTGCGAGATGCTGCCAGGTTTGGAGCAAGTGCGTTTGGTGTCCAGTGGCACCGAAGCGACCATGAGCGCGATTCGCTTGGCACGTGGTTTCACTGGACGTGATTTATTGGTTAAATTTGAAGGCTGCTATCACGGGCATTCTGACAGTTTGCTGGTCAAAGCAGGTTCAGGTTTACTGACTTTGGGCAATCCGAGCTCATCCGGCGTGCCTGCGGCCGTCTCCAAAGACACACTGGTTTTGCCCTACAACGATGTGAACGCCCTCGAAACGTTATTCAAAGAAAAAGGCAATGAACTTGCAGCCATCATCCTTGAACCCATTGCAGGCAATATGAATTTTGTCCGCGCCACACCTGAATTCATGCACGCTTTGCGAGACTTGTGCACCCAATATGGGGCCGTGCTTATCATTGACGAGGTGATGACGGGCTTCCGTGTCGGCCCCCAGTGTGCACAAGGTGTTTACGGCGTGACAGCCGACATCACCACCCTCGGCAAAGTCATTGGCGGCGGCATGCCCGTGGCGGCTTTCGGCGGTCGCGCCGACATCATGGCGCACATGGCCCCCCTCGGCGGCGTGTATCAAGCGGGCACTTTATCGGGCAATCCTGTGGCGGTGGCGGCTGGCATGGCGACATTGAACATTGTTCGCCAAGATGGCTTCTATGAAAATCTACGTGCCAAAACGGCGACCATGCTGGCGGGCTTCACCGCAGCGGCACAAGCCGCAGGTGTGCCTTTTTCAACAGAAATGGAAGGCGGCATGTTCGGTTTGTTCTTCAGCGAAAGCGCACCGAAAAGCTTTGCCGAGGTGATGGCCTCACGCGTTGATTTATTCCCTGCATTTTTCCACGCCATGCTCGACGAAGGCGTTTACCTTGCGCCGAGCGCGTTTGAAGCAGGCTTCATGTCCGCAGCGCACACCGATGATGACATCACAGCCACCATCGAGGCCGCGAAAAAAGCATTTGCTAAAATTGCAGATAAGGTTTAACACGCGACACCCGCTGGCTTGAAAGGCACATGCCATCAAAAACAAGCGCTCATGATCGCGCATGCATCACCGTCGTTTCACGCTGAATCATGTGCCCTCAGCGGCTCTCCATGAAGCCGCTGAGTCCTGCGTCACGACTGGGTTTGCATCACCAACCCATATGGCTGGATGACAACACATCTTTTGACTCACCCATCCATTGCCCTAAAACCGACTACCCTGAACTTAAACGGTACGGCAAAGAAAATGAAGTACAAAATGAAATACATAAAGCACATCTCAACATCACTCCCCCCTCTTTTTATTTTTTAATTAATCACCATGCCTTCAAAAAAAATTCTCCTCATCACGGGTGCCTCCAAAGGCATTGGCGCAGCCACCGCCATGCGCGCAGCACAGGATGGTTGGGCAATTGCGGTGCATTACCTCAACGATTTGGCGGCCGCACAGGCGGTCTGTGCATCCATCATCGCGCATGGCGGCCAAGCGCAGCCATTTACCGCCGATGTTCGCAGCGAGTCATCGGTTATTGCGCTGTTCAAAGCCGTGCTCAAGCATTTTGGACAACTTGATGGCTTGGTCAACAATGTTGGCATCACCCCGCTGTTTGGCCGTGTGGATGACATGGATGCGGCGCGTTTGAACGATGTCTTCAGCACCAACATCACTGGCGCATTTTTATGTGCAGGTCAGGCGGTGAAAGCCATGAGCACACGCCACGGCCATCACGGCGGCGTCATCGTCAACATCAGTTCACGCGCTGCCATTCTTGGATCAGGCAATCGTTATGTCGATTACGCCGCGTCAAAAGCAGCACTCGATGCGCTGACGGTTGGGCTGGCCAAAGAGGTTGCGCTTGAAGGCATTCGCGTCAATGGCGTGCGCCCGGGCATCATTCACACCAGCATTCATGACAAAAATGGGGGAGCGGCCAATCTGCAAGAAGGCCTCAAAACCATTCCCATGCAGCGCATTGGAACCCCCGAAGACATTGCGAACGCGGTCGTTTGGTTGCTGTCGGATGCATCGGCTTACATGACCGGCAGCTTTATTGATGTTTCTGGTGGCCGATGAACAGAAATCTTTAAAAAGCACCTAAAACCAATCAAAACAACCTAAATCACAACAAAACACAAAAAACCACTTCGCACGCCAACCCCACATGCGCCGTTCACCTTGCTACAATGCGCGCATGGATTCCTTTTCTCTCCCCCCCCTTCACGCGGCTTGGGCAACACGACTGAATGCGCGCGACGCCGTGCAGCAACGCCGTCGTTTGCGCACCCCACTGGCCATTGATTTTTGCTCAAATGACTATTTGGGCTGGGCGCGCTCACCGTTTGGTTTGCATGAGACCACGTCTTTTGATGTTCAACAACACGGCGCGACAGGCTCACGCTTGCTCTCAGGACAAGCACAAGCCATCAGCATGCTGGAGGCGCAGATTGCACGTTTTCACCACACCGAAGCGGCACTGCTGTTCAACTCAGGTTTTGATGCCAACATCGGCACATTGGCAGCGATTTCAGATCGGCACACCGTGTTCATTTACGATGAATTGTGTCATGCGAGCTTGATTGATGGCATGCGCTTGTCGATGAGTCGCCACCGCTATAAATTTCGCCACAACGACATAGCACATTTAAACGAGCTTTTGACACAACATGCAGGTGCACCGCTGTGCATCGTGGTTGAAAGCGTGTATTCGATGGACGGTGATGTGGCGCCATTGGAAGAAATGGTTGCATTGGCAAAAGCCGCGCATGCGTGCATCGTCGTTGATGAGGCGCACAGCACGGGGGTCATCGGTGCATGTGGTGAAGGGCTGACACAGCATTTAAAACTACAACACGATGTCGACATTCGCATCCACACCTACGGCAAAGGTTTGGGCTGTCATGGCGCCGCTGTCGTCGGCTCACAACTGTTGATAGACACGCTCATCAATTTTGCCCGCCCTTTCATCTACAGCACCGCATTACCGCCCGCGAGTTACGCTGCAATTGAACAGGCCTATGCGGCATTGGCGCATGACGATTTTTCAAACGCGCCACTGCATGACATCATTGCCTCTTTCCGTGCAAAAATTGCCGCACACGATTGGGCTGCGCACGGCGTGACATGGTTGGACTCAAGCACCCCCATTCAAGGCCTGATCATTGGCGATGTGGCGCGCACACATGCTGTTGTTGATGCGTTGCGCGCCCAACAGCTCGATGTGCGCCCCATATTTGCCCCCACAGTGCCTGCGGGCAGCGAACGACTGCGGGTGTGCGTGCATGCTTTTAACACTGAATTTGAACTCAACCTGTTGTTTGACACCTTATGCCAAGCCCTCCAATGACCCCACTTGCCCTCACGGGGATTCACACCGACATCGGTAAAACCATTGTGGCCGCCGTGCTGTCACAAGCGCTGGGCTGTGACTATTGGAAACCTGTACAAGCAGGTGGATTGGCACACAGCGACAGCGACGTGGTGCGTGAATTGAACAGCCATCCACACAGCACCATTCACCCTGAAGCCTTTCGCCTCCACACCGCCGCCTCCCCTCATGTGGCGGCTCAAGTCGATGGTGTCCACATGGGGTTACATGATTTTAAAGCGCCCACCTGCACGCACCTGCTCATCGAGACCGCTGGCGGCGTGATGTCACCGATGACTTCACAACACACGGTCGCAGATGTGGTCGCACATCACGGTTGGGCGACGGCACTGGTTGTACAACATTATCTGGGCAGCATCAACCACACACTCGCAGCGATCGAAGCGTTGCGTGCACGTGGCGTCAACCTGCTTGGCCTGATCATCAATGGCGAAAGCAGCGCCGACAGCGAGCAATTCATATGCGAGTATGCACACATTGGCATACTCGCTCGAATCCCACGTTTGACCGTATTCAATCAAAACAACATTGCCGAGGCAGCCCGCCACCTGCGCACGCAACTCCCCCCAGAGCTCACACCTTGGATCCACACATGAACCTAAACCCCGAACTCAGCCTCAGCCAACGCGATCAACAACACATTTGGCATCCTTACACGCCAATGAAACTGCGACCCACCGCCATCGGTGTGGCGCGCGGTGAAGGTGCATTGCTGTTTGATGACAATGACAACAGCTACATTGACGCGGTTTCATCGTGGTGGGTCAATTTGCACGGGCATGCTCACCCCGCCATCGCCAAAGCCATTTACGCTCAAGCAAACACGTTGGCACACTGCATGTTTGC
>CALMCL010000005.1 GCA_937862905.1 uncultured Burkholderiaceae bacterium | reverse complement strand
CAAGCGCTTAGCTCGAATCTTTTTGAAAATTGCCTTTCGTAGTTTAATTCACCTGGTTTTTTACGTGCTTTTTACTATGATGTTACCGCTGTCGGGAAAGGCTCAAACAATCCCAGTCGAGTTTCACGGAAAATGGAAAATTGTCACAGCAACTGATTGCAGTACATTTGCGATTATTGATGCGCAAGAATATACGACAGACAATGACTGGGGAATGTCGAAAGTAAAAACGGTTGAACCAATGCCAGATAATAGTTTTGAGATTAAAGGAGTTGAGACTTATCATGATGATGGCGTTTATAAAATGCCAAATAAAATTAAGTTAAAACTCGAAAAAGACATTTTATCAATCAGCGGCGAATACCATAAAAACAACCTCAACGAAACTTACATCAAATGCGTCAAGGAAGATGAGGACAGGCAAGCTGAGGCATCAAAAATCCGCGCTGAAAACTACGAAGCGCCGAAAGACAGATGGGTTATGTTTTCGAACAACGATAAAGCAGTACAATCATTTGATAGCGAAAGCATCACAAGAGGCTCAATTTGGGTTAGAACTATTGCAAAATCTAAGAAGTACTACTTTAAAAATGCGAGAACAACGCTTTTCAATTATGAATTTTTGTGTAGCATGCATTCAGGGGGAATCTCAACAGTAATTGGATTTTCTGAGGGCGGAAGTAAAATTTTCTCGGATCGTTACCCTACTCAAATTGCTCGCAGCATTGAGCCACAATCATTAGCCGAAAGTCTTTACATGATAGCTTGCAAATAATCAACAGCCAACATGATAGCTTGCAAATAATCAACAGCCATTCAAAGCCCCGCCCGCAAGCGGTGCTTCTCCTCTGAATGTGTCCCAGCAGCAGGCTGAAGACACAGCCGATACAGAAGCAAAAAAACGAGGACGGCCAACAGGATCAACCAAATACTTGCCACACTATGCGTCAAAGATCGTGCCCTACGCCCTAAAGCATGGCAAGACAGTGCAAGGGTGGCAAGGTGGCAAACGCGTGCGGTGGCTATATTGGCAAAATACGCACCAAAAGGTTGACCTTCAGCCAAAGCCGCCAAATCAACCCAGTGCGCTTAAATTCCGCATCCAACATATCAAAGCCCATGCGCTCATAAACTTTCCGCGCATTTGAGAAGCCCTTGGCGATTCGATTTAGGTGGCCTTAGCCCACTCCCTATTGATCTTGAATGTCACGAAAAGATTTTCACATCGGGGTGCACTGTGTGCGTGGAGGTTCACAATCAACTTTTTTGACAGTGCCTGACTCATCCCGTTTCATCTGATTTTTTATGATAATTGACAATTCGCGCTCTTAAGCGTAAATTAATACACACACTGGTCGGTTTTTTTAAATAAAAAACCTTCATGCCTTTAATCAAATCTCAGTGTTTTTTATTTTCCAATTGTTCACACATTACAACAATAAAAAATTCTTTTTGTGTGGTTTTGGTCATATTGAGCGGGTGTTGGAAGCAAGTTCAACCTGCACATATGGTCTTCAAATTTCTATCTCGCTACTTTTTAAGCGAATCCTCTTTACTTTATAAACAAGGCGTTTGTTGTGTGTTTAATCAGGCTCTGTTCTGGTTTTGCCCATGCGTAAACCCAACATCATGTTTGACAATGATTTTTCTTGTTGTCAATGCGTGATTGTTTTTTGATGGTTTACTCGGGGGGAATCGGCAGCCATTGAAGTCAAACCATTCACATCATGTTGTATGTTGGGTTGTCTGATCATCAGATCAATCAGATATCAATCAGATCAATCAGATATCAATCAGATCAATCAGATGAATGAAAATCGAATGAAACAAGTGGATGTGAAACATCAGGAGAACCATCATGGGATCACCAAATGTTGTCAACTTGACCGTTGATTTAAGTCAAAGTTTTGAAAAGTTGGATGTTGAAAGCAATCAACTCCATGCATACACCACTTCAGGAAAGTATTTGGGCACAAGCTCAATGGCTGGGGGGAAGGCTGCTTTTGACATTCCGAGCAGTTTGGATGGACAAAAGTTGCAGTTTTTCGTTGGGCCGCGCTTAGATGGTGCGCCACCGCCTTCAGTGGAATCTTTCATTCGAGCGGGTGCACCTCCACTCAGTGAGCGACTGTTGATTGACAACCCTTTCATCAAGTTTGTTGAACCGCTCATTCCTTTTCCGCTGTGGTGCATTTGCCATGTGACGGGACGTTTAATCAAGTATGTGACTTTGCCCGATGGCGCCGTCCAAGAGTTACCCATTTGCAATGCACGCGTGCATGTGTGTGAAGTGGACCGCATTCAGTGGTTGTTGCCTAAAATTCCAGATGTTCACATCATCAAGTTGCGTGAGGACATTTTAGATCGCTTGAACATCATTAAAACACCATTTCCGCCCATCCCAATCCCTGATCCTGGGCCATTCTTTCGACCTCAGAAATTGTTGGTGGGGGGCATCACACCACGGGGGGCTTCTGTTGTGAACCCTTCAATTCATGTGCCGTCTTCAGTGGTCACTCGGAAAATGAAGCTAAATACGGATTTTGTAGATAAAGTGGCTTCTCATTCATGGGACACGCTGAACCCTGTCGAGCAAAAAATAAGCTTGGATTTGGTGAACCTAGAGTCGGTTGATCTGATTCGAAACCGATTATTGGACTTGTCTGCGTACATTCAATTGAATTTATGCCATTTTCCTTATTTGTGGCCTTTCTTGAAATGCACTGAAGTCTCGACAATGATGGTAGACCATCAGGGGCATTTTCAAGCCACGATTTTCCATCGTTGCAGTGATCAACCTGATTTGTATTTCTGGGTTGAGCAGCTGCAAGACAACAGTTGGGTGACGGTGTACCGCCCCAACATTTGGTGCAATGTCCATTGGAATTATCAATGTGACAGCGAGGTGGTCATCAACATTCCAAATGCCGTGGGTTGCGAGCATCCAAGTTACGATGTGCCAGATGGGGTGGTTTTATTTGTATTGCCCTATAAAGTTGGCAATACACCGATTTTTGGTGAGCCGACGGCAGGTGCGGTGGCTCCTGTGGGTTGGGTGCGCACGGATGGACTCACCAATTACCTGTATTCAGGTTTGGGTTTAATTGAAAATG
>CALMCL010000004.1 GCA_937862905.1 uncultured Burkholderiaceae bacterium | reverse complement strand
CACTTGGCCTTTTTCAATCTACGAAAATTGCTATTCGTACTTTAATTAACGATTCATTTCAAAATTATACCCATCCATATGCGGCATGGTTTCTCACCGTGTGATTTTTTTGCTTTTGTAGCATTTCAGTTGTTTTTAAACAAAATTTAAACCATTTTTAAACCATCCATTAAATCACCCATTGCTTGCAGTGTGTCATTTTGCGTCAAGCAATCTGACGCGGTAAGCCGCATTCGGGCAAGTTCGCCATTGAACGGGCACGTCACAATAAGAGTCAGTCCACACGTCGCTGCGAATTGGAACATCAACACTATGCTGTTCAAGCAAATTAAGACAGTGTTCATTAACCAACAAGCTGAGCACCAACTTGGGATGGACTTGCAGTAAGGTTCAAAGTGCAGGCAACAGTGCGAAAGACACGTGCCAACTTCAATTTTTAACCGTTCATTGTGCTGCGTTGATGGCGGATGTGGCGGATGTTTTGTTGTTGCGATATGGCACTGAACGAGCCGTGTTTAACCACCATTGCACATAAAGTCATGTGTCTGAGAGGGTCAAATCTCATTTGATTGTTCTGTTTTAAATAACAATGTTTTCATTTTCACCCTATTTATCCGACCAAACAAAGCCTCTATGATTCATTCAACAACAAAACGTTGTTGAGTCACTCACTTAATTTTAGGGCACATCATGAAAAAATTAGTCACCATCGCCGCCGTGGCAGCTACCATTGCGACACCAGCATTTGCCGAATCAGCATTGACCGTCAAAGTATACAACGCACCCGCCACAAGTTTTAATGTCAACTCAACCCTCATCATGGGCGAAAAAGACGCGGTTTTGCTCGACACGGGTTTTACGCGCAGCGATGCGTACAAAATCGCGGCGAATGTGCTGGACAGCGGTAAAAATCTCAAAACCATTTTCATCAGCCAAGCCGATCCTGATTATTATTTTGGCGCAGAAGTTTTACACGAGATTTTTCCAGACGCACAAGTGCTGAGTTCAAAAGCGGTTTTGGAAGAAATCAAACATAAAGTGGATGGCAAGGTCGCATTTTGGTCACCGCAAATGGGCAACAACGCACCGCGCAAACCATTTTTGCCCACTTTAATGACGGGCAACACTTTGACTTTGGAAGGCAGAACCATCGAAGTGCGTGGCACGACGGGCACATTGGCGAACCGCCCTTACGTTTGGATTCCTTCCATCAAAACCATTGCGGGCGATGTGAATACTTACGCAGGCATGCACGTCTGGACGGCAGACTCAGCAACGCCCGCCTTACGCAGCGCATGGGTTAAGCGTTTGGATGAAATGAAAGCTTTGCAACCGACGGCGTTTGTGCCAGGTCACATGGCCGCCAACACACCATTAAGTCCATCGGTGATTGACTATACGCGCGGTTACTTGGTTAAGTTCGAACAAGCCATGACCGCGTCAAAAGACAGTGCGCAAGTGATTGAAACCATGAAAACGGCGTATCCAAATGCCGAGGCGACTTCAAATTTGGAGTTGGGCGCGAAAGTCGGCAAGGGCGAAATGAAGTGGTAATTTGATTTGTGTAGGGCGGCTTGCCCCAAGCCCCGCCACTCAATACACAGGTGTCGGCTTGAGACAAGCCGACCGGCATCAGGGGCATTTAATTTTAATTTTAATTTTTAGGAGATTCATCATGAAACAAACCTTTATCAAATTAAGTCTCGCAGCTTTGGCCTTGGGTTCTGCCAACGCATTCGCCCAAGCCATGCCTTACGGCGCACCGATTAGCCTTGAGCAAGCGAAGAAAGTCGTTCAAGCCGCATCCGCTGAAATGCATGCTAAAAATTTGACCATGACCATTGCAGTGGTCGATTCGGGCAGTAATTTGGTTTATCTCGAACGTGCCAATCAAGCGGGCATCGGTACGATTGACGCGGCCATTGGCAAAGCCAAAGCCGCCAACGGCATCAAAGCACCGACAGCAGCGATTGAGGAACAAGTCAAAAAAGGCAATTTGAGTTTGCTCGGCATCCCTGGTGCATTCCCAGTTGAGGGCGGCGTACCGTTGGTGCTCAACGGTCAAGTGATTGGTGCGATCGCCGCCAGCGGCGCAATGCCCCCTGACGATGGCGCGGTGGCCAATGCGGGCGCGAAAAGTCTGCAACCTTAACTCGCTCGTCATTCCCGCGCAGGCGGGAATCCAACAAATGCATCATATTTGTTGAGGGCACACGCAATTTAAACATCAACGGTACGTGATGCACACCGCGGGATGACCGCCTTCGCGGAAATAATGTAGCAAATTAACATTTCGTTAATTAAAGTACGAATAGCAATTTTCGTAGATTGAAAAAGGCCAAGTG
>CALMCL010000003.1 GCA_937862905.1 uncultured Burkholderiaceae bacterium | reverse complement strand
GCCCATGAGCGCCTCAAGATGTCTGCTGCACACCTGCTGCCCCTCAACTCGGCAACTAAACATTGAATGCATGGCTTTGCTTTTTTCCCACGCGCTCAGGAAATGTGGCGAATGCCCCAGCATCGCTTTCCAAAGTTATGGAAAGGGAGGCTTGGATGTGTTATTTTCTTCAACCTCTGCAGTTGAAATCTCAAATTAATGGTTTAAAACATGAAAAACTCCATGCGGGAAAAACTCGCGCAACTTGATTTACGTTTTTATGAAATTGAAGGTTTACTTCAGCAGCCTGAAGTGACGGATGACATCGCCAACTACCGCCGCATCACCAAAGAGTCCGCAGAGATTGCGCCTGTGGTGGCGGCATTTAATGAATATGTTCAGGTCGAAAAAGACATCGACAGTGCGCAAGAAATGCTCGCTGATCCTGACTTTAAAGCTTTTGCACAAGAAGAAATTCAATCAGGCAAAGAACGTTTAGAGGCATTGGCGGGTGAATTGCAGACCATGTTGCTGCCGAAAGATGAAAACGATGATCGCAATGTGTTTTTAGAGATTCGCGCAGGCACAGGTGGTGAAGAGTCTGCCTTGTTCGCAGGTGTGTTGTTGCGCATGTACACCCGTTATGCGGAACGACAAGGCTGGCAAGTTGAAATCATGAGTGAGTCGGTGTCGGATTTGGGAGGATACCGTGAAGTGATCGTGCGTTTGGCGGGTGCGAATGCTTACGCGCGCATGAAGTTTGAATCGGGTGGACACCGTGTACAACGTGTGCCTGAAACTGAGGCGCAAGGACGCATTCACACTTCGGCGTGTACGGTGGCGATCATGCCTGAAGCAGATGAAATCGGTGATGTGAACATCAACCCAGCCGATTTGCGCATCGACACTTTCCGAGCTTCAGGTGCAGGTGGTCAGCACATCAATAAAACCGATTCAGCTGTGCGCATCGTGCACATTCCAACGGGCACAGTGGTTGAGTGCCAAGAAGGGCGCTCACAGCACAGCAATAAGGCAACCGCGATGAAAATCCTTGTCACGCGGATCAAAGATGCCCAAATTCGAGAACAAAATGCCGAGCAAGCGGCCACGCGCAAGTCGTTGGTCGGTTCGGGTGACCGTTCAGAACGCATTCGCACTTACAATTACCCACAAGGGCGCATCACCGACCACCGCGTGAATTTGACGTGGTACAAAATGGATGCGATGTTGGAAGGTGACTTGGATGAAATGCTAAACGCCTTGTCTGCTGAATACCAAGCGGAGCAGTTGGCGGCCATGGGCGATGATGCTTGATTAATATGACCATTCTGAACATTGTGACCATTCAAAACAGCCCCCTCAAAATAAACTCCTCAAGCATGAACCATAAAGGTCAATCATGAGCACACTAAATGACCTTATGCAGCACAGTGGCTTGCCTCAGTTGGAGGCGCGCATGTTGATGCAATATGCGACAGGCTGGTCGCGCGTGTCATTGATCAGCCGTGGTTTGGATGAACTGCCTGTTGTGAAAATGCAACTTTTTTCAGATTTGGTGGGTCGCCGTTTAAGTGGTGAACCTATGGCTTATATCATCGGTGTGCGCGAGTTTTATGGACGTGATTTTAAGGTCAATCCGAATGTGTTGATTCCTCGACCCGACACCGAGACTTTGATTGAATGGGTGTTGAATGAATGCCATTTGGCGGCTCAGCAACCACTTGAAGTGCTGGATTTGGGCGTAGGCTCAGGTGCGATTGCAGTGACCTTGGCTTGCGAGCGCCCCGCGTGGCGCGTCTCTGCGGTGGATGTCTCCGTTGAGGCGCTACGTGTGGCCGCTGACAATGCGACCACATTGGGCGCCGAAGTCAATTTCCTTGAAAGCGATTGGTTGGCCATTTTTGAAGGGCGCTCTCCGTCCCCACAATTTGATTTGATCGTGAGCAATCCCCCTTATGTGGCGACAGGAGATGAGCATTTGTCTCAAGGTGATGTGCGGTTTGAACCTCGCGGGGCGCTCACGGATGAGTCAGATGGCTTGACAAATTATGCCTTCTTGGTGCAAACTGTCCCCAAATACTTAAAGGACGGCGGTCAGCTGTGGTTTGAACATGGCTACGATCAAGGCAATGCTGTGCGCCAGATGCTGATTCAAGCAGGCTTTGACCGTGTAAAAACAATAAAAGATTTATCAGGGAATGAACGTGTCAGTGGCGGGTATAAAACCACAGCACCCAGCTTTTTATAATCGAGAAACATCATGGCTCGCATGGCGAGATTGTACTTACCAAACACTGCACAGTTGGTCACTGTGCGCGGCATCAACAATGCGCCTGTATTCTTTTCAGATAAGGATTATGAGCAATGGCAGTCCGTTGTGCGCACCATCGCACCTGTCCACCTCCTAAACATTCATGCTTTTGCCTTGGTTGAGCATGCGGTGTACTTGTTGGTGACAGCTGAAGATGAGCAGGCTCTGGGGCGATTCATGCAAGACTTAGGACGCCGTTATGTGCGTTATGTGAATGGCAAATATGGGCGCACTGGCACGTTGTGGGAAGGGCGTTATCGCACCGCTTACATTCAAGACATGCCACATGTGGTGAATGCGTACCGTTGGTTGGATGCCATGAGCGGTTACTCATCTCGGATGCACCACACAGGTTTGCAATTGCAAGGTTTCATACAAGACCATGTGCAGTACTGGGGCTTGGGCAACACCCCTTTTGACCGTCAATATGCGTTTAAACAGTTGTTAAATGAAGGGTTGCCTGAAGCCACCATTAATGCTTTGGAGCATGCTGTGAATACAGGTTGGGCTTTGGGCGATAAAAACTTTTTAAATCAGGCTTTACGCATTGGTGGTCGACGCGTTGCACCTGCCGCACGTGGGCGGCCTCGTAAAACACCCCTCAAAGGCAATAATGAACAGGGTGCTTTAAAATGAAGCATTAAAAAGATGACGCACTAAAAAAACACCCCATGCACAAGCATGGGGTGTTTTTTTAATTTAGTTTTTTAAGCTTTCAGCCATGATGCGTGCTTGGTTGCGAGCCAGTTCAGCATCTTCTGCTTCCACCATGACCCGAATCAATGGTTCTGTGCCTGAGGCTCGAATCAGAATGCGACCTGTGTCACCCAGTGCTTCAGCCGCTTGGGCTTGGGCATTTTGCAAAGGTGAATGCGATTGCCAATCAAATCCTTTTTCAACGCGGACATTGATCATGGTTTGTGGGTACATTTTGAGTGGTTCAACCAACTCTTTCAATGATTTTTTTGCACGGCGCATGGCCGACAAGACCTGCAATGCACTGACCATGCCATCGCCAGTGCTGTGTTTGTCGAGGCAAAGAATGTGCCCTGAACTTTCGCCACCGTACAGCCAGCCGCGTTCTTTGAGTTGTTCGAGTACATAGCGGTCACCCACTTTGGCGCGAGCGAAACCAATGCCCAGTTTTTTTAAGGCTTTCTCTAAACCCAAGTTGCTCATCAATGTGCCGACCACACCTGCAATGGGTGATTGTTCATGCGCTGTTGCTGTGATCGCATACAGCAGTTGATCACCATCAAAGACCACACCATCTGCATCCACCATGACCAAGCGGTCAGCATCGCCATCTAAAGCAATGCCTAAATCGGCACGATTGGCACGCACAGCTTCTGCAAGCGCAGTTGGGGCGGTGGCACCGAAACCATCGTTGATGTTTAAACCATTCGGCGATGCGCCAATGGTGATGACCTCTGCCCCCAATTCATGCAAAACGGGCTGGGCGATGTGGTACGCGGCGCCATGCGCAGTGTCCACAACGATGCGCAGACCACGCAAATCCAAGTCATTGGGAAAGGTGGATTTACAAAATTCAATGTAACGCCCACGTGCATCATCCAAACGCTTGGCTTTACCCAGTTTATCGGAGGTGACACAACCCATGGGTTTGTCCAATTCAGCTTCAATTTCGTGCTCTTTTTCATCGGGTAATTTATCGCCTTGTGATGAAAAAAACTTGATGCCATTGTCTTCGAAAGGATTGTGAGATGCTGAAATCACCACGCCTGCTTGTAAACGTAAGGCACGTGTGAGGTAAGCAATCGCAGGTGTTGGCATGGGACCGCACAGCATGACATCCACACCTGCTGCGGCAAATCCAGCTTCAAGCGCAGCTTCCAGCATGTAACCAGAAATACGGGTGTCTTTACCAATCAATACGCAAGGGCGTCCTTGATGCCGTTCTTCTGAATCATGCGCCAGCACTTGGCCTGCGGCATAGCCCAATTTCATCACAAAGTCAGGGGTGATGGGGGAGATGCCGACACGGCCACGGATGCCGTCGGTACCAAAATATTGTCGAGTCATGTTGTGCCTTTCAATGATAAATGGGCGTTTTTTTTAAGAATTAAGGGGCTGCTAAGCATGTTGAACCCATGTGTTTATTATTTCACACTTACTCGCTTAAAACTTGTCTTTTTGCTTATATTTATGTAGATCTATTTGATAATGCTTGCCACACTTTTAAGGCGTCAACTGTTTGCGCCACATCGTGTACGCGAACCACATGTGCACCGTGTGCCATGGCATACAATGCTGCGGCAACGCTGCCTGCTGTGCGTTGTTCAGTGGGTTGACCTGTGATCTCCCCAATCATGCGTTTACGAGACACACCAATCAGGATGGCTGCTTTGGTTTTTTCATGCAAATCATTCAATGTCTGTAGCAGGGCAATGTTGTGTGATAAATTTTTACCAAAGCCGATGCCAGGATCGACGCACAGCCGATCAGGTTTAATCCCTGCATCCAATAGCCGGCACAGCTGTTGTTTTAGGAAACAAGTGACATCTTGCACCACATCATCATATGTGGGCTGATTTTGCATGGTTTGTGGTGTGCCTTGCATGTGCATGACACATAAACCGCAATTGCTGTCTGCGACAGCATCAATGGCAACTGGGCTGTTAAAGCCGTGAACATCGTTGATGATGTCTACGCCTTCTGCGAGCATGGCGCGCATGACATAGGGTTTGTAGGTGTCGATCGAGATTGGTTTGCCGCAATCAATCAATGCTTGTACGATGGGCATTAAGCGGCACAACTCTTCACAGACAGACAATGCGGGGGCATTGGGGCGGGTGGATTCACCGCCAATGTCGATGATGTCAGCCCCTGCTTCAATCATTGCGTAGGCACGATCCAGTGCCGCTTGAGGATCAACAAAATGACCGCCATCGGAAAAAGAATCTGGCGTGACGTTCAAAATGCCCATGACATGAGGGCGAGACAAATCAAGTGTATGACGCCCACATTGCCAAATACGAGAGGGAGCGTGAAGGGTGTGCTGCATGGTGACCTACTGTAATTTTAATTGGCTAAATTATAGCGTGGTTTGCATGACTGTGTCGTTTGTGTGGATATTCTATTGATTGTTCAAATTGTTTAGCTTGTTCAAAAAAGTCAATACTGTACTTTTAAAAGGGCATTGACGTTTTTGTGTGGGCATGCACAGGTGAAAGCACGTTTTAACTCAAGAGATTCGAAAATGGGTTGGCTAAACAGTGGTTGTGATGTTGCTTTGAAGGGGACTTGTGAATTTTTAAGGCAAAAAAACCGTTGATCTAAAAAAAGAGCAACGGTTTCTTAAACATGCCATAAACATGTCATTTGAATTAAATCATCAATGATTGAACATCAATGCTTGTGATTTAAAGTGCATCAATCACGGCCAAACTGGGCTTGGCTTGATTTAAGGTATAAAAATGCAGGGCTGGTGCACCCAAATCAATCAAACGTGAGCACAGCTGAGTGACCACATCCTGACCAAAAGCGATGATGGAGGCTTTGTCATCCCCAAAACTGGCGAGTTTTAAGCGCACCCAGCGTGGCAGTTCGGCACCGCACACGTCAGAAAAGCGTGCCAGTTGACTGTAATTGGTGATGGGCATGATGCCTGGGACAATCGGTGCGGTGATGCCCGCTGCGCGAGCCGCATTGATGAAGGTCTCGTATGCATCGGCATTGTAAAAGTATTGGGTGATGGCTGAGTTTGCACCTGCATTCATCTTATTCACAAAATGCTTTAAATCATCCGCAGGGCTGCGTGCTTGAGGGTGGTATTCAGGATAAGCCGCCACCTCGATGTGGAAATGATCGCCTGTTTCTTCACGAATAAATGCGACCAAATCGGATGCATAATGCAACTCGCCCGTGCCACCCATGCCCGAGGGCAAATCGCCGCGTAAAGCAACAATGCGGCGCACACCTTGGCGTTTGAGGTCTTGTAAAATGTTTGCCATGTTGTCACGGGTTGAACCGATGCATGACAAGTGAGGGGCAGCATCGTGTCCGAGGTCTCGAATGTGGGCGATGGTTTTGAATGTGCCATCTTGGGTCGATCCCCCCGCACCGTAAGTGCATGAAAAAAATTGTGGCTTGTAAGGGCTCAACAGGTTGATGGTGTGCTCAAGCTTTTGTTGGCCTTCAAGGGTTTTGGGCGGAAAAAACTCAAAGCTGATGGGGACTTGAATGGTCATGGTTGTGCTCTCTAGAACCTTCAAATAACAGCATGCATTGAAATGGCAGGTTATTTGAGGGTTAAATGTTTTATTCTGAATCGATCAATGTCTGTGTTTGGTACTGAGCAAACACAAAAAACTCATGGTTACCATCCGTGCCCGTGATGGGGCTGGCGAAATAGTCCAGTACGGTTAAATCATGTGCAACACAAGAAGCTAAAATATGTGCTTGGACTTCAGCATATTTTGCGGGGTCTTTGACGATGCCTGCTTTGCTCAAATCATCCGCCGTCAGTTCAAACTGTGGTTTGACCAATGCCAAAACATGTGCACCTTCGCTCAATAAGGCTTGGTTGGACGCACCGTCTTTAAAAATGGGCAAAACTTTGGTCAGTGAAATGAAAGACAAGTCGGCCACTGTCAAATCAAAACTGTGGCTGACTGCTTCGTGTTCAGTCTCGTGATCTGCATTGTAATCAGACCATGCATCGTCCAACACATCGCTGTCTAAATAGCGGGCATTGGTGTTTTCAAACACAGTCAAGCGCGTTTCACTGGTCAAAGAAGCATGCAACTGGCCATGCCCCACATCCACACCGACCACCTGTGCAGCACCTGATTGAAGTAAGCAATCGGCAAAACCACCCGTGCTCGTGCCTAAATCCAAGCAGCGAAAACCTGTGACATCCAAACCCACATGAGCCAACGCCCCAGCCAGCTTGATGCCTGCGCGCGACACAAATTTGTCGGTGTCGGAGGCCGCGACTTCAAGCAAAGCATCGTCCGTGACGGTGTAAGCGGGTTTAGAAATCTTTTGCCAATCGCTGCCGATGTTCATGCTGACACGCCCATCTGCGATAAGGCGTTGAGCGTGGCTGCGGGTTTCAGCGAAACCTTGTGTGACGAGGACGTGATCGATGCGTGGCATATTAATGTTTTTTAAAGGCGGGCAACAAAATAGAAGCCCCAGCCCATGAGATTAAGCTGTACACGATGGAGGCGAGAAACGCCGTACCAAACGTGTCGATGGTGAAACCTTGGATGACTCGGCCGACCAGCAGCATGAAACCTGCATTGATGACCCATGTGAATAAACCAAGGGTGATGATTTGCAAAGGTAAGGTCAAAATCGTCACAATTGGTTTGATGATGGTGTTCAAAAAGCCCAATACGGCTGCAGCGATTAAGGCGGCTTGCCACGTGGCGATGTGAATGCCACTGAAAAAATAAGGCAAAGCCAATAATGCACCCGTGTTAATTGCCCACAGTAACAACCAATTGATCATGAGATTCTCCAAAGGTGATGCGTTGCCCGTGGCAACGCATCCGATGATTGGGCGCACACTGCGTTGTTCAGTGTGGAAAAAGTCAACATTTACTTTTAAAACTTACTTTTTCCACATGATCTTCACGCGGTGCATTCACCACAATTTAGTAGCGGTAATGTTCAGGCTTGTAAGGGCCTTCTTTCTTCACGCCGATGTACGCTGCTTGTTCGTCCGTCAAAACGGTCAATTTTGCACCGATACGACCTAAATGGAGGCGAGCGACCTTTTCATCAAGGTGTTTTGGCAAAACATACACTTCATTGTTGTAATTGTCACCATTTTGGAACAATTCGATTTGTGCCAAAGTTTGGTTGGTGAAGGAATTGCTCATCACAAATGAAGGGTGACCCGTGGCGCAGCCGAGGTTAATCAAGCGACCTTCAGCCAACAAAATAATGCGTTTGCCATCAGGGAAGACGATGTGGTCCACTTGTGGTTTGATGTTGTCCCATGTCAAATCTTTGATGCCTGCGATGTCGATTTCGTTGTCAAAGTGACCGATGTTGCACACGATGGCTTGATCGCGCATTTTATCCATGTGCGCACGGGTGATGATGTTGAAGTTGCCCGTGGTGGTCACAAAAATGTCTGCATCACCAACCACATCGTCCAAAGTCACGACGCGATAGCCTTCCATCGCCGCTTGCAATGCACAAATGGGGTCAATTTCAGTGATCATCACCGTCGCGCCGAGGCCGCGCAATGATTGCGCAGAACCTTTGCCCACGTCGCCGTAGCCACATACAACCGCTACTTTACCTGCGATCATCACGTCGGTGGCACGTTTGATGCCATCAACTAATGATTCACGGCAGCCATACAGGTTGTCAAATTTTGATTTGGTCACCGAGTCATTGACATTGATGGCTGGGAATGGCAATGCGCCTTGCTCTTGCAAAGAATACAAACGTTTCACGCCAGTGGTGGTTTCTTCAGTCACGCCTTTGATTGAGGCCAAACGTGTTGAATACCATGTTGGATCTGTCGCAAGTTGTGCGCGGATGGACGCGTACATGATGGTTTCTTCTTCTGAACCAGGGTTGGCAATGACATTGATGTCTTTTTCAGCACGTGCGCCGATGATGAGGAGCATGGTGGCGTCGCCGCCATCGTCCAAAATCATGTTGGCGTATAGGCCATTGCCCCAGTCAAAAATCTTGTGGGTGAACGCCCAGTATTCTGTTAGCGATTCGCCTTTGTAAGCGAACACGGGCGTGCCTGTTTCGACGATTGCAGCAGCGGCATGGTCTTGGGTTGAGAAAATATTGCACGAGACCCAACGCACTTCCGCGCCCAGTTCTTGCAAGGTTTCGATCAATGCCGCAGTTTGGATGGTCATGTGCAGAGAGCCTGCAATGCGTGCACCTTTGAGTGGTTTTGAGGCGCCAAATTCCTTGCGGATTGACATTAAACCAGGCATTTCAGTTTCTGCGATGTTGAGTTCTTTACGACCCCATGCTGCCAAAGCGATGTCGGCAATGTGGGCGTTTTCTGTGATGTAAGCCATTGTGTGCTCCAAAAATAAAAGGGGGCAGCAGGCGTAGAGGGTCAAGTAACATGACCTGAGGTACGCTCGCTTTTAAAGATTAGTTCCCCGAGGTGTTAAAAGGTGTTTAACGGGTGTTTAACATTAAAGCGAGCGCCGTTGAATGCCCCCAAAATAAATTTTAAGGGCCATATTTGCCAAGCCTAGCGGTGTTGGGTTTAACGGGTCAACACACGTCGCAGCGCTCCTTGGCAAAACGGTTCGAAATTGTAGCATAATTCTTGGGTTTGTAACAGTGCTGCGCTACAATGACAGGGTTGCGCGGTGTGTGGGTTTGGCTGACATGCGTGCTTGGTTTGTTTTAATTTATTTGAGTTTTATTTCAGCTGGTTGTTTTGCTGTCTTGTTGCCTTTATGGAATGCACATGTCTATTACCCAACGTTATGCCGTCATTGGCAACCCCATCGCTCACAGCCGTTCACCTGAAATTCATGCTGCATTTGCGCAGCAGTTTAACATTGACTTGAATTATGAACGCATCTTGGCACCGTTGGACGGTTTTTCTGGCTGTGTGGAGGAAATGCGTGTTGCGGGTTTTTTGGGGGCAAACGTCACTGTGCCATTTAAATTGGATGCCTTTGCGTATGCAGATGAGCGCAGCAGCGCAGCGCAATGGGCAGGCGCGGCGAACACATTGGTTTTGGGCGCACGCGTGTTGGCGGATAACACCGATGGTTTTGGCATTGTTCGTGACATCACACATAATTTGAACACACCCTTGGCCGGACGGCGCATTGTGTTGCTGGGTGCGGGAGGGGCGGCGCGTGGCACTTTGCAAGCATTGTTGTTGCAGAAGCCTAAAATGATTGTGGTCAAAAATCGCAGCTTGGATAAAGCGCAAGCGTGGTTGACGGATGTGCAAGGCACTGCAGATTTTGCTGAAGTGTTGGGTGATGCCCATTTGACGGTCAAAGCGTGGGACGATGATGTGGGGGTGGATGCTTTTGATGTGGTCATCAATGCCACGGCCAGCGGTTTGGGTGATTCCTTTACACCGCCATCGGGAGTGCATTTTGCTGACCAGGCTTTGGCCTATGACATGATGTACGGCAAAGTCACTCCTTTTTTACAATGGGCCATCGACAACCACGCATTGACTGCCGATGGCTGGGGCATGTTGGTGGAGCAGGCCGCAAAGAGTTTTAGCATCTGGCATGGTGTGACACCTGATACGAGTGCGTTGATTGCCAATCCGCCGTACAAAGGGGCTTAAGGATGTGGCGAACATGGATTAAACCGTATGTGTGTGCGCTGGTGGCGGTCGGCGTTGTGTTTCAATTGTGGTGCGTGGGATGGATTGCTTTGTATAGCATGGGTGTGAAACCATATACGGCATTTATGAAAGCCGAGCAGGTGCGCTTGTTGATCACGAAATTTCAACCCAGTTTGGAGCGGCAATGGGTGGATTACAATGACATGTCCGATAACTTGAAACGTGCGGTGGTGACTTCAGAAGACGCAGGGTTTGTGGAGCATGACGGGGTGGATTGGAATGCAATCGAGCAAGCCCGCTTGCGCAATGAAAAAAAAGGCAAAATCATCGCGGGTGGCTCAACCATTTCGATGCAGTTGACCAAAAACTTGTTTTTGTCATCGAATCGCAGCTATTTGCGTAAAGCCGAAGAAATTGGCATGACCTACATCATGGAACTCATGCTGCCCAAAGAGCGAATTTTGGAGATTTACTTGAATTCGGTGGAGTGGGGAGAAGGTGTTTTTGGGGCACAAGCGGCCGCCGAACATTATTTCAAAGGGGGCTCAGCAGCCAAGTTGTCACCGCAGCAGGCGGCCAAATTGGCGGTGATGTTGCCCGCGCCCAAATATTATGATTTGAATCGCAAAAGCCCACGCATTGGGCGCCGCGCCAATGTGATTTTAAAGCGCATGGGGGCCGCTCAAATTCCTGATGATGAGGGTGCATGATTGATCGAAATCACTGAATATGAGGGTCGTCTGATGGTTGAATGGGCGCACAGACTGGTGGTGGAGCGGGGCACACCCCAGTTTTTTTATTTGTGATGTGCATGTCATTGATGTCATTGATGCGACAGCATTGAAAGGTTTTTGTGGGTTCAACTTCTCATTTTTCTTGGCGTGGGTATGTGTTATTGATGGGTTCAATGCTATTGGTTGGCGCGTATGTGGCTTTTTCAAAAGCACTGTTGCCATACTTTTCACCGTTTGTATTGGCTTGGTTGCGCTTCATCATTGCCGCAGTGTTTATGGCGTCGTGGTTGCTTGAGTGGCGAGGTCAGTGGCGTGCGGTGTCTCGCATGAACCGATGGGTTTTGTTTGGCATGTCTTTTTTTGGCAATTTTTTATTTACGATTTGCATGTTGTTTGGCGTGGCCAACACATCGGTGTCAGCCGCAGGCATTATCATGAGCCTGCTGCCAGCCACGATTGCTTTATTTTCGGTGTTTTTTCTGAAAGAGCGATTGAGTGCTGCGGTGATCTTGGCGATTGTACTGGCTGTCTGTGGGGTGGCAAGTTTGAGCTTGAATAAGGCCGATGCGAGTCAAACCCTATTGGGTAATGCGTTGATGGTCGGTGCATTGGCCTGTGAGGCGATGTATGTGGTTGGGGCAAAGCATTTGACTGCAGGCTTCAGTGCAAAGCAAATTGCCGTGTCGATGAACACCACGGGTTTGTTGTTGACCACACCGCTGGGGCTCTGGCAAGCCAATCAAATGGACTGGAGTCGTGTGCCTTGGAGTGCTTGGTTGTCGCTGGCCCTGTATGCTGTGGCCGCGAGCCAAATTGCACCGTGGTTGTGGTTTCGGGGTTTAAAACACATTCCTGCCAATCGAGCAGGGGTTTTGACGGTGGCCTTGCCCATCTCGAGTGCGGCGATTGGTGTATTTTGGTTTAAAGAGTTATTGACAACAGCACATGTGTTTGCATTTGTGTGTGCGTTGCTTGGGGTGTGGTTGGTGACACGCCAACCCCTGCAAAAGAATTTTAAGAAAGCAGCATGATGGTGACTGATTTGAACGAAGATTTTAAAAATGACAGCAGCACTGGGGCCGGCGATGCTGGCCATCGGTTGGAGACTGAGCATGCAGCGCAGGCGCTTGCGCTCGTTCATACTTTACTGGGTTGGGCTGAAAGTCAAGTGCGAGCAGACACCAGCGATGGGCATGCTTTGGTCATGCCATTGGTGAACGCGGACATTGAGTTGCGTTGGGTGCTCGAGGGTTTACATCCAGCCGACGTGGCGTATGTGCTGGAAGCTTTGCCTTTGAATGAGCGTTTGCACGTGTGGGGTTTGGTCAACCCTGATCAAGATGGTGAGATTTTGCTGGAAGTGTCAGATTCAGTGCGTGAAACGCTGATTGCTGACATGAGCCGTCAAGAGTTGGTGGCAGCGACCGAAAGCTTAGATGCAGATGAAATTGCTGAATTGGCTGATGATTTACCTCGAGAGGTTGTCGAGGAAGTCGCTGAAAACATGCCCATCGAAGAGCGTGCACAGTTTCGTGCGGTGATGAGTTACCCTGACGATGTGGTCGGTTCGGCAATGGACTTTGAAATGCTCACGGTCAGTGAAGACATGACGCTGGACATGGTGTTGCGCCAATTGCGAGGCATGGAGGAGTTGCCAGAGCAAACCGATCAAATTTTTGTGGTTGATAAAGACGGCGTGCTGCGTGGCAGTTTGAGTCTTGACCGCATCTTGGTCAATCAGTCGGACATATTGGTGGCCGATGTCATGCGCGATGATGTGCTGCAATTGAATCCACTCGATGACATGGACGATGCGGCACAGGCATTTGAACGGTATGACTTGGTGAGTGCGCCCGTGGTCGATGGGCAAAATCGCTTGGTGGGTCGTTTAACGATCGATGAAGTGGTGGATGCGATTCGTGAGCAAGGTGAATCGGAAGTCCTTGCTCAGGTCGGTTTAAAAGAAGAACAAGATATTTTTTCATCCGTAACCAACGCGGTGCGCAACCGCGCCCCATGGCTGCTGGTGAATTTATTCACCGCGGGCACCGCCTCGTACGTCGCTTCGCGCTTTGACGGCACGGTGCAGCACATTGTCGTGCTTGCATTTTTGATGTCCATTGTTGCGGGCATTGGCGGTAATTCAGGTAATCAAACGATGACCTTGATCATTCGTGCCTTGGCTTTGGGGCAAATCACCAGCTCGAATGTGCAGGACTTGGTGCGTAAAGAGTTGGCTGTCACGAGTCTGATCGGCTTGGGCGGCGGTTTAATTGCAGCGGTGTTCGCCTATGTCATTTCGGGCAGTGCATCTCTGGGGGCGGTGATGATGGCCTCAATGTTCATCAACATGCTGGTCGGCGCAGGCATGGGCATGCTGGTGCCAATGGTGCGAGAGAAAATGGGTAAAGACCCCGCCGTCGGCTCAAGTGTGCTGCTGACATTTGCCACCGACACCTTTGGTTTTTTGATTTTCTTGGGACTGGCAACTATTTTTTTGCTGTGACTTTATGTTGTGAACGTCCAATATACAAGTTTGCTCCGTCTGATCACCCGAGGTTGGTGGTGTGTTTTTCACCCCGTTAGGTCAAGTTGTGTGAGAGAAAAGGATTCAATTGTTCATGGTGCAATGCTTTAAAAAAATAAATTGACACGGTGGGAGGATGTTGATTAGTATCTTTGCAAGAAAAGCAAAATTGGGGGGGCATGTGTGGCTTTAACGAAAACCACTAGCACTCAGAGAGCCGCTGTGGAATAGCATGTTGATCTCTGGTTTTTGCATTGTAATCCGACTTAAAAACGAGCCAAATCTGGATGACAGATTCAAATAAAAGCCCGTCGTGTTACTGCAAAAAAGCAAATCTGGTCATTAAAAAATAGAAGTGTAATCAGCACAACAATAAAAATGTTGATTGCCTTGCCACAGCATCATTCAATCTTTTGTGGTCATTGAAGCCTAATATATGGTTGTGTTGTGAGTGCGCCGTGCGTTCATAAGAGCCATGAGAACACTAAAGTTTTAATATTAAAAAGGTCTGCATTAAGCAACCCAAAAGTTAAAAAACTAATGCACTGCTCAAACAGCATGCATCCTGTACGCCGGATTATTTTTAAGTCGCAGTTTGGTGGCTTTCTGCGCAAAAGCATCCCATAAAACCACCATTTAAAAACAGTCGCTGCATTGGGTGTAAGGGCATCACGATGCCTGAATTTTTGCATCCCGTTTTGGTGAATAATTATTACATAGGAGAATTGAATCATGAGTGAAAAACCCACAATCGTCCTCGTACACGGCTTCTGGGGTGGTGCAGCGCATTGGAGTAAAGTCATTCTCGCGCTGTCGCGCAAGGGGTTTACCAAGTTGAATGCAGTGGAGTTGCCGCTGACCTCGTTGGCCGATGATGCGGAAAGAACCCGAAAAATGGTGGCACAACAATCTGGACCTGTGCTGCTGGTTGGTCACTCATACGGTGGCGCCGTGATCACCGAAGCGGGTGACATGCCCAATGTGGTTGGCCTGGTGTACATCGCTGCTTTTGTACCCGATGCGGGAGAGAGCCCTGGTAGCATCACCCAAAGCAATCCACCCGCAGCCATCGCCAACGTTGTGCCCGACAGTGATGGCTACCTTTGGATCAAACAAGACGCCTTTCATGAAAGTTTTTGCCAAGACCTGACACCAGAAGAAGGGCTGATCATGGGGGTCACGCAGAAAGCACCGTTGGCCTCGACCTTTGGTGACAACGTCACAGCGCCCGCATGGAAAAATAAGCCGAGTTGGTATCAGATTTCCAGCGAAGATCGCATGATCAACCCAGAAAATCAAAAGAAAATGTCCGCGCGCATCAATCCGCGCAAAATCATCACGCTTGCATCGGGTCACGCCTCGTTGGCCTCGAGAGCCGATGATGTTGCAGCACTGATCGAAGAGGCCGCCGCTGATGCAACGTGATGGTGGGGTTGCTTAACTTCAACTATGGGCTTTGCTGAGACGTACATGAAAAAGCTGGCACTTTCATCACCGTTTCAGCATCGCCCAGCAAAGCTCTGAATGGGTTCTCCGTCAAATGCATCTTCGCAGAGTGAGTACCTTATCTGCATATGGTTGTCCCGTATGGTGCCTGCATCATTTGGTTGCAGAATTGAGTCTAGATCATCTTTATTTCGCAGCATCACGGCCTGTTTGACATTTGTCGTGAACAGTTTTTCAAAAAATGTTTTATGTTTTTTTTGCATTTAAACCCATGTTTTAAATGCCGTGTTTGTGCTGAACTCTGCGGGTTGATCGTTGTTTTTTATGTTGTTTTTGACGGGGTTTTGAAATAATTTTTTTGACCTCAACTGTTATCAACCGCTCAGTTGTTTCAAACTGTTTTTTAAAAATAACCAGCCGTCTTTTAACTCTGCATTTTTAACTGGTAATCGACAAAATCATAGTCTAAACCTGTCACCGCATCATGGTTTGTTTCACGCGAGATTTCTAGCCACTCGGCTTTGTCCCATTCTGGGAAAAAAACATCTGCTTCAAAATCACGTTTAACTTCAGTCAATACCAAACGGCTTGCCAATGGCAATGCGGCGGCATACATTTGGGCGCCACCAATGATGAACACCTCGGGTGTGGTGTTTTCTGGTTGATGCGCGGGTTCACTGGCCAGTTGAATGGCTTTTTCCAGCGTGGGGACAACGGTGCAGCCTGCGATTGTCAGGTCTGCTTGACGAGATACCACGATGTTCAGGCGTTTGGGCAAAGCGCGACCAATTGAGTCGTACGTTTTTCGTCCCATGATGATGGGGTGATTCAATGTGGTGCGTTTAAAAAATTGCAGGTCATTGGGTAAATGCCACAGCAGTTGATTGTTTTTACCCAAAGCACGGTTTTGTGCAATGGCAGCGATGAGGGTGATGCGGGGTGTGGTCATGGTTAAACTAAACTCAAATTTTTAAATGTTAATGTTGCTCAATCAGCTGCGATGGCGTGGGGACGATTTGCACAACGATGATGCCAAGTAAAATCAAAGCACAGCCCAAATAACCCAAAGTGTTCAAGCGTTCACCGAGAACAAGTGCGCCAGCCAAAGCTGCGAAAACGGTTTCTGCAGATAGGATAATGGCTGCTTCAGCAGGGCGAGCAAAACGTTGACCAACCACCTGAGAAGTGAAACCGACACCCACAGAAATCACGCTCATGTAAGCGATCGGCCAAAACACATCGGCCAAATGCGCGCTGTCGAAATTTTCCAAAGGCAAGGCGAAGCAGCTGGCCAGCACACCGCAGACAATGAATTGCCCCCATGACACCAGCAATGGCGCATGCAGTTTATCCGCCACGCCACCGACCCACAGCACGTGCAGGGTGAATGGAATGACCGTGGCCAACACCCACAAATCACCCACATTTAAATCCACTGCGCCTGCGCCCGTGAGCAACCAAGTGCCGATCAAACAACCCACAGCCGCAGGCCAAACCACCCAGTGCGCACGGCGTTTGTACAAAATCCAGCCAAGCAGTGGCACAAGCGGCACATACAATCCCGTTAAAAACCCTGCATTGGTCACGGTCGTGAACGCCATGCCCACCTGCTGTAAACTCGTGCCCATGCACAGCAAAACACCCATCAAGGCAATTTGCAACCAATCGCGTTTTGATGGTGTGCGCTTGGCATCAACCAGCATTTTCCATTCGCGCCACACCAAGGGTGAAATCACCAGCGCGCCCAATAAAAAGCGCACACCCGTGAAGCTAAAAGGCCCTATGAATTTGGTGGCAATGGATTGAGGGACAAAAGCGCAGCCCCATGCACAGGCGGCGAGAAGGAGAAGCAAGTTGGCTTGAAGGCGTGAAAGTGTTTTGCTCATGTTTGAAATCAATGTTGTATTGTTATTGTATTTTTGCTGCAAAGACCGAGACGTCTTTGCTGCTCCCTAAATGAGCTGCACACCGTCAGGTGTCTACTCTTTTTTTGAACCATGTTTGAGCGACCGTTGATGCCATTCCGTTTAAACCGCCACAGGTGCTTTGATCGGTGCGTGATGTTGGTAATTCAAAAATTCAAAATCATCGAACTCGTACTCAAAAATTGATGCAGGTGTGCGCTTGATGTTCAGTTGAGGTAAAGGCAAAGGTTCGCGCACGAGTTGTGTGTTCACCTGCTCAAAATGGTTGTTGTACAAATGGCAGTCACCACCTGTCCAAATGAATTCTTTCGCAACCAAACCTGTTTGTTGCGCAATCATGTGCGTGAGCAGGGCATAGGACGCAATATTGAACGGCACACCGAGAAAAATATCTGCGCTGCGCTGATACAACTGGCATGACAACTCACCATTGGCGACATAAAATTGGAAAAACGCATGGCATGGCGGCAGGGCCATGCGTGGGATGTCGGCGACATTCCACGCGCTGACGATGATGCGGCGAGAGTCTGGCGTGGTTTTGAGCTGCTGGATGACCTCAGAGAGTTGATCAATGTGACCACCCTGACCATCAGGCCATGAGCGCCATTGGTGACCGTACACTGGGCCGAGCGAACCGTCTTCACGTGCCCATTCGTTCCAAATGGTCACGCCGCGCTCTTTTAGCCAATTCGCGTTGGTGTTGCCTTGGATGAACCACAACAGTTCATAGATGATGGATTTAAGATGAACCTTTTTCGTTGTTAACAACGGAAAGCCTTGGGTCAAATCAAAACGCATTTGGTGGCCGAACACTGAGCGTGTGCCTGTGCCCGTGCGGTCCATTTTGTCAGTGCCGTGTTCATAAACATGGCGCATGAGATCGAGGTATTGTTTCATAATAAGGGTGTCAAATGAGTGACCCACATTGTACCTTGGATGGTGTGCTCTTGGAATGCTGCTTAGCAAAAATCATGAACTGCGCTTGGCTGGGTGCGCTGGTAAAAAAGCAGTTTGATCTTTTTTGTAAAAGTAAAAAATAGGTTTCTGCTGCTTCTCAGTCAAATCCTTTTGCCAATTCCAAAGTCAATTCCGTGGCGCTGATGGCTTGGCAGCCAGATGTATTTTGCCCAGCCCATAACGGTGAAAAGTCCATTGAGCCTTTTGCTTCAGCTGCTGCCCGTAAAGGTGTGATCGCAGTGGTGGCCAATGGAAATAAAGGCACATGGCGATTGATGGCCCCCATTTCACGCATGATGCGGTTAACGATGCTGCGTGCTGGGCGTCCTGTGAACAGATTGGTCAGGCAGGTGTGTGTGGCCATCTCACTGCTTAATGCTGCTCGATGCGCTGGGCTGGCATTGGACTCATTGCACAACAGAAACGACGTGCCGATTTGCACACCCGCCGCCCCCAAACTCATGGCGGCCCGAACACCCGCTGCGTCAGCGATGCCACCGGCAGCCACCACAGGCACATTCACAGCGCGCATGATTTGCGGTAAAAGGGCGAATGTGCCCATCTGTGCACTGATGTCCAACACATCGTTGCCTAAGAAATGCCCACGATGCCCGCCTGCTTCTAAACCTTGCGCGATGACGATGTCCGCACCATTGCGCTCCAGCCAACGCGCTTCTTCAATGGTCGTCGCCGACGACATCACCAAGGCACCCCATGATTTCACGCGTGCGAGCAAGTCAGGCGCAGGCAAACCAAAATGAAAACTGACCACTTCGGGTTTGAACGCATCCAGCACATCCGCCATGGCATGATTGAACGGCAAGCGACTTGCCCCCGCAATTGTTTGTGTGCGATCAATGCCAAGTTCATCGTCATACGGTGACAACAAGGTTTGCCATGCCTTGTCGATCGCCTCGTCGGGCGTGGGCGACGTGTGTGTGAAAAAATTCACATTGACAGGGCGATCGGTCATGGCGCGGTAATTGGACAATTGCGACGCAAGTGCATCGGGTGTCAGCATCGCAGAAGGTATTGAGCCCAAACCGCCAGCCTGAGCCACCGCAGCGGCCAATCGATGATCCTGTGAGCCAGCCATTGGTGCTTGAATGAGAGGGAAATCAACAGAAAGAAGCTGATTCAACAAAGGTTTTAGCTGTGTCATTGCGTCACCATATGGGAAAACACGAAGAAAGAGACTGAAGAAAGTGTCAGTTATTTTCTCACAAAAATAACGCGGTCTGTAAGGCAAAAAGCCCCACAAAGAATGCACCGCACATTTAAATCATTCGAAAAGCATTCAGCTCAATGTCAGCCATGTGCGTTAGAGTGATGACTTGCAAAATAAAATGATTGTCGCAATTAACCCCTTCAGCCCTTAAAAAGCTTAGAACACATGTGTTTTGACTTGATTTTCATCGAATGCTGAGTGATGCGAGTGATTAAGCATGCAGATCCAAACCGTATTTCGCAGTACATCACCCACAAAAGTAGGGGCTCGTTTTTTCGATTTATTATATAATGCGCAAGCTATGGGCGGCTACGCCACATCGGACAAATCACATTCCATTGAACAAAAGGATACACCATGGGTTACGAAGCGATTCCAGCAGGTAAAGACATTCCAAACGACTTTAACGTCATCATTGAAATTCCAGCGCAAAGCGATCCAGTGAAATACGAAGTGGACAAAGACACACAAACATTGTGGGTTGACCGCTTCATCGGCACAGGCATGCGCTATCCTTTGAGCTACGGCTACATTCCACAAACCTTGGCCGGCGACGGCGACCCAGTTGATGCACTCGTGCTGGCACCATTCCCAATCATGGCGGGTGCAGTGGTGCGTTGCCGCGCTGTGGGCATCTTAAAAATGGACGATGAAAAAGGCCAAGACGCAAAACTCATCGTCGTACCTGTCGATAAAGTATGCCCAATGACAGCCGACATCAAAGCGATTGCCGACGTTCCACAATACATCAAAGACAATGTCCAACATTTCTTTGAGCAATACAAAGCCCTCGAAAAAGGCAAATGGGTGAAAATCCAAGGCTGGGGCGATGTGGATGAAGCGCACAAAGAAATCACGGATGGCGTGGCGAATTACAAATAAATTTATAAATCAGCGTGGAATTTTCCACGCTGATTTTTTATATGCCAAGATTGGTACTCATAATTTCCAAGTTGTTGATTTTTTAAATGAAGGGACGGGTATGCTTATTCAGATTGGAGAGGAATTTGAACGTTTAAGTGGTTTAGTCAATTTAGGGGAATTCCAGGAGTCTTACGATGGTTGCTGTGTTTTATTAAAAAGAGTAAAAAGCGAGTTGCCGAGAGATTCAAACTATTTTATTGTTTTATTTAATTTAGTAGGTCTTCTTATAGATATTGGTGGGATGCAGCCCAATTCACAAGCAGCATTGAAGGGTTTGAATCTATTGACTAAGTACAAGGATAAGATTCTAGAGAGTGTGGATGAGGGCTCATACTACTATAATCTTGGTAATGCTAAAGCAAATCAATTGACCTTTACGAATCCTTTCAAACAGTCGTTTAACTCCATTTACGAGCTCGTTGAATTAAAAAATATTTATTGGAAGACATTTAAGTTATCAAATCACAATGATTCTTCGTTTCTCAAAAATATGGTGAATTTGGCTAATTCATTGAAAAGACAATTTAGGCTAGTAGAAGCTTTGAGCTACTATGATCAAGTCAATAAGTATGGTTTGGATATTCCACAATCATGGATCAATAGATCTGAAGCTCTAATGATGCTTAATATTGTATCCAATAGCTACTCCTTGAAAATGCTTTATGAAGTTAAAAAAGGATATGAAAACGTTCTAGGGTCGAAAGAAATTCCCCCTGATTGGAAACTGTATTATAGCCAGCAAGTAGAGTTACATTCTAAAAAAATCGAAGAAGAACACTTTGTTTTGGAGGTGGAGAGTGAGAGTGAACACGAAGATACAGAAAATGAATATAACTCGATGAGTGATTATCGTAAATTTTGTTTAGACCAAAACCTTTCTCTATCTGAGTATGAGTTGTACTGTAAATGTTCCGGTAGTACTCGTGATAATTTGATGATTA
>CALMCL010000002.1 GCA_937862905.1 uncultured Burkholderiaceae bacterium | reverse complement strand
GATCAAGCCCGTGCCCACGCGAGACAGCCCATACAGACCCGCCAGCGCAACCCCGCCACCTGCCAGCATTTGCTTGCCCGTTAGGTTAAGGCTGCGGCCTTGCCGTGCTTGTACATCGCGCAAATCCTCGCCAGCTGATGGGGTGCTTTGACCGTCCCCCATCAAGTACTTGATGCCTCGACTGATCGCATCGTTGATCGGTGTGGTAAAACCGTTGGCCGCCTCTTTGAGCGCGCCCGCCAAACGACTGGTTTGATCAACCGAGTTGTTGATGGCCTCATTTAGATCGTTTTTGGCTTGTCCCGTGGCATCCTTGAGCGTTGACTTGATGGTGTCAAGCTGGGTCAGCGCATCGCCGTCCAGCAGTTTTTTGACACCGCGCTGGGTGTCCATGTCGGACTTGCCAAATGATTTGTCGATAAAATCCATGCGGTCTTTATCGGTTTTTAACAACTCGTAAGCCTTGTGCATCTCTTGTAAAACCACCAAAGGGTCGCGTCGTGAGCCATCGGTGTTAAAAAATTTGACCCCTGTGCCCTTTTGCGCTGAGTGCATGTATTTTGAGTTGGTAAACACGCGCAAGGTGGAGTCGGTCAGTGTTGCCAACCGCTCGGCCTGTGGCTCTGACTTGGACAGGGTCTCCACCAAAGCCAGCGTGTCCGTTAACCCCATATTGGCGTCACGTGCGCGCCCACCGACCCGTGCAAAGATATCGGGCAGGTTTTCGAGCTCGGCGTTGCCCGCTCGGCCTGCCACCAGCATCTGATCGAGTAGGGTGGTGACTTGCTGCGGGCTTTTGAGGTCAATGTTAAATTGTTGAGAGGCGACCCCCATCGCTTTACCCAGTTGGTCGGCGTTGGCTTTGGCCACCGCCATCGTACGGGCGGCGGGCTCAAGTGCGGGGGTGATGCTCTCCATGCCCAGCCCTGCGGCTTGCAAGGCTTGTGAGAGCTCAAGCTGCGATTGCACTGAGGTGCCTGTGGTTTGCTGTTGGCGCAGCATCTCTGAGTTCCACACGGCCATTTGCTGGGTGCTGCCGCCCGTGGCGACCTTGAGCAGCTGGGTCTCTTTTTGCAGCGCCGCGGCATCCATCACCAGCTTGGTCATGCCAAGGCCTGCGCCCATGCCCACCATTTGCCCCTGCACCGATCCAAACATGTTTTTGAGGCGGCTAAACTCCGCATGCGCGGTTTTGGCAAACCCACTTAAGGTGTGTGAGGCCCCATTGACCGTGCGATTAAATCGCGCGGCGTCAGCGGCAATACGGACCATGACTTGGGGTGTGCTCATTGTGTCTCTGTGGGTGTTTGTGTCAGGATTTTTAGGTAGGCGTCAAATCGCCATGTGGGCAGCTTGAGGATGTCGGCCTCGCTCCAGCCTGTTTTGAGTGCGATGAGTAAAACCTCATGCCAAAACCCTATTCGCTGGTGGCCTCGGGCTTTCCCTCTGCCTCCGCCGCATCAAATCCACGTTGTAAAAGAGTCCAGTCGGTCATGCCCAGCTTGCCGATCATGCTGGGGGTGACATCACCCGCATAACCGTCCACCTTGACGATGCATCGAGCGATCAATGCGCGGCGAAAGGTGTTGGACTGATAGGCCATCACCCCGTCGGCTTCCACCGCGACCAAATCATCAACAAACGGCTCGCGCAACGTCAGGGTGAGGTGTGGTTTGCCTTTGATCAGCAAGCCTTTTTTTAAGGTGACAACATGACTCATGGGGGTGCTCCTAGCGTGGGTTTAGTGTGGTTTTGGTATGACACTTAAGGGGATACAGATTGGAGTATCCACGAGGTCATGGATGGTTTCACGGGCAGGGTTTTGACGGCAATATTGACGGCAAAAAAAAGCCCCCGCGCTATGGCAGGGGCGTCCTCAAGCGAGGAAGGAGGAGACATCGGGACATCACAACAGTTCGGCGGGCGCGCCCTCAAGGTCAAAGTCGATCTTGCCGTCTTTAAACTTGACGTCGCCGACGGTGCCTGCGTTTTGGATGAGGTAGGTTTGGCCACTGTCGGTCTCAAACGTCACGGTGACGTTGCGCCAACGCTGGATCAAGCTCACATCGTCTTTGTCTGAGTGCAACAGGCTGACGGACACCTTGCCGGGTTTGATCTCTTTGGTGACCGTCCCCTCAAAACCAGAGGTGCTCATGGCAGACTCGCCGACGGGGCCGCCCACCTCAAGGCTCGCACCCTTTTCGGTACGCATGCGGGCACCATTGACATTGAGGTGGCAAATGCCGGTCATTTTTGGTGGGGTTGTGGACATGGGGGACTCCATTTAAAAAAATTAACAGGGGGCAGGTGAGTCCATCACCCGCCGTTGTGTATTGATCGCTAATCTGTCGATCTGTGGGTTTATGGTTACAGTTGGTACTGCACCGCGCCCGCAAACGTGACAAATTGATTGGTGATGTTGGGCGGCAAAATCGCGTTGACACGATCTTTGTCAGCCTCTGATCGCAAAAATCGATACTTGTCTTTGTTTTTTGCAGGGTTTTCGATGATGCCGACATACTCCAAGCGTTTGTCCAGCGCATAGCACTCGGCCTGCAACATCGAGGCTTTGACATGAGGCAAGTCAGGCGAGATATTGGTGTCATCGTCCACCAAAATGCAGCGCGGAAACTTAAGCGCGATGTTTTGGCGGTGGGCATAACGGTAATAATCCACCGTCCACTTGGTTTCCAAGCGCAAGAGGCTCTCATCATCAAAGCCCATTGTATTTTTTTGGTAATTGGTGATGACACACTCCAAAATCACCTTGCTGCCGCTGTCAACGATGGTCGAGCTGATGCCGTCAATGAGCAACAGCTCTCGCTCACTGCGACTAAACCGATCTTTGGGGCGGGGGGCTTTGACCCCAGGCACCTCCAAGCTGCGCAAAGGCATGGCGGGATGGCGTGCGCCGCTGGCCTCGCAGGTTGCGGCAAACGCCGCCAAACGAGCGGGCGACCACGTGGGTGAGCCGCGCAGCCCCCATGTGGTGCAATGCGGGCTGTTGCGCGCCGCGCCCCACGTCGTAAGCGTCGACATTGAGCCGTTGATGGCGGTAAACACGTGCCCCGTTTTCATGGACATCCCGCCCCATCGGCCATCCATATCGGCCTCAACAGCCGTCAGGTTGGCGCTGTCCGTAAACGGCATGATGATGGTGTAAAACTGCTCGTCGGCAATGCTCGCCAGTGCGGCGGCCACGTCAGGGTTGCCCGTCCCGCCTGACAGGGGCAGGCATGTGAGCCTGATGCCGAGCGGCAAGGTGTCCTCATCATAATACCGATAGGACAGCTCCATGCCGTTGCCCACCTCGCCCTTGTTGGTGCAGGTGACCGTGACCACAGCGCCTGCGGCGACCGCAGCCACAGGCAGGTCGGTGTTTAGGTTGATCGCTGCGGTGATTTTGCTCGCCAATGTCGCCGCTGTATCGCCCACAGTGGCGGCGCAGCGCACCAGCACACCGCCAACGTACACCTGCAGGGTGCCCGCACGCGTCACCGATCCCGTAAAAGTCATGGTGCCCGCTGCCGCCACACCCGCCGCAAGGTCATCCATGCTCACCACCCACGTGTCAATGTCGCCGTACATGGCCTTTACTTTATCGATCGCCATCATCATCACGTGCGAGACAGACCCGCGACCGTGCGCCTGTGCCGTTGATTCGCCGTTTTGCTGACGATCGGGGGTTAATGCAGGCACTTGCGCGCCCGGCAGTCGTTGCCCGAGCACCAGCACTTTGCGCGGCATTTTCGGCAGGCTTGTCACTGCCTTGGTTGGGTCAACCTCGATAAACACACCCCCAGTGCGGCCGATGGGGATGGTCATATAAGTCATGTTATCAGGCATGGTGTGTCCTTTTTTTTAAAAAAACGATGGGATGGGGCGCGTCCACTTAGACCACCGCATCAGGAGGTCGTTGAGGTTATTTGTTTTTTGGTGTTGCAGGCTCTTGGGGCACTTCAGCGGGGGTGCTGTCGCGCGTCACCCCGCCGTTTTCAAAGGCGGCGATCGATGCATCCAGTGCTTTGACCTCCTCCGTCGTCAGCTCAACCACATCGCCATCCATCAGGCGGCGGCGGTAGTACGATGTGGCGGGCACGGCTTGACCCGATGCGGCCAGCATGTCGCTGCCATCTTCGAGGCGGACGAGCAAGCCCGCAGAGGCGGGTTTTATTTTTAAAAGCAAGGGTGTGGCGTTAGTCATGGGTAAACTCCAAAAGGGTTGGTACATCGGGCTGGCTGGCGGTGTAGTCATCCGCCAACCATTGGTCATGCTCGTGTGGCGGGGCATGTGGTGCCACGTCGATGTTGAGGTGGACGCCCGCCAAAGGTGAGGCATCCAACGGTGGGGGGTATTGATCAGCAGGGGCATCGCCCGCCGCGCGGTCATCCAGCGCAAATAAAAGCTGCCCCTCGCTGATGGGGCCGATCTCGCACTCAAACATGCACCAGTGGTTGGGGTGCTCTTGCTGTGCGGAGTACTTGACGCTCTTGACGTCGATGCGCGGCATGTTGGGCCCCGCATTGCGTAAAAACGCCCGTATGTCGCCCGCCAGCTTGTGCTCTGACCGCTCGCCCACGCTGGGACGTCCGCCACGGGTTGGCACCTCAATTTGCCCCACAATGGTAGGGCGTGCCCGCAGCGTCCAGTCATCAATCATCTCGACCTCGGGCAAAACAAAACAAATCACGCCTTGATTGAGCTCGCTGGCGACCCGTTCGGCAAACGGCACATAATCGTCGGACACCACCCGATGGGGCAGGGTCTCGCGCATGCGTTTGCGCAGCTCGGTGATGACCGCTGTGATCACGTCCATTACGCCCCCAGCACCGATTCAACGCCACGGGCGACGCCATCTTTTAAAATCTGCTCCAAACGGCTGCGGCTTTGCTCAAAAGCGGGTTGCATAAATGGCTTTTTCTTGATCCCGTTGGCTTTGATTTTTTTGGCCAACATAAATGCACGATTGCGGGCATCTTTGCCCACCACGCCATGCTTGACCCGCAACCACTCTTGCAATGCGAGGACGGGCGGCATGCCGCCCCCTGACGTGCCATGCTCCACATAGGGCGCATAATGCATCGCGGATCGCACCTCCCGCACCAGGGGCTCGGGGGTGCGGTGAAACATCGACTGCACCAGCAGTGATTTAAAAATAGAGCCATTGTGGCGCACCACATCTTGTGCCGTGCGCACCTGGTACATGGCGGCCTTGTTGAGTGCCCCATCCAATGTGCGGCGCATGACCTCGGGGGCTTTGGCAAAAGCCGCCCGCACCCGATCAGAGTCAACGTCCACACGGATGTCCATCACTTTGCCCTCTGCTCAAACTCAGCCAACAGCACGGTGTACAGATGCGATGGGGTGCCATTGGCCGCCCCTTGCGTAAAGCCATCGCGCAGCTGGACGGGTTGGGTGCTGTTGCGCATCGCCAGCTCGCGCATGGCCTCGGCCTGCGCCCGCAAAATCAACAGGCTTTGCTCAAAGTCATCCAGCGTGCACACGCTGTCGGTCAGGATGTGATCGGTGGTGTACTCGTACTCACAATGCGAGCCCAGCACCGCCAACAACATGGGCGATGGCAAGGGCTGCACGTTTAAAAAGCGCACCTCGTCGGCATCCCAACCCACCACCACATCGGGCAATCGTCCGATGGGGTAATGAGGATCCCAGCAGTCACGCTGTTGCTTTTCGTCGCGGCCATAATGGCAGGCGTACACGCGCTTAAGGTCAGGCGGGCAAGGGTAGGTCCGTCGCTTGGGTTCTAAAGCCAAACTCGCCCATACATGTCGTGGGCGGCGTTGGCTTAAATCGGCCAAAGCGGTGGTGATGTGTCGCGCGTAGTCGCTGTCGTCATCCTTAAAGCCGCGCTGTGCATCCAACAGTGCGGCTTTGTGGCGGGCAATGAGGGCATTGAGGGTCATTTTTTGGCTTTGACAGGGGCAGGTGTGACAACAACGGGGGGCTCTTGATCATTGGATTGATCATCAGAGACTTGATCATCAGAGTCGTTTTGTTTGTCTTGGCCGCGTGTCAGCAGTGCCTCAGAGATGGCCCCCAGCACGCTTTTACGCGCAGCGCCCGCCTGCTCGCGCTCGCCCATGTCGATCAAATCGTCATCGCACAAGGACGGGATGGCGGCAATCAAATCACCCTCAGCACCGTCGATCAACACATCAACAATGTGTCGAGCGACAGGCTGTGACTGATCCACGCCAGTGACGTTGTAGCCCGGCACGTCATGCGCAAAAACCTCGCGCGTGTCGCCTGGCATGATTAAAAAGCCGCCGATGTATTGCGGCTCTTGGCTTGTGTTTTGGTAAGCAATTTTGTTCATTTTTTTGTCATCCATGACCCAGCACGGTGCACGGTGCTGGGGGGTTGGGTTATTGGATTGGCGTTTAAATCGCGTCGCGCGCGGTTTGGCTGTACACCACAATTGATGTTGCGCGATCACGCACGGCTTTGGGTGTTGCAATGGCGTTGTACTCCTCGCCGTAAGCGACTTTTTTACCCAAAGGCTTGCCCGTTGTTGGATCGATCGCCTCGATCAACTCGCCCGACACGTACGGCTTGACGATGGTGTAACCCGTAACGCCGCGCTTGCCCATCAAAATGCGATCATCGCCCAAGTCAATGCCCGGCGCGTTGGTGCCAAACGTTGGGATGGACTTGACCGCATCCAAATCACCAGCGCTTGAGGTGTTTGAGCCATCGCGTTTAAGTGACATGACAAATTGTTCGGCATTGCTGATGGTGTCGTTGAGTGTCGGCGACATCAACAAATAATCAGGGTCAACAAAACGCTGTGCTTTCAGCATTGCTTTGCGTGAGCCAATCGCGCGCAACAAGCCGTTGAGGTTTTTTTCAAGGGTGATGGACGCCGCGTTAAAATCCGATTTCCACAGCAACACATTGGTCGCCCGGCTGTAACTGATCGTATTGGTGCCCGTATTGGCAGGCGTCACAGGCACACCGGCCTGATTGACAAATTGGATCGTGCCGACGTTGTAGGACATCACACGGTAGTACGTGCCCGACGTCTGCGTGCCTGAGCCGTCATACGGCAACACCGTTACACTGTTGAGCACCACGGTGATGGGGTTTTCGGCCACGCCCTGCGCGGTGCCTTGTAAATCGCGCGCTTGAAAAGGGCGGACGATCGGGAAACCTGTTGTTTTGATGACTGATTTCGCACCCGTCAACTGAGTGGTAAAGGCTTCATTGCTCACCGCCGCCGCCAAATAGCTGTCACTTGCACGCTGCAACTCATTGCAAATGCGGCGGTGCACCAGCTCTTTCATGATGCGGGCATTGGTTTCGATGTTGCGACCCAGCGCATCCCAATTGAGCGCCGACGAGCGGGTAAAAAACATCACCTCGTTGGTGATCGATAAGGCGATTTTCATGGGCGTGACCCATGTCGATTCCATGCCCTGTGACACGCCCGCAAACGGGATCGGGCGGTTTTCATACACCATGCCGTCGTTGATCATTTGTGACATGTCGCGCGTTTCGAACGGGATTTGTGTGGTGGCTTGGGCATTAAAGTCCGTCAAGGTTTGCACCAAAGCCAACACATTAAGATCAGACAAAGCCTGACGGATCACCTCGCGCTGCACACTGTAAGGCAAGCTGGTGGACGACATGTCCGTCGCCGCGCCCGCCAACACTTTGATTTCGGACTGCAGATGTGCGCCATTGATGCGGTCATACTCCGCCAAAATGCGCTCACAAAATGGGGGCAAAGGGGCTTTGTCGTCAAGGCTCAATTTGTGCGCTGAGCTGGTTTTTTTGAGGTGATCGGTGTAAATGCTGGTGAGTTTTTTACTGTCATCCGACAACACCACAATGTGCGGCGAGCCTGCGGGTGCGGCGCCATAGCCCATGTTCGACAAGGTTTTCGCCGCGACCACACGATTGCCGTGCTCGATCTGGTGTTGCGCCAATTCGCGCACCTTGTCGTCGGTCATGTCGGCCGTGATAAAGTTACCTGCCGACTCGCACAATTCTTTTTTGAGCGCGTCATCAAGGCCTTCGGCCGCATCAATGGTGGTACTCAACAACGTTTTTTTAGCCGCCACCGTCGCGATGATGTCATCGGCAGTTTTGCGCGCCTCCGCCAGCTTTTTGCTGACCAGCTCGCCGATTTGAGCCTCGCTCAAAGCAACAGGCGTTGCCACAGCGGGGGCTTTGTCCACAGGGGATCCAGCAAGGCTGACGCCCGCCAATGGTTTAGTTTCTTCAGCCAAAGCTTTGGCTGTGGCTTCAATATTGTCTGCCAATGTTTTGGCCACCGATTGGTCGGTGACGTCTTTGAGCTGCGTTTCTGCCAAAGTTTTAAATTGCGAGCGCACAGGCTCGCTCAAAGACAAGGCCGCCAAAGAGGCCAGTAATTTAGTCAAAATGTTCATCGAGTTGTTCGCTTCCGTTAAAAATTTTTGTGCCAATTCGGGGTGCACAATTAATGGGATGTTGCCGTCCTCGGACTCACACGATAACGTCACAGGGTCAAGGCGCTTGATGACTGGGCGCACAGTCAATCCCGCGCCAAGCAAGACCGCGCCGTGGGTGGCCCCCACCTCGTTGTCTTGATAATTAGGATGGTACTCAGCCGAGAGGTAGGTAAATCCACGCTCCTTGACCGCAGACACGCCAAACGCCGTCCACTCAACCAAGGCGCGCAGGCGGTTGCCCTCAACCGATAATTTGGTGATCTTTGCCGCCGCACCGTCCTCGGGCTTGTGGCTCACATCGATAAAAATGTCTGTGCCCACGGTGCCCGCATCAAAGTTGCGCACCATCGAGAGCAACATGTCGTGGGTGATGTCAAACGTGCCATAACGGGGATCGGTAAATGTGCCTGTGCGCGTCACCGTCACCCATGTTTTTTGCCCATGTGCCGACGGCGTGGCCGCCATGCTGGACAAGACACGGATGGTTTTGGATGTGGGCTCGGAAAGTGTGTAGGGCTGTGTGCGCATGAGATTGCCGATTCAATAATGGGATATTGAGAGCATAGCGGCGCTCAGCGATGGATTCACGGGCAGGGTTTTGGCGGGCAACAAAAAGCCCGCCAAAGGGCGGGCTGTGTTTGGATGGTTTGGCGACAGGATGACAGAGGGACATTAATGTCCCTCTGTCATTATTTAAAAAAGGCTAAATTGCGATACTCAATTGCTCATCGATCCCCGTTAATCGCTCATACAGTGGGTTGAGCAGGTGATACAGCTGCTCAATGCGCATGGCCTCATCGTTGCGTGCCGCGCTCATCAGGCACAGGATCGCGTTGAGGTTGTCGCAACAGGTAGATAAATCATCCCCCGCCTGCAGCAAGAGACTGTGCCGTGCCAAATCCGCCACAGCATCCGGGTGCATGTCATGGGCAGCAACGGGACTGTCCAGCTCATCGGCGTTGGGTGTAGGGTTGACGATTTTAAGTTTGGTTTTTGCGGTGCTCATCAGGCCACCTCGCGCAGGTCAGCAACAGGGCGGGCGGTGAAGTCAAACACAGGTGCGGCACTGATGCGCCGCCACAGTGCAGACGGCACAGCAGGCACAGCGGCGCGAAACGCACACCGTGTGCCACCACGGGCACAGGTCATAAAAATGGTATTGGATGCCGCGCAGAAACTGCGCGTGTAGATGATGTTAGGCATGAGAGCCTCCTAGATTTAGGATTGTCCACCATACGGGTGGGGGCGTTCCTACCGTCTAGACGGCTGGGGCCTTACGGACACCCAACACCCCCAAAGACGAACGCGTGCACAGAAAGCACAACGTGAAAGAGGGGCAAAACAAAACCGCCATATTGGGCGGGGACAACTAGAAGTAGGAAGCCAAATAATAAACCCGCCGAGGCGGGATTGTCAAGGGTTAATGGTTTTTGGCGGAATTAGTGATGTCAAAAAATCCCAAGTGGTTAAACCCAATTGATATTTTTGTATCTTTGCCCTGAACCAACGGAAACGGTTCTTTTTTTTGTACCCTATCTAAACCTGAAAGCGCGAGCATTTTTACGGCAAAGGCCTCACCATTGGCCGCCACAACATTGCTCATCAAACCCACAGCAATAGCATAACAAGGATGCCCTTTAATCCAAGGCTCGTACCCGCCCTTACTGTCAAAAGTCATGCATTTCGCACTGATTTGCGCCCCATCATTTGGGTCACCAATGTATTCCAGCATGCTCATTGTGTCAGCGCCTTTGATTTTCCAACGGGTGCGCGGCAGACCGATGCTGCTTTTGTCGTGAGACTCGTCGTAGATGGGTAAATTTTTCGTCAGCGTTTTAATATCTAATTTTTTAATTGTCAGATCAACATACTCTTTTTCGGTGCTTGACACCACAGTGGCTTGAGTTTGTAACATGTATTGCTTGGCGCTTGCATTTGATTTCCCCATGAGCTCGTTACTGCAAAAAACAAAACCCACACCAAAAGCAAGGCACAACAAGACCAGCGCAGGGCGTGATTGCACTTTATGCTCTGTATTTTCGATGTTTTTTACATATTTTTGGTACAGCCGTTCAGAAAAAACAAGGTATAAACCAAACACCAGCAACAAACCCGCCAAACCCGCGCAAAGCATCCCACCCACAAAATATACTGCACTCATACCACCTCCATTGTAAGCCCACATTGTCAACTAAAAAACGAAGTCAACGCAAGACAAAAAAACCGCCAAAGAGGCGGTTTGCGAGGTTAAATGGTGTAGGTCAACTGTTTACCCTACTGAGTCGGCTTACCGATCGCCGCATTGACTTTGCGCTCATCTAGACTGCTGTACGCACCATCCCACAGCCAATATTGGTGGTTAACCGTGCTTTGCACAAGCAGCCCCGTCTCGCCCGTGCCCCTAGACACGGTGCCAACAATGCGCAGGTTTTTATGGCCGTGAAAACGGCGTTGCGCGAGCATTGCCTCAATGTTGGCGGGGTCGGTGCTGACGGTGAGTCGAGATCGGTTACCGTGTCCCATCTTTTGCTCCGATGACTTGATGGAGGTCAACACCGTAAAGCTCTCCAAGCACTGTTAACAGCAGCTTGGGGTCTACAGTGTTGTTTGAGACTTTGACCATCCCAGTCTCTGTATCAAGTTTGACATTGCTTGTTTTTCGGGTGATTTTCTTGGGTTTTTTTTGCTGCAAAAGGCTGTGCTTATATTGTTCCGCAGGTGTACGGACATAGCCCTCGCCAAAAATCCGATAAACATCTGCGGCCGTGAGGTCGGACAAGCTCGCTTGCACCTCTTGTGAGCCGTCGCCGTCAATTTTTGCAACGGATACAAACCCATTTTTTGCAAAATCATTTTGCGCTGAGTAGGGCAATCGAGACAAGGCCGCGAGTAACGTTTTTTGCCCAGCATAGTTAATGACCAGCTCTGGGTGCATGAGCTTATTGGCGATAGCAGGGAGGTACTCCATCAGGCCATGACGCAAGTCAGATAGGTTCACGCCTCGACGGGTCAGCTCTTGCCATATGCTGGCAAGGTAACTGAGGTATTCCGCGGTGATGGATAACCCTCTCGACAGCTCACGTTTTAGGTCGTCATTGGTCATTGTGCTCAGCTGGTGCTGATCAATCGTCTGTATTTCCATTTTTATCACTCCGTATGATTAATTTGTTAACATCTTTAAGCATGTCAGCCAAGGCTTTTTTATTGAGAGCCTTAATCCGATGCGTCCGTTTTCGTTCCTGGTGCTCGGCCATAAGGCTTGGATCCCCATAAATCATCTTGTAATATCTTTGCATATAAGCTTGCGATGAGGCGTGCATCTTGTTCAGTCTCAGTTGTTTTTGCTCAGGGCTTAGACTGTCCCAAAAGGCGGCACGTGATTCAATGATGCGGTCTTTGTTGGCTTGATAATGCCGCGCATGGTACTCAGCCCGTTGTTTTTGATACTCAGGTGATTTTCTACGCAATCTGCCACGCTCGCGTTCCCGCTCCAAATAATCCTGTTTTTTTTGCAAGTCAGCCTCACGGCGTTGATTTTGGCGGGCGTGTCCTTTTTTTGCGTGATCAGGGTCTAACGCCATCTGCTTGGCATAATGCTTGAGCTGTACTTTTTTTACTTTTAACGACTTACACGCATCAGAGCATGTATTGGTTTGAGCGCCGCCGTATTCTTTTGGGATGGGGTTGCCGCATATCACACAAGGCCCGCGCCGACAAGACTCGCACAGTGTAAACACACGCCCGCTGGTGCGGCGTGATTCGTACAACAGCCCCGCGTGAGATGAGCTCATCCAAGCCGTGGGGGCCAATGTCTGAGGCGCGCTCTTCGGGGGCGGGGGCGGCATCAGAGGGGTTGTCTTTTTGTGGATGCCCCTCAATCTCAAAATCAAACACTGCGGTGACATAGCTAAACGTGTTCGGGTGTGCGGGCCACGGGCAGGCTGCCCGTGATGGGTATACGCCCGCACCAAGGTTGTACAGGTCCGCGCTGGCATGCGTGTCACAGATGTCTTTTTTGGGGTGATTGGGCGACAGGTTAAATTTAACGCCCGCCACGCCGTCGGTGTCAAAGGCGCTTGACATGTACGCCTCGCCGTGTGCCCGCATGATCTCGGTGTTAAATACGCGCTGTGCCTGATACACCACACCCTTGCCATTACGGGGATCGGGTGCACCCGTCATGAGCTCACGCACACTGCGTCCGATCGCGCCTGTTTTGGCTGCATTGTAGGCTTGCTCCACATCGTGCCCCACACCATCGCCTTTGCCCATGCTGCGCATCATGGCCTCAAAGCCGTTCTCGCCGTGGATGACAGCGTGCTGGATGTGTTCGCTCAAGGTTTCCACCGCCCCCCGATTGATCCGCCACAGTCGGTCTGACAGCTGCAAACCGTCAGCAGCTGAGAAACCACGGACAAAGGCCACCGCGTTGTGATTGACCGCAAACACCGCATCGGCATTGAGGTGTGTTTTAAAGGGGGATGTCCCCAGTTTGGCAGCCTGTGCAATGCGGTCAAACAACAAGGTGTCGCGCTTGGTGGACATGGCCTTGATTTGTGCCTGTACGGCGGTGAGCACGGCTTGTAAGTTGGACAAACTCACGCGCCCGTCGCCGTCACCAGCGGCCTCGATGTGCTGCACGATCGCTTCGGCGGCCTGCTTGTAAACTTCGAGGACTTCGGCCTCTGCCTCACGCACCAAGTGGTTGCGGTGCTCGACCGTCGCCAACGTGGCCGCTCGGATTTTGGCGGCGCGCTCTTGTGGTGTCATGGGTGGCTCACACTGGTGGCTGAGTCCCCTTTGGGTGCATTGCCTGGGGTGATCTTAACCTTGCTCGTTTGCGTGGCATCGGGGTAGGGGTCGTAGTTCGCCGCATCGGCGGTGCGCCGCTCCTCCACACTGGCGGGGTTGTAGCCCAACTCCTCCCACACCATTGATTGCGGCAAGCCCACCGCTTTGAGCTTGAGGGCGCGATCGGTGGTTTGGCTCAATGTTTCCGTGCGCCGCTCTTTAAAGGTGAGGGTGTAGGTTTCTGCGTCTGGGTTGATGCCGCGCAACAACAAATGCAACCTAAAACCTTGGTTGTACACCCACGCCAAAATGTCCTGCAGTTGATCCACCTCGTCGAAATAGTCACGCTTGAGGTCCTCGAGGATGTCGCGGGCCATGCCGTCGGTGTAACCCATCATGCCCTTGGGCAAGGCCGTGCCTGCAAAAAAGGTGTCAAGCAAATACAACACGTCCTGCACATCCCCCAGCGACGCGTCCCCCTGTACGGCGGTGACCGCGCCCTTTTTGTTACTGTAAAAATCTGTGGTGATCAGGTCTTTGTTGAGCTCAATGCGCTGCTGGTATTGTCCGAGCTCCTCTTCGCTTGCATTTTCCAAAATGTGCGACAGGCGCAAGGGTGATCGATGCTTGCGACGGATCACGAGGTCGGTGTCGGTCATGCGCAATTTGCGCCACACCTCGCGCGACGCGTCAATAAACGGCCGCCCCATGCTCATCATGTCGTCAAAATTATCAGGATCGAGCCGCGCCATCGTCAACTGCCAAAGCGCAAAGCTGCACAAGTCCATGCCCGTGTTTAAATCCATTTGACTATAGGCCGCCGCCACATCATTAAATCGGCCATGCACGCCCACATTTGGGCGCATGGTTTCGGTTGGCATGCGCACGCACGCCACCACGCTTTTAAGGTCGGCGTCGATCACCCACTGCAGGGGCAGGTTGCCCTCCATCAGCAGGCCGCGCGCGTCGCTGCGCAATTTGGCCGAGTTGTCCAGTTGCGGGCGTTTGACAAATGCGCCCCATTCTTTGGCGATTTTGCTCGCTGGGTCGGATTGCAACATCACCAAACCGCCGCGCGTCACATCGCGCGCCACCCGTGCATGGACGCGTTTGACGCGGCCATCGGCTCGATCCATTGTGCGGATGTCATTGATCGTCGCCCGCAAGGAGTAATCAATCGTGAGGGCTGAGTACAGCGCCTTGGTT
>CALMCL010000001.1 GCA_937862905.1 uncultured Burkholderiaceae bacterium | reverse complement strand
ACGCGCTTCTTATGCTGAAATTATACTTCACATTGCGAAAAACATGAAATATTTAATGCATTTTGTTGTTTTCGCAATACATTTCATTGTGCATCTGCACATTTCTTACTATACAACACTCAACAAACACTCAACAATCACATCAATATGATGTCGTATTGCTCTTGAAAAAACATACCTTGTACTTGCAACGATATCGATTTACCGATTTGATTCGACAGCGCGGCCAAATGCGGTGCCACTTCATCCAACAACATGTCAATCACATCGGGGTGCGCCACCACGCGAAATGCAGTGGCGTTGAATTGACAGGCTTCACGAGCGATTTCACGTAAAATCTCATAGCAGATCGTACGTGTTGTTTTGACCATGCCGCGTCCAGAGCACATGGGACAAGGTTCGCACAACAATTGAGCCAGCGACTCTCGTGTTCTTTTGCGGGTGACTTCGATTAAACCCAGTGGTGAAAAAGGATGGATAGCAGTCCTCGTTCGATCATGAGCAAACTCAACCTGTAAGGTGTTCATCACGTTTTCAGCATGCGTGGTGTTACTCATGTCAATGAAATCCAGGATGATCATGCCACCCAAATTGCGTAAACGCAGTTGATGAACAATCTCCCGCGCCGCTTCTAGGTTGGTTTTGAGTATCGTATCGGCGAAATTACGACCAGACACATAGGATCCCGTATTCACATCAATGGTGGTCATTGCTTCAGTTGTTTCGATGACCAAATAACCACCCGATTTAAGGTCCACACGGTGTTGCAATGCCAGATTGATCTCATCTTCAACTTTGTATGCATCAAACAATGGCCGCTCAATGGGCGCCAGTATGAGTTTGGCATTCACAGAAGGCATGTATTGGTCGGCAAAGTTGTTCAATTCCGCAAGCGTGGCCTCATTGTCCGTCACCACAGAAACCGTATCCACGGTCACCATGTCTCGCAACACCCGTTGAGCCAAGCTCAAATCCTTGTGGATCAAGTATGGGGCTGGGTGTTTCTGAGAGGCTTGTAAAATACTTTGCCACGCACGATTGAGGTAGTTGATGTCATTTTGCCACTCCTCGACAGGCGCATCACATGCGGCAGTGCGGATGATGTAACCGCCTTGTGCATTGTTTTTATCAGCCCCCAACAAATCAATCAATTGATTCTTTAACGCCCAACGTTCTTCATCATTTTCAACCTTTTGGGTCACGCCAATGCCCTGCTCTTTCGGCAAATGCACCAACAAACGGCCAGCAATACTGATTTTGGTTGATAAACGCGCCCCTTTCGTTCCAATCGGATCTTTGATGACTTGAACCAGAACCGTTTGACCGTCAAACAGCACTTTCTCAATCGGAGGCAATGCATTGCCTGAAGCCTGACTGGCTGATGGGCTGTGCGCTGCAATAATCATGTCTGCAACATGTAAAAAAGCCGTTCGCTCGAGTCCAATCTCAATAAATGCAGATTGCATCCCCGGCAGCACACGCACAACCTTGCCCAAGTAGATGTTACCGACCAAGCCCAAATTGGCCATTCGCTCGATGTAAACCTCCTGCACGCGACCGTCTTCAAGAAGGGCAACGCGTGTTTCGGCACTGTTGGTATTGATTAAGATGTCTTGTTTCATGGAGGCGATTGTAATGCTTTTCACAGAGAGCATGTGATGATTACATTAAAATTACAAAATAATTCTAAAATTTCCAGTTGATTTTAATGTATTACCTTGCTGCTCGCATTTTAGCTGAACGGTGATCTCCGGCCTTATTCCAGTCCTTCATCCCAGCAAAACAAAGCACACCAGCAGCGGCTTTCATTTCCATTTTTATAGAAACACAGCGCTACTCACTTTTGTGTGTCTTTACACAAGGATCACCTTCCACCAACCTGTAGCACAAGAGTCCTCAATCATAAAAATCACACAAAGTGTTAAAAATAACACGGCCTTTACTTAATTTGCACTAAATACACATTTGAGTACTCACGAAAAGTTCTGAACTTTGTTAGAATGGCATTTTAAGTTTTGAACTGAAGACCAAAGGGTTTCATATGGCAAGCGCATTAGATTTTTATTTTGATTTTTCATCACCTTATGGCTATTTTGCCAGCACTCGCATCAACGAGATGGCGCAAAAACACAATCGTCGAGTTGATTGGCACCCATTTTCAGGTGAGGCTTTTAAACCATCCACCAGCGGTACATCATTGGTACAAAATCCTGCGAAACGCACTTACATTGAACGCGATTACATTCGCAGCGCAAAATTTCACAACATTGAATTTAAAATTCCAAGTGTATTTCCATTGGACACGCGTTACGCCTCACGCGCAGTGATGTGGGCGGAAAGCAAATACGGCGAAGACAAAGGCATTGCGTTGGCCCAAGCCATTTTCAAGGCTTATTACGTGGAAGATAAAAACATTGGTGACCCCAAAACCATCATTGATTTAGGTGTCAGCGTCGGTTTAAAAGCAGAAGAAGTCAGTGAAGGCATGAACAATTCATTTACCAAAGAGCAAGTGCGTGCTGAAATTGATTTGGCCACCGCCAAAGGCGTGTTCGGCTCACCTTTCGTCATTTTCGATGGCGAGCCTTTTTGGGGGTTTGACCGCTTTGACCAGCTTGAAGCGGCTCTGAAAGCCAAAGCTTGATGTATTGATATGTCATCACAGCCTTGCTACTGACGGAAATCTTAATTTACGGTGACATGTTGCGTATGTTGCAGATGGTGATACATATACATTTGAAGATTCCGTCGGTTAAAACGAACTGTGTTTGTGGTCAACCTTGCCACACTTACGATGACCCAAAAATCCTCGCACGGCCTCCCGTTTTCAGCTTTGACTATTGAGCATATCGGCTTGGGTGCGATACACTATTTGAAATAGAAACCATGCGCCCAGCTGACCGACTCGAGATGTTCACCCGCCTGAAGGCGGCCAACCCAAATCCAACAACCGAACTCAATTACACCAGTCCTTTTGAACTGCTGGTGTCGGTGGTGTTGTCAGCACAAGCCACTGATGTCGGCGTTAACAAAGCAACTGCTCGACTTTACCCCATTGCCAACACGCCCGAAGCCATTTTAGCTCTCGGCGAAGAGGGTTTAATCCCTTACATCAATACCATTGGGCTGTTCCGCAATAAAGCCAAACACGTGATCGGCCTGTGCGCCATGCTCATCGAAAAACACAACAGCCAAGTCCCCAGTGACCGAGCTTCACTCGAGGCGTTGCCAGGTGTTGGGCGAAAAACCGCTAACGTCATCCTCAACACCATATTTAAACAGCCCACCATGGCCGTGGACACCCATATTTTTCGTTTGGGAAATCGCACGGGTCTGGCCACGGGGAAAACAGTACTGGATGTTGAACGGAAACTCATTAAAAACATCCCAAAAGATTTCCTACTCGACGCCCACCATTGGTTGATTTTACACGGCCGCTATGTGTGCCAAGCACGCAAACCCAAATGCAATGAATGCATCATCAACGATTTGTGTGCATACAGCGGAAAATAAAAAGGCGCTCATCTTTCACTTGCCCATCGACTTGTCCATCGCATGGTCAGCTTCAATAACACGTAACAACCACTCAACACACACAAACCCAAGCCCCACATGGCATAACTTGGTATCATACGGCCTTAGAACAAAGGAACACCATGTTATTACTGTTGAACAAACCCTACGGCGTGATTTGCCAATTCACCAAACACGAAACACATCCAACGTTGAAAGAATACGTTAAAGTGCCTCATGTCTATCCCGCTGGGCGTTTGGATACCGACTCAGAAGGTTTATTGGTCCTGACCGACGATGGCCGTATGCAAAACCAAATCAGCCATCCTCTGCACAAAAAACCCAAAACCTATGTGGTGCAAGTGGAAGGCTCACCTTCAGATGCCGCATTAAAATCCTTGCGAGCAGGCGTCAAACTGGGGGATGAAGTGACTTTGCCTTGCCACGCCGAAATCATTGATGAACCCAAATGGTTGTGGGAGCGCAACCCACCCATCCGCTATCGTGCCAGCATCCCAACACATTGGCTGGAAATCACTTTAACCGAAGGCAAAAATCGCCAAGTGCGCCGCATGACCGCAGCAGTGGGTTTACCCACATTGCGTTTGATTCGCACACAAGTGGGTGGCTACAGTCTATTTGAAGGCGGCACCCTTGGGCTCGGCGACACCCGCATGATCGATGCCACACCATGCCCCCCATCGCCCGCACGCACCGCCCCCATGAAACCACGTCGAACAGGTTATCAACCTGACTTCGTTGGTAAAAAATCAGGTGTGCTGCCGACCAATGTGCGTAAAGCCCGTGTTGGCGCAGCCAGTCAAGCGAACCGCAGTGCACGTGTGGCAGCCAGTTCTTCACGTAAAAAACCATAAATTGTTTTTTTTCAATGAATTACAGACTTAATTGAATGTATAACTTAAAGGATGAGCTGATGTTGTCAATTGCCCGCATGTCATTGTTATGCGCCAGCGCCGTGATGTTGATTGCCTGTCAAGAAACAGGAAAAAGAACAAACAGCATAAATGACTCAAACATTTCAAGCACATCATTGCCATTCACAACACTCAATCAACTCAAACAAGTACAGCTTGAGCTTGCCGATACCTCCGAAAAGCAAGAATTGGGTTTAATGAACCGCACCAGCATGCCAGAGAACTCTGGCATGCTGTTTGCATTTGCTGAACCTCACACTTACTGTTTTTGGATGAAAAACACCTTGATCCCTCTGACGGTTGGTTTTTTGGATGAGCAAGGTGTGCTGCGTCAAACCGAAGACATGGCCCCTCAATCGCTGAACACCCATTGTGCAAAAACGGCTGTCAAATACGCCATTGAAATGAATCAAGGTTGGTATGCCGCACACAAAGTTGATATCGGCACCCCGCTGCTTCACATTAAATGATTTCCTGAGACATGTCTGAATTAGTTTTCCAGCTCGCTGCACCGTATCCGGCAAGCAGTTTATTTTTTGCTCACCGCACGGCACGCCGTCAGCAGCGAACACCTCTGCGCGCATTGTATACTTTGCATAAAAAATGGCGCGAAGCCGCGATCTATACCGATCAACACCATGCGGTGACCACACTCAACTGGTGGCATCATGAGCTGGAGAAAATCAAAACAGGTGAGATTGCCCACCCTGCACTGATTGCCCTCAAACCTTGGTTTAACAACAGCGACAGTGAAGCTTTTTTTATCGCTTTACAAAGTCTGTTGCATGGGCACATGCATTGGCATCACATCACCCGCATTGAAGATTTGGCGCAACTTGAACCGACCATTGACGCCATCAGCGGCTCTTTTGCTCAAGTGTGGCTGTCCATTACGGGCACACCTGAACTGCATGATCATGCACTCACTGCGGGGCGCGCACTGTGGTGGATTGACCAGACTCGCCACATCGGCCATGGACTGACACCCTCTCGACTGTGGTTACCCATGTCGTGGCTAAAAGAACTGAATTTGCCTGCCCATTTAATCTTAAAAAAGAATTTAACCCCCACTCAACGGGCAGAACATGGTGCAGGATTGGTCACGCTGTTGTTCCAGCATGCCCAGATGGCGGTAAAAAATTACGAAAACAGCCATCACGCTTTATCGCCTTCACATCAAAAATCAAGTAAAAGCCTGCATGCCTTATTAAAAATGCGGTTAGCACTGCTAAATGAGATGACACAACACCCCAATGATGTGTGGCAAGGCTTGCTCAGCATCTCACCACGCAAAAAATGGTGGATTGCAGCATGGGCATAAAGCTTTGGCTCTCTCATGACCTGAGCCATTCGCCACACAGAACCTCCTTGTTGATTTGAAAACAAATCCCTCAGCAAAAGCAAGGGTTGCACCCAAGCGATACCCCACCACGTCGAAAAATATGCGGCAGCGCTGCGCAGATATGGACAACGCTCATGTGGTTAATTTTCAAATCGGTTTCGACCTCATCTTGCAAAAAAATGCTTCATTTTCAAACAATGCTGTTTCTTTGGCATCTTCATGAAATCAGATTTAAATAAAACCTCTGGGCATTTGAATCAATGATCCTTCATTCTTTTTAAACAGCA